>NZ_AKKF01000184.1 GCF_000281955.1 Caulobacter sp. AP07 | reverse complement strand
TCGGCGGCCGCGCGCCGCCGATCCACGACGTCTCCACCGACTGGAAGACGCCGCTGATGCTGTCCGACGCCGCCCTGGCGGCGCGGGGCGGCGAGGCCCAGACCGTCGAGCCGGACCCCAGCCTGCCGGTCGGCTCGGCCGACTTCGCCGGCCGCCGCGTCGCCGACGTCAACGCCGAGACCTGCCCGGCCGCCCGGCCGCTGGTGCTGGCGCGCGCGCCGGCCGACGCCTACGAGTCGGCCAAGGCCGCCGTGCAGGCCGCCGGCCTGACCCTGGTCACCGACGACCCGATCGACGGCCGGCTGGAGGCCACGGGCCAGAGCTTCTGGTACGGCCTGAAGGACGACCTGGTGGTGCGGGTGCGTCCCGACGCCGCCGGGTCGCGGGTCGACATGCGGTCCGTCGGCCGCGCGCCCGGCCCCGACATGGGCCGCAACTGCCGCCGGGTGAGCGGGTTGCTGGCGGTGGTGAGGGGGTAGTCGTTCGGCGCACTTGCCCCCTACGGGCCTTCGGCCGTCTTCCCCCATAGGGGGAAGAGCCTCGCCGTTGGCGCCGCGCGAACTCCGCCCCCTATGGGGGCGGACAGACCGCGGAGCGGTCAGGTGGGGGCAAGTCGTTCAGGCCAGCCGATATTCCGAATCCAACCCCGCCACCCCCTCGCACGTCACCCGCCCTTCCTTCACCAGCAGCAGCACGTGGGCCAGCACCGACATCGCCGCCGCCGGGTGCAGGCGCGGGTCGACGGCGGCGTAGAGCGTCGGGACCATGGCCTTGATCGTGGTCGGGCCGGCGGCCAGGGCCGCCAGGATCTGCGCCTCGCGCGCGCGGCGATGGTCGGCATAGGCCTGGATGAACGGCGCCACCTCGCGGACCGGCGAGCCGTGGGTCGGCCACAGGGTGTCGAAGTCCAGCGCCTTCACCTTGTCCAGGCTGGCGAAGTAGGCGCCCATGTCGCCGTCCGGCGGGGTGATCACCGTCGTCGACCAGCCCATGATGTGGTCGCCGCTGAACAGGGCGTTCTCTTCCGCCAGGGCGAAGCAGACGTGGTTGGAGGTGTGGCCGGGGGTGGTCACCGCCCGCAGCGTCCAGCCGGGACCTTCGAACACCGCGCCGTCGGCGATCTCGACATCGGGGCGGAAGCCGTCGTCGTCGCCGGCTTCCAGGGTCAGGTCCGACGCCGCCTCGGCCAGGTGCGGCGCGCGGCGGCCGTAGATGGTCGCGCCGGTCGCCCGGGCCAGCGGGCGGGCGAGGGGAGAGTGGTCGCTGTGGTGGTGGGTGACCAGGATGTGGCTGACCGTCTCGCCGTCCAGGGCGGCCAGCAGCGCCTGCAGATGGCCGTCCAGGTCGGGGCCGGGGTCGATCACCGCCACGGTCCCGCGCCCGACGATGTAGGTGCCGGTGCCGGTGTAGGTGAACGGCCCGGGATTGTCGGCGATCACCCGGCGGATCAGCGGCGAGACCTGGTCGCAGCGGCCGTATTCGAACTCGATCTCGCGGACATAGGGGATCATCACGGTCTCTTCAGGAGAGGGGGCTCCGGCGCCGGTCTTGCGATTAACGACCCGTAAACCACCCGGAGTACGGATCATGGCCGCCGACGCAGCGATTTTTGTCTCAAAACGGCTCCAACGGGCGGCGTTCGCCATCCTGTGTCTCATCGTGGCGCAGTTCGTGCTGGCCAGTTGCGAGCCCGAGCCCTCGGCGATGGCCGCTCGGGTCGCCCTGACACACCGCTACTAGGGCCGCTGAACCCTAGCCGCCCAACACGCCCGACAGGTCGTAGCCCGCCGCCGCGCCCTGGCGCACCAGGGTGTCGCGATCGCTGGCGCCCGAAATCGCCTGGCCCAGCGACCAGGTGACGATCGAGCGCGTGCCCGACCGGCAGAAGGCCAGCACCGGCCCCTCGGCGGCTTCCACCGCTCGTCGCACCGCCTCGACCTGGTCGGGCGTCGGGCCGCCCCGCACCGGAATATGCGCATAGGCCAGGCCGGCGGCTCGGGCGGCGGCCTCCATCTGGGCGCTGGAAGGCTGGCCCGGCTCCTCGTCGTCGGGGCGGTTGTTGATCACCAGGACGAACCCCTCGGCGGCGGCGCGGCCCAGGTCCTCCACGGCGATCTGGGGGCTGACCGAAAGCGAGTCGGTCACGTGTCGGAAGCCGGTCATGGCAAGTCGCTCACAAGTTCACGGGCAAAGGCCGCCCAGACCGCATCATCCCGGCTCGGGGGCGCCTCCGCAACGGTCGGCGTGGTTTTTGATCTGTCGCGAAATTGGGCATCTCGCGGACAAAACTTTTTAGCATTGGTCATATGACGCATATATGACCCGAGAACATCGGTTTTTGATGGGCGTATTTTGTTAATGTCAACGTACTAGGAGGTATTTTTGCCGTCTCTGGCGTGGGCGTCCCGAAATGTGTTCGCAACGCGACGCTGGGGTCGAATTTGCCTTGCTTACCAAGGGACTACGGGGCGCCGGACCCGGTTTGCCAGCCTATTTGTGGAGAATCTGAGCGGCGTTCGTCAAAAATGCGGCGATCGTGTTGCGATAATGCGACAGGGCGTAGCGATGTGATTACGGATCGGTAATGGCAATTGACCGGTGAGCAGCGCGGCTCCTAACGTCGCCGCAACCGGGGAAATGTTTTCCGGGACACCTAAGTTCTCGTGGTGGAGTTGGGGCGAAAATCCAGCCACATCGAGCGCAACGTTCCCTTGTGGGGCGCGCGGTCGGTTGGATGCTCCGCCATGCTAGAGGGGATATTATGAAGATGAATTCCACCAAGGGCGGCGTTCGCGCGCGCCTTTTTGCGTCGACGCTGCTGGCCGGACTGGCCACCGTCGCCGCGCCGCTCGCCGTGACGGCGATCGTCACGGCCGTCCCGACCCTGGCTTCGGCCCAGGACTACAGCTCGGGCTCGCTGATCGGCACCGTCAAGGACTCGGCCGGCGTCACCGTTCCGGACGCGACCGTCACGGTTAAGTCGCTGGCTCAAGGCTTCACCCGCACCGTCACCACCGACGGCTCCGGTCAGTTCCGCGTTCCCCTGATCCCGATCGGCGGCTACTCGGTCGCGATCGCCAAGGAAGGCTACCAGCCGACCAGCGACGGCAACGTCCAGGTCGCCCTGGGTGGTTCGACCGCCTACCAGTTCACGCTGACGGAAGTTGGCGCTTCGGTCAGCGAAGTGGTCGTCACCGCCACCGCCAACCCGCAGCTGGACTTCGCCGCGACGACCAAGGGTCTGACCGTCGACCTGGAGACCCTGACCAAGCAAGCGCCGATCGGCCGCTCGCTGACCGCGGTCGTCCAACTGGCTCCCGGCGTCGTCGTCGGCAGCTCGTCGCGCGTCACCACGGCGCCAAGCGCCGCCAACTTTGGCGCTCAGCCGTCGGTCGGCGGTGGTTCGGTCGCCGAAAACGCGTTCTACGTGAACGGCCTGAACATCACCAACTTCGACACCTACATCGGCGCGGCTGAAGTGCCGTTCGACTTCTACAAGTCGATCGAAGTGAAGACCGGCGGTTATCCCGCCGAGTTCGGCCGGGCCACGGGCGGCGTCATCAACGCCGTCACCAAGTCGGGCTCGAATGAGTTCAAGTTCGCCGTGCACGGCAACTTCGAACTGGACAGCCTGCGCGAAGATTCGCCGGACACCTACATCGTCGCCAACCATCGCGGTGGTCGTTCGGACAAGAGCGGCACGTTCGAAGTCAGCGGTCCGGTGATCAAGGACCACCTGTTCTTCTACGTGCTGAACCAGCAGCGCGACCAACAGCAGCAGACGGCCTTCAAGACCCTCGGCCAGTACACCGTCGACAAGAGCAACGACCCGTTCTGGGGCGCCAAGCTGGACGGCTACATCACCGACCGCCAGCGCGTCGAACTGACCTATTTCGACACCCAGAAGACCATCAACCGTTCGGCCTACGCCTACAACGCCACCGCCGACACCATCGGCGCTCAACTGCCTTCGACGGTCTATCGTCAAGGCGGCGTGAACTATGTGGCGCGCTACACCGGCACGTTCACCGACTGGTTCACCGTGTCGGCCGCCTACGGCAAGAACCGCGACTCCAACAGCGTCCTGCCGGGCAACGTCGTTGACCCGCTGGTGACCAGCGACGTCGACGGTCAGGCCACGACCACCATCAGCGCCCAGAAGCAAGGCACGATCGAAACCCGCAAGACTCTGCGCGAGTTCTATCGTCTGGACGGCGACCTGTACTTCAAACTGCTGGGCGACCACCACGTCCGCGGTGGCTACGACCACGAAAAGACGACGCTGAACCACGCGTCGATCGACACCGGTCCGACCGCCAGCGGCATCGCCTACTTCTACCACCGTCCGCTGTTCGACCCGGCCAACCCGACCGCCAAGGACGCCAACGGCGTGCTGGGCGGGGTGAACTACGTCGAAGTGTCGACGAACCGCTTCGGCGGCGCGCCGGTCCACGGCGTCAACGAAGCCTGGTACATTCAGGACGCCTGGGACGTCACGCCCCAGCTGAGCCTGCAACTGGGCATCCGTCACGACAACTTCACCCTGGACAACCTGTTGGGTGAGCAAGTCCTGAACCTGAAGGACAACTGGGGCCCGCGCTTTGGCGTGACCTGGGATCCGGTCGGCGAAGGCAAGGACAAGATCTCGGCCTCGTTCGGCCGCTACTACATCCCGCCCGCGTCCAACCTGAGCTATCGCGGCGCCGACCTGGGCTACAGCGCGTTCTTCTACGCGCCGGGCTACGTCCTTGGCACCACGAACGGTCCGAACTTCACTCAGACCGCCAACAACGTTCCGACGGCGCTCGGCACGCAGATCACCACGACCACGAACCCCGGCCTGCCGGCTGGTACGTTCACGGGCTGCCCGCAAGTCGTCGTCGCCGGTTCGCCGAACGTCGAGGGCTGTACGGTTTCGTTCGGTCTCGGCATCGCCGAGCCGGCCTATTCCAAGGCCGCCGTGGGTATCAAGGCTTCGCAAGAAGACGAATACACCGTGGGTTACGAGCGTCAGTTCTCCCCGCTGTGGAAGGGTGGCGTCAACCTGACCTACCGCAAGCTGAACCGCATCTCGGAAGACACCACCCTCGACCCGTTCGTCGTGAAGTGGTGTAACGCCCACGTCACGGGCGCGACGCTGACTGCCTGCGAAACCATCTTCAACAACTCGTGGCAGTACATCGTCTTCAACCCGGGTGAAGATCTGACGATCAAGCTCCGTCAGCCCGACGCCCGCGTCCACGACGCGGCCACGATCGCGGCCGCCGCGGCCCTGCCGAAGACCCTGACCTTCTCCAAGACCGAACTGGGCTTCCCGAAGCCCAAGCGCGAATACATCGCCCTGGAATTCACCTTCCAGCGCGCCTTCGACGGCAAGTGGGGTCTGCAAGGCTCGTACACCCTGTCGGAAAGCAAGGGTAACTACGAAGGCACCGTTCTGTCGGACAACAACCAAGCCGACGCCGGTTCCACCGTGCTGTACGACTTCATCGGTCTGACCGACAATCAGTACGGCCTGTTGCCGAACCACCACGCGCATCAGTTCAAGGTGTTCGGCAACTACGCCGTGACCGACAACCTGATGTTCGGCGCCAACGCGCGGGTCATCTCGCCGAAGCATCAGGGCTGCCTGGGTCGTCACCCGACCGACGGCAACTCGGCCGGCTACGGCGCGGCTTCGCGGATTTGCGACACCTTCGGTACGGTCGTGAACCCGGTGACGGGCGTGGTCACCCACCCGGTCATCACCCCGAACGTCCCCACCCCGCGCGGTTCGGTTCGGGAAACCGACTGGACCACCTCGCTTGACCTGTCGGTCCGCTACACGGTTCCGGACACCATCATGCCGCTGGGCGGCAATCTGGTTCTGCGCGCCGACATCTTCAACGTGCTCAACTCGGACGGCATCACGTCGTACGAAGAGCGCGGCGAAACCAGCGGTGGCGGTTATTCGGCCAACTACGCCAAGCCGATCGCCTACCAAGAGCCGCGCTACGTGCGGTTCGGCTTCGACCTGGACTTCTAAGGTCAAGCACTCCGTTAGAACTAGGAATGGCGGCGGGCTCTTCGGAGCCCGCCGTTTTTCTTTGGGCGCGGCCCCGCCGGGAGAGCGTTTCTGGCGTCTATCCCCGCCGCCGTGGAAACAAACGTCAATAAAAGCGGGGTCTTACAGGAAAACGCGCGTTTCCTGTCCTTGAGCTCCAAGCCGCAGGCATACTGCTTCTCACCTGAAGGCAGGGGAGGGCGCACGTACGGCGACCGATGCGGCCTTCGGGGGTGGTCGAGCGGGAAGCGCTCGCCGAGGTCTTTAAGGGACAGCCTTCGCGGCGGTCAGGTCGGGTTCCCTGCAACATGGGACGAAAGCCTGGCGGCGGAGGATCGGCGGACGCGGCAGGTGGGGGCTGAAATCGCCCGCACGGTCCAGGGAGCGCCAACTCCCTGCCCGCCGGGGGCCTCCATCGGAGCGGGTTAAGAAACCGCGATCCGAAGGCTCTCGTCCGGAGGCCACGCGAAGCGCTCGTCTTCGTCGAAACGGTACTCAAAACTGCCAATCATCCGGGCGAGGCCCGGGCGCTTCGCACCCTCTCCACCAGCTCAGCGGACTTCCGCGTGAGATCACACCCACTTGCCCCCACCTGACCGCTTCGCGGTCTGTCCGCCCCCATAGGGGGCGGAGTTCGCGCGGCGCCAACGGCGAGGCTCTTCCCCCTATGGGGGAAGACGATCGCGAAGCGATCCGTAGGGGGCAAGGGCGTGAGCCACGAGGCCGTCCAGCCCCAGAAGAAAGGGCCGCCCGGTCGCCCGGACGGCCCTTCTGGTAGCGAGGAGGCGGGTCGCCTAGTGGATCGGCGTATCCGCCATCACCGACGCCCCGCCGGGCGTGGCGCGCAGCCGGGCCTTGGCCATCTCGTCCATGATCGACTGCGAGCGCGGGTCGCCCAGCAGCCAGGCCGAGGCGGCCATGGTGCGCAGCGAGGCCGAGCTGACCCCCAGCGCCTTCTCCAGGGCCTCGAACGGCGAGCTGGAGCCGCCGAACTTCTTGAACTTCACCTCGCCCTTGATCCCGGCCAGGCTCTTGGCCTTGTCGACGGCCTCGTAGAAGCCGCCCAGTTCGTCGACCAGGCCCAGCTGCTTGGCCTGGACGCCGGTCCAGACCCGGCCCTTGGCGATCTCGCGCACCCGTTCGGGCGGCAGCTTGCGGCCCTCGGCGACGCGGTTGACGAAGCCGCCATAGATGCGGTCCATCCAGGCCGAGAACTTGGCGCGCTGGTCGGGCGTGAAGCCTTCGCCCGTGCCGAACGCGCCGGCATAGTCGCTGCCCACATGCACCTGGCGGGTGTCGACGCCGAACCGCGCCAGGGCGTCGCCCAGGGCGAACTTGCCGCCGAACACGCCGATCGAGCCGGTCAGAGTGGTGGGCTCGGCGACGATCGCCGAAGCGCCGGACGAGATCCAGTAGCCGCCGGACGCCGCATAGGTGCCCATGCTGACGACGATGGGCTTGCCGGCCTTCCTGGCGGCCTTCACGGCGGCCAGGATCTGCTCGGAGGCGGTGTCGGAGCCGCCG
Source organism: Caulobacter sp. AP07 (assembly GCF_000281955.1). Taxonomy (GTDB): domain Bacteria; phylum Pseudomonadota; class Alphaproteobacteria; order Caulobacterales; family Caulobacteraceae; genus Caulobacter. Next base: position 11,632 of record NZ_AKKF01000184.1, on the reverse strand, counting down.
GGGGAGGAGACGCGGAACACGATCGCCTTGACGTCCTTGTCGTCGATCGCGTCGTACAGCGCCTTGGCCACCTGGTCGGAATAGATCGTGCTGTCGCCGCCGAACGGCGAGCCGCCCTCGCCGCTGCCGGTCATGATCGCGCCCTCGGCGCTGACCACGGCGATGGTCGGTCCGGTCTTGGGCGGCGTGCGCTTGGCGCGGGAGGCGTAGTCGTCGAAGTCCAGCAGCTTGGCGCCCTTGCCGGCCCGGCCGAGCATGGCGTCCTGGACGTCCTTCACCTGGCCGACCTTGTCGATCAGCCCCTTGGCCTGGGCTTCCTCGGCGCTGTAGGGGCCCGCCTCGATGGTCTTGATCAGCGCCGCCGGATCGACCTTGCGGTCCTGGGCGGCCGTCGTCAGGGCCGAATTATAGACCGACCCCATCCACGACAGCGTCGATTCGCGGTGGGCCGGGGTGTAGTCGCTATAGAGGTAGGGATTGACCGCGTTCTTGTACTCATAGCGCTGCTCGTACTCGGCCTTGACGCCGTACTTGTCGAAGAAGCGCTTGAAGAACATCTCCTCGCTGGCCGCGCCGACCGCCTGCAGGGCGCTGTCGGGCTGCATCCAGAACTCGCTGGCGGCCGCGCCGAGCATGTAGGTCGAGGTGACCAGCCCCGAGGGATACAGGCCCTGGCTGTGGGCGATGATCGGCTTCTTGCCGACCGCGCGGAAGTGCTTGAAGGCCAGGCGCAGTTCGTCGGCCGAGGCCGGGGCCATGCCGCCCTCCGGCAGGCGCACCAGCACCGCCTGGACCTTGTCGTCGGTCTCGGCCCGGCGCAGCGTCTGGATGATCGACATCACCGACTGGCCGCCGCCGCCGCCGAACGCCGCGAACGGGCTCTGGGACTCCTGGTCGGACAGGCCGCCACGCAGGTCGAGCTGCAGCACGGTGTGGGCGGGAACCGGGGCGGGGCGCGTGGCGCTGGCCGCCATGACGATCAGCAGGAAGGGGACACCGACAAGGAACAACACCAAGCCGACGAAGACGCCGGCCACGGTCATGAGAAACTGCTTCATCGGACGTCCTGCTGCCAATTGCCAAGCAAGCTAGTAGCGACACTGGCGTTGCGGTCAAATGAACAGCGCGCAACCCGGCGTTTGGGCGCCTAGGTGGTTCGCCCCGAGGGGGCGGGAAGCTGTTTTTTGGGAATTCTCGGGAAAATAATGGTCGGAGTGGCAGGATTTGAACCTGCGACCCCTGCGTCCCGAACGCAGTGCTCTACCAGACTGAGCCACACTCCGACTTGGAGGGCGGCTTATAGATGCGGCCCGGCGGTCTCGCAAGCGACAAAAAACGCCCTCGAAAAAGAAGTTCAAAGCAGCGTTGCATCCGTCCGACTCCTGGGCTATCTCCACCGCCTCGCCGGGCCCCACGGGGTTTCGCCGTTCCTGCTGGGGAATGGTGTAATGGTAACACAGCGGTTTTTGGTACCGTCGTTCTAGGTTCGAGTCCTAGTTCCCCAGCCACTTCTCTCTCTCCTGCAAAAGTCGCCGCCTCCGGCGGCCCCGCGCCTCCCTCAGGCGTCGCCGCCTCGCGCCTTCCGCGACAGGGGCCGGCGTCCAGGGCGCGCCTCCACAAAATCGCCATGCATCGCAAGTCCTGTTGAATCAACAGGCCGCGTCGCGGGCCCTGTGGCTTTGCGATCGGCGGCGCTGATCTTGCCTCATCTGCCGCGGGGTCGAATCGTTGCGGCGATGAAACCTTTGATCGAACAACATCGGTCTCGAACTGGCGGCTACGCAGGGGGAAACCGCGCTTCGAGGGTTTTCCCTGGTTTAAATCGGAGTCGATTTTCTGGTTGCTGTTCTCAAGATTCGTTTGGATTGTGAGCCTTACCAGCGCGATTACCACGATTGAGTACTTGTATTTCGGCGAGGCGGGTGTATTTCCAAGTCAAAGACACATCGGAGAGACACTCGTGGAAGACAAGGCTACCCTGATCGAGCTCACCGCCGAGATCGTCGCCAACTACGTGGCCAATAACAGCACGTCGGTCTCCGATCTGCCGGCGCTGATTCGGGCGACGCACGATGCCTTGGCCGGTATTGGTTCCCCGGAAGCCGTTCCGGTCGAGACTGTTACGAAGGCTACCCCGGCCCAAATCCGTCGCAGCATTACGCCGGACGCGCTGATCAGCTTCGAGGACGGCAAGCCGTACAAGACCCTGAAGCGTCACCTGACCACGCACGGCATGACCGTCGCCGAGTACAAGGCCAAGTGGGGCCTGCCCAACGACTACCCGACCACCGCGCCGGCCTACAGCGAAGCGCGCTCGGCCATGGCCAAGGCCCTGGGCCTGGGCCAGGGCGGCCGCAAGGCCAAGGCCCCGCGCGGCCGCAAGGGCTGATCCGACCCCTTCACGGTCGAGAAACGCAAAACCCCCGCCGGCGACGGCGGGGGTTTTTCTTGGATTTCAGGCGCCGGTCAGCGACCGGCCGCGCCCCAGGCCGCCAGCAGGACCTTGCCGCTTCCCATCACCGAGACCGCGTCGACCCTGGCCGTCGCGAAGCACTGGTGGGCCGTGACCAGGATGTGCGTGGTGTCGTCGATATGGAGTTCCGGCGCGGCCAGCCGGCCGGCATAGTCGCCGCAGAACACCTCGGGCCGTTGGCCCAGCGAGGTGATGCGGCCTTCCAGCACCAGGGTCATGCCGCGTGTCAGGCGATGATAGGTCTCCTGGTTCATCCGCAGCTTGTAGACCATGAACGGCTGGAAGCGTGGCGGCAGGGCGGAGGCGCCTTCGGCATAGGGAATGGCCAGGCCGTAGTTGGTGATGATGCTCTGGACGCCGACGTCCTGGCGTTTCGTGCGCCCGTCGAGGACCTCCACCGCCACCGGATTCTTGATTTCGCTGCCATCGAAGAACGCGGTCTGCAGCGTCGGCAGATCCGCGAGGCCCTGATCGGCGAAGCGGTCGTAGTTGGCGGCGCTGATCTGCCCCAGGCCGATCATCAGGGTGAGCTCTCCCCGGGAAAAGTCGTAGCGCCAGCGGGCGGGACTCTGGAGCGCCTTCATCGTGCGCTTTTGCTCGTCGACGAACGGAATGGCGATTCGGAAGGACCGGCCGGCCAGGGTTTCCGTGGCCGGCGCCCGCCGGGCGCTGTCCATCGCCTCGCGCAAGGCGATGGCGTCCATGGCGTCGCCCTGGCCGGAAACCAGGAGCGCCGCCGCCAAGAGACCGCCGATCATCGCCTAGTTCTCCTGTTGCTCGCGACCAGGAACACCCTGCGTTGAGCGGAGGTCAATGGGCTTGGCCGGTCCCGAGGCGGATGAAGGCCTCGCCGCGCGCCGGATCGCCCGTCGCCGCGTCAGCGAGTTCAGACGCCGCTCAGGACCATACCGGGCGAGTCCGGTTCCCGCGTCCCGCCGCCGTTCAGCGGGCGCTGCATCCAGACCAGGTCGACCCAGCGGTCGAACTTGTAGCCCATGGCCGGGAACAGGCCGCGCTGCTCGAAGCCCAGCGCCGCGTGCAGGCCGATCGAGGCGGCGTTGCCGCTGTCGCCGATCACCGCGCACATCTGGCGCAGGCCCAGGGCCTCGCAGGCGGCGATCAGCGCCGAGAGCAGGGCCTTGCCGACGCCCTTGCCGACGGCGTCCGGGCCGACATAGACGCTGTCCTCGACGGTGTAGCGATAGGCGGCGCGCAGGCGGAACGGACCGGCATAGGCATAGCCGAGGACGACGCCGTCCTGTTCGGCGACCAGATAGGGCATGCCCTTGTCGAGGAAGCCCGCGCGCCGGCGGGTCATCTCGGCGAGGTCCGGCGGGACCTCCTCGAAGGTGCCCAGGCCGTTGAGGACGTTCCAGCCGTAGATCGCGGTGATGGCCGGCAGGTCGGCGTCGGTGGAGGGGCGGACGGTCACGGTCATCGAAAGCTCTCGAACATCACGCCTTGGTCCAACCCTTGTCCACCGCCCAGACGGCGAAGGCGTAGTCCAGGGCGATCTCCTTGAGGAAGTCGAAACGACCCGAGGCGCCGCCGTGACCGGCCTCCATGTTGATCTTGAGCAAAATCGGATCACCGCTGGTCGTATGTTCGCGCAGTTTCGCAGTCCACTTCTCGGGCTCCCAGTAGGTGACGCGCGGGTCCGAGAGACCGCCGGTGGCCAGCACGGCCGGGTAGGGCTTGGCGGCGACGTTGTCATAGGGCGAATAGCTGGCGATGTAGTCGTACGCCTCCTTGTCCTCCAGCGGATTGCCCCATTCGGGCCATTCCGGCGGGGTCAGGGGCAGGGAGGTGTCGCTCATGGTGTTGAGCACGTCGACGAACGGCACCGCCCCGATGATCCCGGACCACAGGTCGGGACGCAGGTTGGTGATCGCCCCCATCAGCATGCCGCCGGCCGAGCCGCCATAGGCCACGGTGCGACCCTTGGCCCCGTAGCCGGCCGCGTGCAGGTGCTCGGCGCAGGCGATGAAGTCGGTGAAGGTATTCTTCTTGGTGAACTTGCGGCCGTCCAGGAACCAGCCATAGCCCTTCTCCGACCCGCCGCGGACGTGGGCCGTGGCCCATATCCAGCCGCGGTCGACCAGGCTGAGGTTGCGGATCGAGAACGACGGGTCCATCGACATGCCGTAGCTGCCATAGCCGTACAGCAGCAGCGGCGCCGCGCCGTCCAGCGCCACGCCCTTCTTCATCAGCACGGTGATCGGCACGTCGGCGCCGTCCGGGGCCTTGGCGTAGAGCCGCCGGGTGACATAGGCCGCCGGATCGTGGCCGGAGGGGATTTCCTGGGTCTTGCGCAGGGTCTTCTCGCCCGTGACCATGTCGTAGTCGAACCACTGCCGGGGCGTGGTCGGCGACTGGTAGACATAGCGCATCACCGGCGTGTCGAACTCGTAGCCGCCCTCGACGCTGAGGACATAGGCCTCCTCGTCGATGACGATCGGCTTTTCGGTCTTGCTCGCCCGTTCGGTGATGACGATGCGGGTGTTGGCGTTGACCCGCTCCAGGCGCACCAGGTGGTTCTTGTAGGCGCTCAGGCCGGTGATGAAGGTTCCTGGCTTGTGGGCCACGAAGTCCTTCCAGTGCGCGCGGCCCGGCGTCTCGACCGGGGCCTCGACCAGCTTGAAGTCGATGGCCTGGTCGGCGTTGGTGAGGATGACGAAGCGGCCGTCCCAGTGCTCCAGCGAATAGCGCAGGCCGACCGTGCGCGGCTCGACCACCTTGGGGGCGGCGGTCGGGTCGGAGGCCGGGATCAGCAGGGTTTCGGACGTCTCGTGGTCGCCGGCGCTGATGATGATGAAGGCGTCCGAGCCGGTCACGCCGACGCTGACGAAGAAGCCGTCGTCGGGCTCTTCATAGACCAGCACGTCGTCTTTCAGGCCGCCACGGGCAGGGCGGCGGTAGATCTTGTCGGACCGGCCGTTGTCGTCGCGGTGGGTCCAGAACAGCCATCGCGAATCGGGCGACCAGGCGAAGTCGCCGGTGCTGCTCTCGACGGGCTCCTTGAGGATCTCGCCCGTGGCCAGGTCCTTCACATAGATGTGGTGGACCTCGGAGCCTTGGGCGTCCTCGGCATAGGCGAACAGCGTATGGTCAGGGCTGTGGTCGGCGGCGCTGACCTGGCTGTAGGCCTTGCCCTTGGCCAGGGCGTCGGCGTCGAGCAGGACCTCCTCGCCGTCCGTCTTCCCGCCCAAGGCGCCCTTGGGCCGGCGGCAGAAGATCGGGTGCTGGCCGCCGATGTTGAAGCGCGAATAGTATTCGAACGGCCCGTCCGGGGCCGGCACCGAGGAGTCGTCCTCCTTGATGCGGCCCTTCATCTCCTCGAACATCGCCTTCTGCAGCGGTTCGGTCGGGGCCAGCATGGCCTTCTGATAGGCGTTCTCGGCGGTGAGGTGCTCCTTGACCTCGGCCTTGATCAGGGTCGGGTCGCGCAGGACCTTCTGCCAGTTGTCGTCCTTCATCCAGGCGTAGTCGTCGACGCGGACCCGGCCCAACTGCTCGGTGCGCTTGGGAACCTTGCGGGCGACGGGCGGTACGGGCTTGGGCGAGGTGGACTTTGGCATGCGACTCTCGGATTGGGCGGTCCCGGGATGGATCGCCGAGGCTGACGTAAGCACCGCTGCCACGCTCGTCATCATTTTGCGCCGGTTCATGGTCAGATTCCCCCCGCGATGCGTCAGAACGCCAACTTGTGCGGGTTGGCGACGCTGGTCAAACTGACCCTGGGCGTAAGGTGATCCGGGGGCGTGAGGGCGTAGATGGCTTGGGACCTGTCGGTCGATCTGATCCAGGCGACCGTGCAGCTTGAGCAATCGCTCGGCGACGGGTCGCGCACGGTCGGCACGGGGTTCCTGATCGAGGACCCCACCCCCGACGGCCGTCCGCGCACCATCCTGGTCACCGCCGCCCATGTCTTCGACAAGATGCCCTCGGCCTCGGCCAAGATCGGCTATCGCATCCAGAGCGCCGACGGCGTCTGGCGCTATGACCCCCTCTCGCTGAAGATCCGCGACGGCGACCATCCGCTGTGGGTCAAGCACCCCACCCGTGACGTCGCCGCCATCGTGGTCGAAGCCCCGCCGGAGTTCGCCAAGGCGGCGATCCCCCTGGCCTGGCTGGCCCAGGACGACACCTTCAACAAGTACGGCCTGGGTCCCGGCGATGAGATGATGGCCCTGGGCTTCCCGCGCGGGCTGTCGGCCAATCCGGCCGGCTTCCCTATCCTGCGCTCAGGGCGGGTGGCGTCGTATCCACTGGCCCCGGCCAGCGTGTTCCCGACCTTCCTGATGGACTTCTCGGTGTTCCCCGGCAATTCGGGCGGGCCGGTGTTCATGGCCCAGGGGGCCCGCCGCCGGCCCGGCTCGACCGAGAGCCAGGAGGTGCAGTTCGTGGCCGGCATGCTGACCCAGCAGGTCGAACTGTCGGGCGAGCGTCTGGAGATCGGCATCGTCACCCACGCCAAGTACATCCGCGAGGCGGTGGCGCTGATCGACAAGCTGGCCGGCCCGCCGGTCGTTCAGGCCAAGCCCGCCAAGCCGGTCGAGCCCTCGACCCAGGCGGCGACCCAGGCCGCCGTGGCGGTGTCGGCCACCGCCGTGGCGGTCGCCCGCTAGCAACCGTCGAGGACGCTCGAACGGCCGCGGAGCGATCCGCGGCCGTTCGGCTGTCTGCTCGTCCCTAGGCCGGCACGCGGTCGAGGAAGCCGGTGACCCGGCTCAGGCGGCCCTCGGGGTCGATCTCGACGAAGTCGGTGCCGCGCACCGAGGCCGCGTCGCCCTCGACGCCGGCCGGGCCCAGGGTCCACGAGAAGCGGATGTGCGGGCCATGGCCGTCGGCGGGGCCGTCCAGCGCGAAGCGGAAGCCGGGGAACCGCGACTGGGCGCCGGCCACCAGGCCGTCGACGCCGTCGTGGCCTTGGGCCTGCATCAGCGGGTCGACATAGGTCGCGTCCGCCGACCAGTCGCGGGCCAGCAGGCCGCGCCGCCGGTCGGCGTCGGTTTCGTTCCAGAGGGCGATGTAGCGGTCGGCGACGGTGGCGGGGGCGGTCATGGCTGGGGTCCTTTCGGTGACGCCCGATGTGCTCGAGCGCCCCGAACATTCCCCCTGACCGGCTCCCGGTCGATTACGCGCCAGGTAAGGCCGGCGCGTTTCGGGCTCAGCCGTAGATGATCGAGATGGTCTCGGCCACGCAGGCGGGGCGCTCCTCGCCCTCGATCTCGATGGTGCACTCGTTCTTCATCTGCAGGCCGCCGGCCTTGGGCTCGACGCCGAGCAGCTTCTGGCGCATGCGCACCTTCTTGCCGACCCGGACCATGCCGGTGAATCGCACCTTGTCGCAGCCGTAGTTGATGCCGCGCGTCACGCCGGTGACCCGCAGGATGCCGGCGCCCAGCATCGGGATCAGCGACAGGGTCAGGTAGCCGTGGGCGATCGGGCCGCCGATTTCGCGGGTGGCGCGCTCGACATCGATGTGGATCCACTGGTGGTCGCCGGTGGCTTCGGCGAACAGGTTGACCCGCTCCTGGGTGATCTCGACCCAGTCCGAAACCCCGATCTCCTGCCCGACCAGGCTGGCGATGTCGGCGTAGGCGACTTCCTTCATGGTGCTTTCTCCCAAGCTCTAAACGTTTGTTTGATTGCTCGCATGGGTCGCCGCCGCAGGCAAGCGCGCTTGACAGCGGCGGAGCACGCGCGAGGTTTGCGCAACCACAAGCGGGGCGGGAACGATGCAACTCATCACACGACGCGGCGCCCTGGGCGCCATCGGGCTGGGCCTTGCGGCGACGGCCGGCGGCGCCATGGCGGCGGTCGAGGGCGCGCCGCCGGTCTCCAAGCTGAGGGTCACGGTGCTCTCGACCATGCTGGCCGACGCCGGCCTGGGCGAGTGGGGCTACGCCGCCCTGGTCGAGGTCGGCGACACGACCTTGCTGTTCGACACCGGCGCCCATCCCGAGGTGGTGCTGGCCAATGCGCGCGAGATGAAGATCGACCTGTCGGGCGTCGAGACGGTGGTCCTGTCGCACAACCACGGCGACCATACCGGCGGCCTGCTGGCGCTGCGCAAGGCGCTGATGGCCGCCAATCCGCGCGCCATGGGCGTGGCCCATGTCGGGGCCGGGGTCTTCTCGCCCCGGCTGGGCGGCGACGGGCGGGACCATAACGGCCTGAGCCCGATCCGCGCGGCCTACGAACAGCTGGGCGGACGCTTCGTCGAGCACGCCGGCCCGACGCAGCTGGCGCCCGGCGCCTGGCTGACCGGGCCCGTGCCGCGCCCCAACGACGAGCGCAACTGGCAACCCGGCCTGCGGCTGCAGGGCCCTGACGGGGGCCCGGGCCCCGAGGACAACGTGCCCGAGGACAGCTCGCTGGTCTTCGACACCACCAAGGGCCTGGTGGTGCTGACCGGCTGCGGCCATGCCGGGGCGGTCAATATCTGCCAGTACGCCCGCGACCTCGTCCGGCCCGCGCCCATCGAATGCCTGATCGGCGGCCTGCACCTGTTCGCCGCCTCGGACGCCAAGATCGACTGGACCGCCGCCAAGCTGAAGGCCATGGGCGTGCGCCATCTGCTGGCCGGGCACTGCACCGGGATCGAGGCGACCTACAGGCTGCGCGCCGGCCTGGGCCTGACCCGCGCCACCGCCGTGGTCAGCGCGGTCGGCTCGGGCTACAGCCTCGACGAGGGACTGCGGCCGGGCGCCATCGCCGCCTGAGGCGCGGACGATCCCGCCGTCGCCTGCGCCCCCCGCTAGGCGGCCGGCAGGGCGACCTTGGCCAGCCGCGCCTCGAACGCGGACAGGTCGGGCACGAACCAGACGGTCGCTCCGCGGTTCGACTCGGCGACGAAGGCCGCCAGGCTCTGGCTGGCCTCCGTCCAGGGCGTGATGTCGCCGATGAAGGCGACGGCCATCCGGTAGTTGGTGAACTTCTGGATCACCTCGCCGGCCAGGCGGGTGCTGAGGTCGAGGAAGCCGGGGCCCAGGCGCTCCAGGGGAATGGCCAGCCAGTGAGCGTCGTCGGACCAGGCCGCGCTAAGGAAGTCGCTCGCGGCGCGGTCGCTGTCGAGCGGCGGGCCCTGGGCGTCGCAGACCAGGACCGGCGCGCCTTGAAGGATCTCGAGCTGGTCCATGGTCCGCCTCCGCCAAAGAGCGGGATGTCGGGCCTGCGCCCCCGGATCGCAAGGGCGTCCTAGACGATCCGGCTGTCGCCCTTGCTCCAGTAGGCGTCGCGGATCAACCGCTTGTAGAGCTTCCCCGTCGCGTGCCGGGGCAGTTCGGCCATGAAGTCGATCCGCCTGGGCGACTTCACATGGCTGAGATGGGCGCGGGCGAAGGCCATCAGCTCCTCGGCCAAGGCCGCCTGGTCGCCGGCCCAGTCCATCGGCTGGATCACCGCCACAACCTGTTCGCCCATCTCTTCGTGCGGCGCGCCGACCACGGCGGCGTCGGCGACCTTGGGATGGGTGATCAGCAGGTTCTCGATCTCCTGCGGATAGATGTTCACCCCGCCGGAGATGATCATGAAGCTCTTGCGGTCGGTCAGGTAGAGGTAGCCCTCCTCGTCGACCCAGCCCACGTCGCCCAGGGTGGTCCAGCCGTGCTGGTTGTAGCTCTCGGCGGTCTTTTCCGGGGCGTTGTGGTAGTTCACGGCCGGGCCGCCCTCGAAATAGACCGCGCCCTCGGTGCGCGGCGGGACCTGTTCGCCGTCCTCGTCGCAGATGCGCAACTCGCCCAGCACGGCCTGGCCGACCGAGCCCTTGTGGGCGAGCCAGTTCTCCGAGTTGATCCAGCAGAAGCCGTTGCCCTCGGTGCCGGCGTAATATTCGAAGATCACCGGCCCCCACCAGGCGATCATCTGCTCCTTGACCGGGACCGGGCAGGGGGCGGCGGCATGGACCGCCGAGCGGATCGACGAGACGTCGTACTTGTCGCGCACGGCTTGCGGCAGTTTCAGCATCCGCACGAAGTGGGTCGGCACGAACTGGCCGCAGGTGATCTGGTGCTTCTGGATCAGGCCCAGCGCCACCTCCGGGTCGAACTTCTCCATCACCACCACCGTGCCGCCCAGCTTGTGCACGGTCATGCACCAGCGCAACGGGGCGGCGTGGTAGAGCGGGGCGGGCGACAGGTAGACGCTGTCGCCGCTGAAGCCGAACAGCCCTTGGGCCATCGCCTGCAAGGCGTTGGGCGCGTCGATCGGCCCGCCGCTCAGCGCCGGCTTGACCCCCTTGGGCCGGCCGGTGGTGCCCGACGAATAGAGCATGTCGCTGCCGGCCGTCTGGTCGGCGATCGGCGTCGCGGGCAGGGCGTCGCGCGCCGCCTCGAAATCCTCGAACTCGCCGCGTCCGCCGCCGGTCCGGAACAGCCGCACGCCGGGGATCAGCGGCGCCACGGCCTCGGCGACCGCGTCGAGGCCCGGACTGGTGATGAAGGCCTTGGCCCCGCAGTCCTTGACGATGTACTCGACCTCGCCCGGCGTCAGCTTGGTCGAGACGCAGGTGTAGTAGAGCCCGCTGCGCTGCGCCGCCCAGGTGATCTCGAAGAACCGCGAGGTGTTGTCCATCAGCAGGGCGACGACGTCGCCGGGCTGGAGGCCCAGCGACCGGAACAGCTGCGCCCCCTGGTTGGAGCGGGCGTCGAGCTGGCCGTAGGTCACCGTCTCGCCGGAGCCGGCCATCAGGTAGGCGGGCTTGTCGGGCTGGGTTTGGGCGTGGATCGAAGGGTGCATTCGGGGCGCCTCGGTGACTTGGGTGGGAAAAGCGTCTAGACTGGCTGTCTAGAAATGGAGCGAGCCATGGCGCTCAGCATCAAAACGCGCGAGGCCGACCAACTGGCGCGGGACCTCGCCAAGCTGACCGGCGAGACCATGACGCAGGCCGTGACGGTCGCGTTGAAGGAGCGGCTGGAGCGTGAGACGTCGGCACGGGCCGAGACGCCCGAAGCCTTTGTCGCGCGCATCATGGCGCTGACGGCCAAGCTGCGCGACGGTGTCGACTTCCGTCCGGTTACGCCCGAGGAGTGGCTGGACGCCGGCGGCGATGATCTGGATTTCGAATTGGCGGCGAAGGAAAAATTGGCGAAGGCCGAGCGCTGATGGTGATCGACACGTCGGCGATCATCGCCATCATGGCTGGGGAGGCCGCCG
>NZ_AKKF01000183.1 GCF_000281955.1 Caulobacter sp. AP07 | reverse complement strand
TGGCCGACATCGACGGCCTGGGAACGCCGCACTATGACTGGCAGCGCAACGTGGGCTCGGGCTTCGTCAGCATCGGCGCCGCTGACCAGGCGACCTACACCCTGGGCGACGCTGACGTCGGCGGCCTGGTCCGGGTGGTGGTCAGCTACACCGACGGCCAGGGCTTCGCCAACTCGGTGACCAGCGCCGGCTCCGCCGCCATCGCCGGCGTCAACGACCCGCACACCGGCGGGTGTCGATCACCGGCACGGCGACCGAGAACCAGGTGCTGACCGCCGTCTCGACCCTGGCCGACGTCGACGGCGTCGGCACGCTGCACTACCAGTGGCAGCGCGACGTCGGCTCGGGCTTCGTCAACGTCGCCTCGGCCGCCGACCAGGCGACCTACACCCTGGACGACGGCGACGTCGGCGGCGTGGTCCGGGTGGTGGTCAGCTACACGGACGGCCAGGGCTTCGCCGAGAGCGCGACCAGCCCCAGCTCGGCCGCGATCGCCGGCGTCAACGACGCTCCGACCGGCGCGGTGACCGTCACCGGCACGGCGACCGAGAACCAGGTGCTGACCGCCGTCTCGACCCTGGCCGACATCGACGGCCTGGGCATGCTGCACTATCAGTGGCAACACAACGTCGGTTCGGGCTTCGTCAACATCGGCGGGGCCCTCGACCAGGCGACCTACACCCTGGGCGACGGCGACGTCGGCGGCGTGGTCCGGGTGGTGGTCAGCTACACCGACGGCCAGGGCTTCACCAATACGGTGAACAGCGCCGGGACGACCTCCATCAACGGCGTCAACGACCCGCACACCGGCGGAGTGTCGATCACCGGCACGGCGACCGAGAACCAGGTGCTGACCGCGGTCTCGACCCTGAACGACGTCGATGGCGTGGGCACGCTGCACTATGACTGGCAGCGCGACGTGGGCTCGGGCTTCGTCAGCATCGGCGCGGCCGACCAGGCGACCTACACCCTGGGCGACGCCGACGTCGGCGGCCTGGTCCGGGTGGTGGTCAGCTACACCGACGGCCAGGGCTTCGCCGAGAGCGCGACCAGCCCCAGCTCGGCCGCGATCGCCAACGTCAACGACGTCCCGACCGGCACGGTGACTATCACCGGTACGGTCGCCGAGAACGAGGTGCTGACTGTCAACACCTCGGCCCTGGCCGACGCCGACGGTCTTGGGACCCTGCACTACCAGTGGCAGCGCGACAGCGGTTCGGGCTTCGTCAATGTCGGGGTCGTCGACCAGACCACCTACACCCTGGACGATCCGGACGTCGGCAAGTTCATCCGGGTGGTGGTCAGCTACACCGACCTGCATGGCACGGCGGAATCCAAGACCAGCGCCGCGACCGGTCCGGTGGCCAACGGCAACGACCCGCACACCGGCGGGGTGTCGATCACCGGCACGGCGACCGAGGACCAGGTGCTGACCGCGGTCTCGACCCTGGCCGACCTCGATGGGCTGGGCACGCTGCACTATGACTGGCAGCGCAACGTGGGCTCGGGCTTCGTCAGCATCGGCGCGGCTGACCAGGCGACCTACACCTTGGGCGACGCCGACGTCGGCGGCACGGTCCGGGTGGTGGTCAGCTACACCGACGGCGGCGGCTTCGCCGAGTCCGCGACCAGCGCCGCCACGGCCGCGATCACCAACATCAACGACGCCCCGGCCGGCGCGGTGACCATCGCCGGGACCCTAGCCGAGGACCAGGTGCTGACCGCCGACGTCTCGACCCTGGCCGACGCCGATGGCCGGGGTCCGTTGCACTACACGTGGCAGCGCAACACCGGCTCGGGCTTCGTTACTGTCGGAGCCGACCAGGCGACCTACACGCTGGGCGACCTCGACGTGGGCGCCACCTTCCGGGTGGTGGTCAGCTACACCGACCTGCATGGCACGGCGGAAAGCAAGACCAGCGCCGTCAGCGCGGCGATCGCCAACGTCAACGACGCGCCGGTCGGCGTGAACGACGCCACCTCGGTGGTTCAGCGCCTGTCGGCCAGCGGCTCGGTGCGGGCCAACGACACCGACATCGACAACACCAACGCCAGCCTGACCGTGACCAGCGTCGCCTTCAACTTCACCCACGTGAACCAGGCGGTGGTGGCCGGCGGCACGGTGGTGAACGGCGGCTTCGGCCAACTGACGATCAATCCGGACGGCAGCTACACCTATGTCGCCAACCAGGAAGGCCTGGTCATCGGCCAGGTGGTGACCGACAAGTTCGACTACACGGTCCGCGATCCGGGTGGTCTCACCTCGACGGCGCAATTGACGGTGACCGTCACCGGCTCGGCGACGGGCGACGCCAACGCCAATATCATCATCAGCGACGGCCTGGGCCACACCCTGACGGGACGCGGCGGGGCCGACACCCTGATCGGCAACGGTGGGGCCGACATCTTCGCCTATGAGGCCATCGGCGACAGCACCCTGGCGGCCTACGACACCATCACCGACTTCGCCCACGGCGTGGACACCCTGCGCCTGACGCCGTTGATGACCGCTTCGACCAAGCTGACCCTGGCCACCGACGGAACCAACCAGTTCCTCTATATCGACCAGAACGGCGACGGGACTTCGGAGGGCCTGATCCTGTCCCAGGGCCTGGGCCTGCAGGTGAGCGACATCGTCACCGGCGTCGCCAACCAGGGCTTCACGATCAATGGCTCAAGCGGCGCGGACACCCTCACGGGCGGAACCGGCGCCGATATCATCGCCGGCTACGGGGGCGCCGACACCATCCGCGGCGGCGGCGGAGCCGACATCCTGTACGGCGGCGCCGGGGCGGACACCTTCGTCTACGGCGCGGGCGACTCCGCCCTCCTGCATTGGGACATCATCGCCGACTTCGCGTCCGGCCAGGACAAGATCGACATCTCGGCGGCGGATGGCGGCAATATCGTCATCGCCCGCTTCGGCGCGACCAGCTTCGTCTATTTCGGCAGCGCGGGGACCGGCTTCAGCGCGATCCAGGTCTATGGCGACGTCCAGGCCGCCGACCTGATCGTCAGCGGGGCCGCCACCGGCGTCACCATCTTCGGCAGCTTCGGCGCCGAGACGCTGCGCGGCGGGGCCGGCAAGGACGTCCTGGTCGGCGGAGCTGGGCAGACCACCCTGGTCGGCGGCGACGGCGCCGACATCCTCTATGGCGGGGCCGGGACCGACACCTTCCTCTATCAGTCGATCTCGCACTCGAACTTCGCCGCCTTCGACCTGATCGTCGGCTTCACCTCCGGCACGGACAAGGTCGACATCTCGGCGATCGACGGCGGCAAGATCACGCTCGCCCGCTACGGCGGCAACACCTTCATCTATTCAGCCCCGGACTCGGGCGGGAACTTCCAGTCGGCCATCGCGGTGCAGGGGACGACGCTGAAGAGCACGGACCTGATCATCAGCGGCAGCGCCACCCAGGCCTTCACCCTGGTGGGCGACGGAGCCAGCCACAACGTCGCCGACGCGCTGGTGGCGGCGGCCGGCAACGACATCCTCTACGGGCTGGACGGCGACGACACCCTGACGGGCGGTGGCGGGGCGGACTTCCTGGTCGGCGGGACCGGCGCGGACACCTTCGTGTTCCTCGCCGCCACGGACAGCAGCCCGATCGCTTCGGACCTAGTGTATGACTTCACCAGCGCCCAGGGCGACCGCGTCAACCTGAGCGGCATCGACGCCAAGACCGGCGGCGCGGACGACGCCTTCACCGTGGTGACGGCGTTCAGCAACGTCTCCGGCCAACTGATCATCGGGGCCGCCGACAGCTCGGGCTACCACCACCTGTCGGGCGACGTGAACGGCGACGGCGTGGCGGACTTCGTCATCGCCCTGCAGGTGATCGGCACGCTCACCACGACGGACCTCATTCTCTAGGGGGAGCTCTAGGGGGAGAGGTCGAAGCTCAATCAAGGATATTGCTTTGATATGGGCGCAACCTAAGCTGTTGAGCGGTCGGGCCGAGTCGCCCGGTCGCTCAACAGGCGCCCGCCGTCGGAAGCGCCGATCAGACCGGAGGACGCCGTGACCCGCACCCTCAGCGCCAGCGCCCAGGCGCCGCGCGATCCGTCGTTCAAGCGGCTCGACGGCCAGGCCCTGCGGGCCATCGCCCAGGCGGCGGTCGACGTCGAGCTGTTCACGATCCCGCTCTACATGACCAGCCTCTACTCGATCCAGGGCATGCACGCGATCACGGGGCAGGGGAACGACTTCTACCAGGGCCGGCTGTGGCCGGGCTCCAAGACCTCGGCCAGTCCCAAGACCGCCAACGACCAGGCGTTCAACCTGGTCTTCTCGGTGTTCATCCAGGAGATGCTGCACCTGCAGATGGCCGCCAACATGGCCACGGTGGTGGGCGTCAATCCCAGCTTCACCACCACGGCCCTGCAGGACGACCGTCACGGCTGGACCTGCTACGGCCCCGACAACAGCCTCATCCCCAACATCATCGACCTGAAGGACACCGTCGCCCACGAGGACGTGCCGGTGAACGTCGGGCCGCTGTCGGAAACGCTGGTGCGGTTGTTCCTGGCCATCGAGCAGCCGGAGGCCGACGCCAAGGCCAACATCAAGCCCGGCAAGGAAAAGGACTATTTCCCCACGGTCCCGTTCGCGACCTGGAAGCCCAACGATCCCCTGCCGATGTTCGGCACCATCGGCTGGATGTACCAGTGCTATTACGACTATCTGAGCCTGACCTACAGCGACGGCTCCACCCTGTGGGACGCGGTGTTCAAGTCCTCGGCCGTGCAGAACGACCTGTTCAACAGCTTCTCGTCGCCCGGCCACCCGATGCGCGAGTTCATGGGCTTCGAGACCACCATCGCCACCACGGACAAGGCCATCGCCTACGAGCAGATGGTGTCGATGATGGACGCCATCACCGACCAGGGCGAGGGCAGCGAGATCGTGCGGCGCCCGGCCCTGCTGAAGGCGGTCAAGCCGAAGTACCAGCCGTCGGACACCGCCCTGCGGGCCGACTATCCCAGCTATGACGACACCGGGGCCCAGATTCGATCGGCCGACGCCATGGCCCGCTACGACAACGACGGCCTGGACCACTATGAGCGCTTCCAGAAGGTCCGCGACCTGCTGCCCCAGGTGGTGACCTGGCCGCAATGGCTGGCCAAGTCCGGCGGCTGGACCGCCGATCAGCTGGTGGGCCCGGGCTACGACCCGACCAATCCCCTGAAGCTGCCGACCCCGGACGAACTGGCCGCGGCGCTCAACGCCCTGAACGATCCGGCGGCGCGGGCCGAAAGCCACAAGCTGCTGAGCCAGGCGGTGATCGGCGCCATCGCCGGGGTGACCAAGGTGCTGGACGACTACTGGACGCCGCCGGCCACCGGCCCGGTGCTGTTCCCGTTCCCGTCGATGGCCGGCTCCGGCGACCGCATGTCGATCGCCTGGGCGGTGCTGGGCCTGACCCCCGACCTGTCGATCGGCCTGGGCGACCCCGCGAAGGGCAAGCTCTACCACTCCTGCCAGGGCCTGGACCTCGACGGAACCGGCGACAACAGCTGCGCCGCCGTCGAGATCTTCCACACCTGCCGAGGCTCCAACCTCTGCCACGCCCAGGGCGGCTGCGGCTTCGTGCAGCCGGTCGGCGGCGGCGGCAACTGCGGCTCGGCGGTGGTCGTGCGGACCGTCGCCGCCGTCACCGACGCCGCGGACGGCCCGTCCCCCGGGGCGGGCGCCGGCTGCGGCCGGCCGCCCCAGAAGCTGTACTCGGCCCCCAGCGACAACAAGTGCGGCGGGTTCGGCGGCTGCGCCGTGCCGATCTCGGCCTCCCAGGTCTTCCCCGGGGCCGGCCAGATGCAGCTGTTCGACTATGTGCTGGACGACAAGGGCAAGAACGGCTGGATGTCCGTGCCGTTCGGTGAACCGATGTTCTACGAGCGCGGCGAGAAGGTGCATGACGTGGCCTATCGCGCCTACCAGGCGGTGATGGAACACCGGGGCAAGCCGGTTCCGGCCGATCCGCCGGACCCGGACAACCTGCGCCTCGTCTTCCCGCCGTCCACCTGATGGACGAACCTCGTTTCGGATTGCCGAACCTGGGCGACGGGGTGGGGTTGCGCGAGCCGCACTTCCCGCACCTGATGGCCACCGCGCCCGCCGACTGGGGCGTGGACTGGTTCGAGATCATCAGCGAGAACTTCCTCGACCACGCCGGCTACGCCGCCCACGTGCTCGAGGTGGTGGCCGCCCATCGCCCGGTGGTGATGCACGGCGTGTCGCTGTCGATCGGCGGCGCCGACCCGCTGGACCTGGCCTATCTCGACAAGCTGGCGGCCCTGGCCGACCGGGTGAAGCCGGCGTGGATCTCCGACCACCTGTGCTGGACCGGGGTGGCGGGGCTCAACACCCACGACCTGCTGCCGCTACCCCTGACCGAGGCGGCCCTGGCCCATGTGGTCGACCGGGTGAAGGCGGTGCAGGACCGCCTGGGCCGGCCGCTGATCCTGGAGAACCCCAGCAGCTACCTGGAATTTCGCTCGTCCCAGATGCCCGAATGGGAGTTCCTGGCCCGGATGGCCGAGGCCGCCGACTGCGGCCTGCTGCTGGACGTCAACAACGTCCACGTCAGCGCCTTCAACCACGGCTTCGACCCGGAAACCTATGTCGAGGCGATCCCGGCCGAGCGGATCGTCCAGACCCACCTGGCCGGGCCCAGCGACTTCGGCACGCACCTGATGGACACCCACGACGCCCCCGTGCCCGACGCGGTCTGGCCGCTGTACGCCCGGGTCCAGGCTCGGACCGGCGGGGTCGCGACCCTGCTGGAGTGGGACGCCAACATCCCGGCCTGGCCCGACCTGCTAGCCGAGCTGGCCAAGGCCAAGGCGGTGCGGGAGGGCTGGCGGCTGACGGCGCTGTCGCCGACCGCCGCGCGCGCCCATGGCTGAGCCCGACCTGCCGGTCCTGCAGCGCTGGATGCAGGGGGCGATCCTGGGCCGGGTCGCGCCGCCGGGCCTGGAGGCGCTGATCGTCGGCGACGACCGGCTGTCGGCGACCCAGCGCCTGACCCTCTATGCTCGCGGCTATCGGGCCCGGCTGGCGGAATGCCTGGCCGCCGAGTTTCCCTGCCTCAAGGCCCTGGCCGGCGAGCAGGTGTTCCAGCTGTTCGCGGCCAGCTACATCGAGAGCCAGCCGCCCAGCGACCCCAGCCTCTACGCCCTGGGCGCGGGCTTCGCCGACTTCCTGGAAGCCACGCGGCCGCCGGGCGATCGGGGCCCCGACGCCCTCTCGGCCTTGCCGGCCGACCTGGCGCGACTGGACCGGGCGCGGGCCGAGGTCCAGCGGGCGGTCGGGGTGGAGCGCCGCCCCGGACCGCCGCCGGCCGCCGACCTGCTGCTGACGCCCGGCGCGCGGCTGCGACGGCCGGATAGCGTTCGCCTGCTGAACCTGGGCTTCGACCCGGCCCCGCTGCTGGCCGCCGTCGATCGCGGCGGTCCGATCGAACCGCCCGAGCCTTGCCCGACCCCGGTGGCCGTGGCCCGCAGCCATTACCGGGTCGCGGTCCACAGGCTGACGCCGTGGCGCTTCGCCTGGCTGGAGGCGCTGGGCGAGGCCGGAGACGACGTCCACGTCGCCGCCGCCCAGGCGGCGCGGGCCACGGGTCGCGAGACCGGCGCGGTGATCGCCGACCTGGCGCTGTGGCTGCCGCTGGCGGCGGAGCATGGGCTGGTGGACGGGGTCTGAAATTGAGAGACTCTCTCCCAGAGGGAGAGGG
>NZ_AKKF01000182.1 GCF_000281955.1 Caulobacter sp. AP07 | reverse complement strand
GAGGCGATCGCGCAGCGATCGGAGGGGGGAGTGATCGGCCGATGACCACCCGGATCAAGGACCCCAAACCTCCCCCCACCGGCCTTCGGCCGCCTCCCCCAAAGGGGGAAGGGCCTAAAAGAGCAACCCGAACAGTCGGCAATCGCGCCGCTCGCCGTCCCGGTCGACATGGCCCTTCAGATAGCCTTCCTGCTCGAAGCCCAGCTTCATCAGCACCTTCTCCGAGCGGATGTCGCCGACATGGGTGCGGGCGATCATCCGCTTGAGGCCCAGGGGCGAGGCGCAGTGGGCCAGCAGGGCGGCGGCGGACTCGGTGGCGTAGCCCTGGCCCCAGCCTTCGCGGGCGATGATGAAGCCCAGCTCACCGCGATGATGGCGCCAGTCCAGGTCGACCAGTTCGCAATAGCCCAGGAAGCGGTTGGTGGCGGTCTCGCGGATGGACCAGTACAGCGCTTCGCGTCGCGCCATCTCGGCCACCTGGGCGGCGACCGTGGCGGCGACCTCGTCGGGATCCTCGATGGCGTCGCGGTCCCAGTGGGCCATCACCTCCGGGTCGCTCATGAAAGGATAGACCAGGGGGGCGTCGTCAACCGTCATCGGCGTCAGGGTAAGGCGTTCGGTCTCGAGGATCATGCGCGCGAAAGGACCTGCGGACGGACTTGAGTGGGGCGGGTTGATCCCCAGCTATGGCGCGGCCCCGTCGCAAGTGATAGAGGGGCCGCTTCGTTTTTCGCGGTGGAATCCTCCGTCGCCCGGATCGAGATCGAATTACACATGCTCATCGGCGTTCTGCTGGCCATCAACATCATCGTTTGCGTCGCCTTGATCATCGTGGTGCTGCTGCAACGCTCCGAGGGCGGCGCCCTGGGCATGGGCGGCGGCGGTGGTGGCGGTTTCATGACCGCGCGCGGCGCCGGTGACCTGCTGACCCGCACGACCTGGATCCTGTTCTCGGTCTTCCTGCTGATCAGCCTGACCCTGACGATCCTCACCGGCCGGATGGGCGGCGGCGGTTCGGTCGTCGATCGCCTGAAGCTCGACGGCCTGGACACCAAGACCCTGAACGCGCCGGCCCTGCCGCTGCCGACCGCGCCGGGCGCGGTCCAGACTCCGGCCGCGACCACGCCGTCGCAAGCCCCGTCGACGGCCGCTCCGGCCACGATCGAGGCCCCGACGCCGCGCATCAGCGCCCCGACCCCGACCGTCTCGGCCCCCAAGCCGGCCGCTCAGGTCATCAAGGTTCCGGCCCAGCCGGTCGCCAAGGCCCCCGCGGCTGCTCCGGTTCCAGTGATCAACACCCCGCCGGTGACCTCGGAAAAGCCGGCCCAATAAGGGTCGGCCGTATTTTACTGTTGATGAACGGCGGTCTTTTCGCCGCTGACCCCGAATCGCGGCTAATCTGATCGCCCATGACCCGGTACATTTTCATCACCGGCGGCGTGGTTTCCTCATTGGGAAAAGGCCTCGCCTCCGCAGCGCTCGGAGCGCTCCTTCAGGCTCGTGGCTACAAGGTCCGCCTTCGTAAGCTCGACCCCTATCTCAACGTCGATCCAGGCACGATGAGCCCGTATCAGCACGGCGAGGTGTTCGTCACCGACGACGGGGCCGAGACCGATCTGGACCTCGGGCACTACGAGCGGTTCACCGGGGTGTCGGCCACCAAGGCCGACAACATCACCACCGGCCAGATCTACAAGACGATCATCGAGAAGGAACGCCGCGGCGACTATCTGGGCGCGACCGTCCAGGTGATCCCGCACGTCACCAACGAGATCAAGGACTTCGTCCTGTCGCCGGCGCTGGACGAGACCGGCGAGAAGCCGGTCGACTTCGTGCTGGTCGAGATCGGCGGCACGGTCGGCGACATCGAGGGCCTGCCGTTCTTCGAGGCGATCCGCCAACTGCGTCAGGACCTGCCGCGCGGCCAGAGCTGCTACGTGCACCTGACCCTGCTGCCGTTCATCAAGACGGCCGGCGAGATGAAGACCAAGCCGACCCAGCACTCGGTCAAGGAACTGCGCTCGATCGGCATCCAGCCGGACATCCTGCTGTGCCGCTGCGAGCAGGAGATTCCGGTCGAGGAAAAGCGCAAGATCGCCCAGTTCTGCAACGTGCGGCCCAGCGCGGTGATCCAGGCGATGGACTCGTCTTCGATCTACGCGGTGCCGATCGACTACCACCACGAAGGCCTCGACGCCGAGGTGCTGGACGTGTTCGGCATGAGCGACGCGCCCAAGCCCGACCTGTCGCGCTGGGAAGCCATCGACCAGACCGTCAACCACCCCGACGGCGAAGTGACCATCGCCGTGGTCGGCAAGTACACCGTCCTGAAGGACGCCTATAAGTCGCTGATCGAGGCCCTGCACCACGGCGGCCTGGCCAACAAGGTCAAGGTCAACCTGGACTGGGTCGAGAGCGAGACCTTCGAGGGCGATCCCGGCGCGGCCGCGGCCCGCCTGGAGAACGCCCACGCCATCATGGTGCCCGGCGGCTTCGGCGAGCGGGGGGCGGAGGGCAAGATCCGCGCCGCCCAGTTCGCCCGCGAACGCAAGGTGCCCTATTTCGGCATCTGTTTCGGCATGCAGATGGCGGTGATCGAGACGCTGCGGAACGTGGCGGGCATCAAGGACGCCTCGTCCAGCGAGTTCGGCCCCACCGAGCGTCCCGTGGTCGGCATCATGACCGAGTGGATCAAGGGCAACGAGACCGTCCAGCGGCGCGTCGGCGACGACCTGGGCGGCACCATGCGCCTGGGGGCCTTCGACGCCGTCCTGACGCCGGGCAGCAAGGTGGCCTCGATCTATGGCGACACGGCCATCAGCGAGCGCCACAGGCACCGCTACGAGGTCAATATCGGCTACGCCCACCGGATGGAGGAGTCCGGCCTGAAGCTGACCGGTCGCTCGCCCGACGGCGTGCTGCCCGAAATCGTCGAGCGCGAGGACCATCCGTGGTTCATCGGCGTGCAGTTCCACCCGGAACTGAAGAGCCGCCCGTTCGCCCCGCACCCGCTGTTCGCCAGCTTCATCGCGGCGGCGAAAGAGCAGGGCAGGCTCGTCTAACAAGCCCGGTTGCATCCTCGGGGAGTTTCAGGCATAAGCGCGCCCTCACACGGCGGCCTGGGTGTTCCCCGAGTCGCCGTCTCCAGTTTTCAAGCTCAGCGAGCAGAGTCACTTCGATGGCCGTTCCCAAAAGAAAAACTTCGCCTTCTCGCCGGAACATGCGCCGGTCGCACCACGCCCTGGGCGCCAACTCCTTCGTGGAAGACAAGGACTCGGGCGAACTGCGTCGCCCGCACCACGTCGACCTGAAGACCGGTCTGTACAACGGCAAGCAGATCCTGACGCCGAAGGAAGACTAGTCCTCACGCATCCTCCCGCCCAGGCGGGACGATGTGATGAAGTCTGAAAGGCGGCGGTCTCCGGACCGCCGCCTTTTCGCTTTTCCGATCCCCGCGACGAACCGCTTCTCCTGTGCGACCAGCGACATGGATTTCGACATCGCGTTCGAAAAACCATGTTATCTTGACAGCAGGGAGAACCGCCCATGCTCACACGCCGAAACATCACGGCGGGACTGGGATTGTCGCTGATGGCCGAGCAGGCCTGGGCTCGATCCACGACGCCCCCGATCCCCTTGGGGACACCGCCGCTCCAGACGCCGCCGCCCGTGGCCGATTCGCCTGGCGCGCGCCTTCCCACGCCGGATGTACCGCCGACCCTCTTCCTCGACACCGCCCTGGACGCGGCCGACCGCATGACGGTCGAGGTGCTGATCAACGGGCAGGGGCCCTTCAACTTCGTCGTCGATTCGGGAGCCGACCGCAGCGCGCTGTCGGCGCCGCTGGCCGCGCGCCTCGGCCTGGAGCCTGGGCCCGACGTCCTGCTGCACGGCGTCGGCGGCTCGGCCATCACGCCCACGGTCAAGGTCGCCCTGCTGGCGGCCGGCGAATCCAAGTTGAGGAACGCGGAACTGCCCGTCCTGGCGGCCGACCGGCTGGGAGCGGACGGTCTGTTGGGCGTCGATATCCTGGACGGCCGCAGCGTGGTCATGGACTTCCGTCGTCGCCGGCTGGAGGTTCGCCGCAGCAACGAGTTCGGCGAGGCCTTTCGCGGCGCACGGGAGGTCTCGGTGCTGGCCGACGCGCGGTTCGGCCGGTTGGCGATCGTCAACGCCCGGGTCAGCGGCGTGCGCTGCGTGGCGTTCATCGACTCCGGCTCAGGCGCCAGCATCGGCAACATGGCGCTGGCCGAGGCCATCAAGCTGAGGGTGCGCCGCAAACCCGAGCCGAGCATGGCCATCCGGATGATCGGCGCGGCGGGCGAGGCGACGCTCGGTGAAATCAGGATCGTCCGTTCGGTGGAACTGGGCGACGTGCGGATGACCAACCTGCCGCTGATCCTGGCCGACCTGCACATCTTCGACGTCTGGGACCTCACCAGCCGGCCGGCCGTGCTGCTGGGCGTCGACGTGCTGAAGATGTTCGCCCGGGTCGAGCTGGATTTCGGAGCCGAGCGGGTGAAGTTCCGTCTGGGCAAGGGTTGGGAGCCGCCCGTCCTCCAGGCCTGATCCCGGATAGAACGCACGTTCGTTCGCGCGATGACGGCCCGCGCCGGTTGCGGTGGCTGGCCCGCGCCGCTAAGGGGAAGCGCCTTTTGAAAGGGAGCTCCCATGACCGAGATCGTCGACATCATCGCCCGCGAAATCCTCGATAGCCGCGGCAATCCGACGGTCGAGGTCGATGTCGTCCTCGAGGACGGGGCCTTCGGCCGCGCCGCGGTGCCGTCGGGCGCCTCGACCGGCGCCCACGAGGCGGTCGAAAAGCGCGATGGCGACAAGGGCCGCTACGGCGGCAAGGGCGTCCGGGCGGCGGTGGACGCGGTCAACGGCGAACTGTTCGACGCCCTGTCGGGCGTTGACGCCGAGGACCAGCGCCGCATCGACAACCTGATGATCGCCCTCGACGGCACGCCCAACAAGAGCCGCCTGGGCGCCAACGCCATCCTCGGCGTGTCGCTGGCCACGGCGAAGGCCGCCGCCGAGTCGGCCGGCCTGCCGCTCTACAAATATGTCGGCGGCGTCAGCGCCCGCGTCCTGCCGGTGCCGATGATGAACATCATCAACGGCGGCGCCCACGCCGACAATCCGATCGACATCCAGGAATTCATGATCCTGCCGACCGGCGCCCCGACCTTCGCCGAGGCCCTGCGCATGGGCGCCGAGATCTTCCACGGCCTGAAGAAGGCCTTGAAGGACGCCGGCCACAACACCAACGTCGGCGACGAGGGCGGCTTCGCTCCCAATATCGGGTCGGCCGAAGACGCCCTGGCCTTCATCGTCAAGGCCGGTGAAGCGGCGGGCTACAAGGCGGGGGACGACTTCGTCCTGGGCCTGGACGTCGCCGCCACCGAGTTCTTCAAGAACGGCAAGTACGAGCTGGAAGGCGAGGGCAAGAGCCTGGACCCGTCGCAGATGGTCGACTACCTGGCCGGCTTGGCCGACAAGTTCCCGATCCTGTCGATCGAAGACGGCATGTCGGAAGACGACTTCGAGGGCTGGAAGCTGCTGACCGACAGGCTCGGCAAGAAGGTGCAACTGGTCGGCGACGACCTGTTCGTCACCAACCCCAAGCGCCTGCAGATCGGCCTGGACAAGGGCCTGGCCAACTCGATCCTGATCAAGGTCAACCAGATCGGCACCTTGTCGGAGACCATCGACGCCGTCGATCTGGCCCACCGCGCCGCCTATACCAGCGTCATGAGCCACCGCTCGGGCGAGACCGAGGACTCGACCATCGCCGACCTGGCGGTGGCCCTGAACTGCGGTCAGATCAAGACCGGTTCGCTGGCCCGTTCGGACCGGCTGGCCAAGTACAACCAGCTGCTGCGCATCGAGGAAGCCCTCGACGACCAGGCGGTCTATGCCGGCCGCGCGGTCCTCAAGGGCCGATGACCTTCCGCGGCGGGCGGCGCGGTCATCGCGCTGTCCGCCGTGTACGGACTAGCCTTGTGTCAGCTGGGCGTGCTTGCGGACATAGTCCAGCGGCGCGTCCTTCTTCATCACCATGTAGCCGGTGAGCGCGCGATAGGTCGGATCGCCCACCGAGGCGCCGTCGGCGGCGGCGCCCTGGCCCGACACCTCGTCCGTGGTCGGCATCACCGGTCGACCCGGCAGATCGATGTCGCCCAGGACCAGATCCTTGGTGTCGCCGGACTTCAGCCGCCAGCCGCAGGTCTCGAACCGCTCCAGCCGCTCGGGCGCGAAGGCCTGGGTCAGCAGCATCAGCTTCATCGAGCCGATCGCGGCGGTTTCGGCCTGGCCCATGGCGCGAACCTTCTGTTGCGACAGAGCGCGGCCGTAGGTGATCCAGCGATCCTCGCCTTCCCACAGCGTGCGGAAGATCGAGGCGTTCATGGGAATGATCAGGCCGCCGCCGAAGTCCAGCTTGGGCGGATCGCCCTTGATCATGTTCGGGCCGCCCTTGCGTCCCTTGACGATCCCGCTGTCGGGCTCGGGCGACCTGGCCAAGGCGCCGCCGCCGGCCGCCAGGACGGCAAGTGACAGGATCAGGCCTCGACGATCGTGCATGGGGTTTCTCCTCGACCTATGCGGTAGTCGTGCCGCGCGACCATGGCAATTGTCTGGCCAAGCTCCAGGGCGGGCCAGGGGAGGAGAGGGAAGGCGGCGTTTCGGTCGCCTCTTTCGTTTCCGGTCACCGCGATTCTGCCGTTCTTCGCGCCAATCGTCCATTTTGGAGGCGCCCGGCGCCAAGGCTCGACAACAATTTTTCTAAAAGCGAAAAACACCAGGCGCCGCGTCGCCGCGAAAATCGCCGCGAAACGGCCGTTTAGATGCTGCGACGCGGTATCTAGATGCCGCTGAAACCATCTCAAATGAAAGCGTTAGGGAACTGCTTTCGACATCTTGCCTCGACCGACGCAAACCGCCCGTTTAGTAAGGCGTTAAGCATGATCGGGCAGAGTAAACTTCCCCTCCTGGGAATCACTGATGTTCGCCCGACTGCAACCCTTCCTGCCGACCGCGGCGCTGCTTCTGCTGATCACCTACTTCGTGTTTCACGCCCTGACGGGCGAACGCGGGCTGTTATCGACGTCGCAGCGCAACGCAGATCTTGCCGCCAAGACGCTGGAGTTGAAGAAGATCCGTGCCGAAAGGATGGACCTGGAGGCCCGCGCTCGTCTATTACGCAGCGGCAGTTTGTCGGCGGACCTCCTGGAAGAACGCGCGCGTTCCCTCCTGGGATATGCCGACCCCAAGGACTATGTGATCCGCACCCAGCGCTGAGGCGCTGGTTGGATCCGGAACTTGCGGACCTGCCAGCGGGCCAGGCGAACCTGTTCCGTTTCGGGTTTGACAACGGGCCCCCATCTACGCGGAACCGAGGTTCATTCGGCCGGTGGGCGTTCAGGAGTAGGGCCGCGATGAAGATTGGCCAGGGAGAGTTGAATGGCGCGTACGCGCAAGGGTGAAGCCCCCGCGGGGAAGGCTGACGCCACCGGTGTCAACGCCTTCGTCGGCAAGGACGAGCTTCTGAAATTCTACCAGGACATGCTGCTGATCCGCCGCTTCGAGGAGCGTGCCGGCCAGCTGTACGGCATGGGCCTGATCGGCGGCTTCTGCCACCTCTACATCGGCCAGGAAGCCATCGCCGTCGGCATGCAGTCGATCAAGGTCAAGGGCGACCAGATCATCACCGGCTACCGTGACCACGGCCATATGCTGGCCGCCGGCATGGATCCGAAGGAAGTCATGGCCGAGCTGACCGGCCGCGCGGGTGGTTCCTCGCACGGCAAGGGCGGCTCGATGCACATGTTCGACATCGAGACCGGCTTCTACGGCGGTCACGGCATCGTCGGCGCCCAGGTGTCGCTCGGCACCGGCCTGGCGCTGAATAACCACTATCGCGGCAACGGCAACGTCGCCTTCGCCTATTTCGGCGACGGCGCGGCCAACCAGGGCCAGGTCTACGAGAGCTTCAACATGGCCCAGCTGTGGAAGCTGCCGGTCGTGTACGTGATCGAGAACAACCAGTACGCCATGGGCACCAGCGTCGAGCGTTCGGCGTCGGAAACCGCCTTCCACAAGCGCGGCGTCTCGTTCCGGATTCCGGGCGAGGAAGTCGACGGCATGGACGTGACGGCCGTCGCCGAGGCCGGCGCCCGCGCCGCCGAGCACGCCCGCAGCGGCCAGGGTCCGTTCATCCTCGAGATGAAGACCTATCGCTATCGCGGCCACTCGATGTCCGACCCGGCCAAGTACCGCACCAAGGACGAGGTCGATAACGTCAAGCAGACCCGCGACCCGATCGACCACCTGAAGGAACGCCTGGCCGCCATCGGCGTCACCGAGGACGACCTGAAGGGCATCGACGCCGAGGTGAAGCGCATCGTCGCCGAAGCCGCCGAATTCGCCCGCACCAGCCCCGAGCCGGATCCCTCCGAACTCTACACCGACGTATACCTGGAGGCCGCCCAGTGAGCGTGGACATCCTCATGCCCGCCCTCTCTCCGACCATGGAAGAGGGCACCCTGGCCAAATGGCTGGTAAAAGAGGGCGATACCGTCAAGGCCGGCGACGTGATCGCCGAGATCGAGACGGACAAGGCGACGATGGAAGTCGAAGCCGTCGATGAAGGCGTCATCGAAGCCCTGCTGATCGCCGCCGGCTCCGAGAACGTCAAGGTCAACACGCCGATCGCGCGCCTGTCCGGTGAAGACAGCGCCGCGCCGTCCGCTCCGGCTCCGGCCGCCGAACCGGTGGTCCAGGCTCCGGTCGTCGCGGCTGCTCCGGCCCCGATCTCGGCCGCCTCGACCTTCGCTGATCCGGAGATCCCGGCCGGCACGCCGATGAAGAAGATCACCGTGCGCGACGCCCTGCGTGACGCCATGGCCGAGGAGATGCGCCGCGACGACAAGGTGTTCCTGATGGGCGAGGAAGTCGCCCAGTACCAGGGCGCCTACAAGGTCAGCCGCGACCTGCTGCAGGAGTTCGGCGACAAGCGCGTCATCGACACCCCGATCACCGAGCACGGCTTCGCCGGCCTCGGCGTCGGCGCGGCGATGGCCGGCCTGAAGCCGATCGTCGAGTTCATGACCTGGAACTTCGCCATGCAGGCGATCGACCAGATCATCAACTCGGCCGCCAAGACGCTCTACATGTCCGGTGGCCAGATCAAGTCGTCGATCGTGTTCCGCGGCCCTAACGGTGCCGCCTCGCGGGTCGGCGCCCAGCACAGCCAGGACTACGCGGCCTGGTATGGCAACGTCCCCGGCCTGAAGGTCATCGCGCCCTACGACGCGGCCGACGCCAAGGGCCTGATGAAGGCCGCCATCCGCGACCCGAACCCGATCGTCTTCCTCGAACACGAGATGATGTACGGCCACGAGTTCGACATCCCGGACGTCGAGGACTGGGTGGTGCCGATCGGCAAGGCCAAGGTCCGTCGCCCGGGCAAGGACGTCACCATCGCCACCTATTCGCGGATGGTCGGCTTCGCGCTGCAAGCCGCCGAAGAGCTGGCCAAGGAAGGCATCGAGGCTGAGGTCGTCGACCTGCGCACGATCCGTCCGATGGACCACGCCACCATCCTGGAAAGCGTCAAGAAGACCAACCGTCTCGTGACCGTCGAGGAAGGCTGGGGCCCGATGGGCGTCGGCGCTGAGATCGTCGCCCGCATCACCGAGTTCGGCTTCGACTATCTCGACGCCCCGCCGCTGCGGGTCCACCAGGAAGACGTGCCGCTGCCCTATGCGGCCAACCTGGAAGCCCTGTCGCTGCCGTCGGTCGCCAAGATCGTCAAGGCGGCCAAGACGGTCTGCTACCGTTGATCGCCCGGCCCGCTCGCCTAGGCCCTGGCCTGTGTGAGCGGGCAGGGAGGCGTCCATGACCCAGACCCTCAACGGCTCCTGTTACTGCGGCGCGGTGCACGTGCAACTCGATCCCGGCAGGCCGGTGGGCGAACTGCCCTTGCGGGTCTGCCAATGCGGGTTCTGCCGTCGGCACGGGGCGCGGTACACCAGCGATCCGACGGGGTGGTTGCACGTCACCGCCGCGCCGGGCGCGCTGCGGCGCTATCGGTTCAGTCGACAGACGGCGGATTTCCTGATTTGCCAGGAATGCGCCTGCTATGTCGCCGCGATGATCGAGGACGAGGGCCAAGCCTACGCCACCCTCAACGTCGTGGGGACGAATTTGCCGGGGTTCGACGGTCGCGAAGGCGAGCCGCTGGACTATGAAGACGAAACGAACGAACAACGCCTTGCCCGTCGCAAGGCTCGCTGGACGCCGACCACTTTGGTCGAAGCCGTCCCGAACGCTTGAGGAAGAAGCTCAATGTCGATCGACATCCTGATGCCCGCCCTGTCGCCCACCATGGAGGAGGGGACCCTCGCCAAGTGGCACGTCAAGGTCGGCGACACCGTCAAGGCCGGCGACGTGATCGCCGAGATCGAGACCGACAAGGCGACCATGGAAGTGGAAGCCGTCGATGAAGGCGTGATCGAAGCCATCCTGGTCGAGGCCGGGACCGAGAACGTCAAGGTCAACGCCCTGATCGCCAAGCTGGCCGGCGAGGGCGAGAGCCCCGCGCCCCCGCCTTCAAAGGATGCGCCGGCCAAGGCCGCCCCGGCCGCGGAAGCGCCCCAGGCCACTGCGGCTCCGGTTCCCGCCGCCGCCCCGGCTTCCGTGGCCGCCGTTCCGACCGGCGACCGAGTGTTCGCATCGCCCCTGGCCCGCCGCCTGGCCTCGGCCGCCGGTCTGGACCTGAAGGCCATTCCCGGCTCGGGTCCGCACGGCCGGGTGGTCAAGGCCGACGTCGAAGCCGCCGGCAAGGGCGGTGTCGCCGCGCCGAAGGCCGCGCCCGCCGCCTCGGCCCCGACGGCCGCCGCCGAACCCCGCAAGGTGCTGTCGCTGGAGCAGATGGGCATCCCCGCCGGCTCCTACGACCTCGTGCCGCTGGACGGCATGCGCAAGACCATCGCCCGCCGTCTGACCGACAGCTTCCGCGACGTGCCGCACTTCCCGCTGACGATCGATCTGGAGATCGACGCCCTGCTGGCCGCCCGCGCCAAGATCAACCACCTGCTGGAAGGCCAGGGCGTGAAGGTGTCGGTCAACGACATCATCATCAAGGCCGTGGCCGTGGCCCTCAAGCGCGTGCCGGAGGCCAACGCCTCCTACACGCCGGAAGGCATCGCGATGCACCACCACGCCGACATCGCCGTGGCGGTGGCCATCGACGGCGGCCTGATCACCCCGATCGTCCGCGCCGCCGAGACCAAGGGCCTGGCCCAGATCTCGGCCGAGGTGAAGGACCTGGCGGCCCGCGCCAAGACCAAGAAGCTGAAGCCCGAGGAATTCCAGGGCGGCACCTTCTCGGTCTCCAACCTGGGCATGTTCGGCATCAAGGCCTTCGCCTCGATCATCAACGAGCCGCAGGGCGCGATCATGAGCGTCGGAGCCGGCGAACAGCGTCCAGTCGTCAAGAACGGCGAACTGGCCGTGGCCACGGTGATGACCATCACCCTGACCTGCGACCACCGCGTGGTCGACGGCGCGATCGGGGCCAAGTTCCTGGCCGCCTTCAAGCCGCTGATCGAAGAGCCTCTGACCCTGCTGGTTTAATCCGAAAGGGTGGGCTCGATGTCCGTCTACGACTACTCCGCCAAGACGCTGGACGGCCAGGACACGAGCCTGGCCGACTATCGCGGCCAGGTGCTGCTGATCGTCAACACGGCCAGCAAGTGCGGTTTCACCCCACAATACGAGGGGCTGGAGACACTGTACCGGGACTACAAGGACAAGGGCTTCACGGTCCTGGCCTTCCCCTGCAACCAGTTCGGGGCGCAGGAACCCGGGAACGCCGAGGAGATCGCGAACTTCTGTTCGCTGACCTACGACGTGACTTTTCCGGTCCTGGCCAAGATCGACGTCAACGGCCCTTCGGCCCATCCGCTCTACGCCTATCTGAAGCATGAGCAGAAGGGCGTCCTGGGCACCGAGGGCATCAAGTGGAACTTCACCAAGTTCCTGATCGGCCGTGACGGCGAGGTGGTCGAACGCTTCGCCCCGACCACCAAGCCCGAAGACCTGAAGCTCGCCGTTGAGGCGCTGCTGTAACGCATTGAAGTCCCATGGGACCGGCTTGCAGGCTGGTCGATCGACGCCGACGGCTCCCCCCGAACGGCGTCCAAGCTAGGGTAAGAAGACCATGTCCACGGAATTCGACGTCGTCGTCATCGGGGCCGGCCCCGGCGGCTATGTGGCCGCGATCCGCGCCAGCCAACTGGGCCTGAAGACGGCGATCATCGAGCGCGAAGCGCTGGGCGGCATCTGCCTCAACTGGGGCTGTATCCCCACCAAGGCGCTGCTGAAGTCCGGCGAGATCTTCGAGCAGCTGTCGCACCTGGGCGGCTACGGCCTGTCGGTCGAGAAGCCGTCCTTCGACTTCGCCAAGATCATCGACCGCTCGCGCGGCGTGGCCAAGACCATGTCGAACGGCATCGCCTTCCTGATGAAGAAGCACAAGATCGAGGTCGTCGAGGGCGAGGCCAAGCTCGAAAAGGGCAGCCCGTCGCCCAAGGTCGTCGTGGCCCTGAAGGCGGGCGGCAGCCGGACCATCCAGGCCAAGAGCGTGATCCTGGCCAGCGGCGCCCGGGCCCGCGACATTCCGGCGATCGGCGCGGTCTCGGACGGCGACAAGATCTGGACCTATCGTGACGCCCTGGCCCCCAAGGCCATGCCCAAGTCGCTGGTGGTCATCGGCTCGGGCGCCATCGGCATCGAGTTCGCCAGCTTCTACCGCGCCCTGGGCGCCGAGGTGACCGTCGTCGAGGCCGTCGATCGCATCATGCCGGTCGAGGACGCCGAGGTCTCCAAGGCCGCCCAGAAGGCCTTCGAGAAGCGCGGGATCACCTTCCGCATCGGGGCCAAGGTGACCAAGGTCGAGAAGACCAAGGACGGCGTCTCGGTGGCCGTCGAGGTCGGCGGCAAGGCCGAGACCCTGACCGCCGCGGTGTGCATCGTCGCGGTCGGTATCGCGCCCAATACCGAGGGGCTGGACGCCATCGGCCTGAACATGGACCGCGGCCACGTGGTCACCGGCAAGCACGGCGAGACCAACGTCCCGGGCCTCTACGCCATCGGCGACGCCGCCGGCCCGCCCTGGCTGGCCCACAAGGCCAGCCACGAGGGCATCCATGCGGCCGAGCACATCGCCGGCTACAAGACCCCGGCCGTCAACTCGCCGATCCCGGGCTGCACCTACGCCAACCCGCAGGTCGCCTCGGTCGGCCTGACCGAGGCCGCCGCCAAGGCCGCCGGCATCGACGTCAAGGCCGGCCGCTTCCCGTTCAAGGTCAACGGCAAGGCCGTGGCGGCGGGCGAGACCGAGGGCTTCGTCAAGACGGTGTTCGACGGCAAGACCGGCGCCCTGATCGGCGCCCACATGATCGGCCACGAGGTCACCGAGATGATCCAGGGCTTCGTCACGGCGATCACCCTGGAAGCCACCGAGGAAGACCTGCACGGCATCGTCTACGCCCACCCGACCATGTCGGAAGCCATGCACGAGGCCGCGCTCGACGCCTACGGGCGCGTGCTGCACATCTAGGTTCGGCGCTCAGGATACGAGAAGGGCGGCGCTCGGTTCGAGCGCCGCCCTTTTTGTTGTCCGCTCCGGCGAAACGCTAGGGCCGCTTGCGCAGCTGGGCGTCGACGCTCCACTCGCCTGGCCCGGCGAACACCAGGTACAGGAACAGGAAGCAGTAGAGCACCGCCGGCTCGCCCATGTTCATGGCCGGATAGAAGCCTTGCGGCGCGTGGGCCAGGAAATAGGCCACGGCCATCTGGCCCGACAGGATGAAGGCCACGGGCCGGGTGAACAGGCCCAGGGCGATCAGGCCGCCGCCGACGATCTCCAGCCAGGCGGCCACGACCAGCATGGTCGGCAGGGGATCTGGCGCGCCCGGCTGTGGGCCGGGGAAGTGGAAGATCTTCATCAGGCCGTGCTCCATGAAGAGCAGGGCGGCGACGATACGCAACAGGCTGAGCACCCGCGGCGCCCACACGTTCAATCTTTCCATCAGTCCCCTCCGTTTACGCCGTTACGCCATCCCCGTCATGCGGCCCGGGCGTCCTGGTCGGCCATCCGCTGGATGGCGACATAGTCGGTCTTGCCGCTGCCCAGCACTGGCACTTCCGTGACCTTGAGGATCTTGCGCGGCACCGCCAATTCGGGCGCGCCGATGCTTTGCGCATGGGCGACCAGCGAGGTGACGGCGGCGTTCTGGCAGTCGGTGACCAGAACCAGCTTCTCGCCCTTCTTCTTGTCGGGCATCGAGATCACCGCGTGGCGACCGTCGGGCCAGACCGCCGAGGCTAGGTCCTCGGCGGCGGTCAGCGAGACCATCTCGCCGGCGATCTTGGCGAAGCGCTTCACCCGGCCCTTGATGGTGATCCACAGATCGTCGGTCATGGTGACGACGTCGCCGGTGTCGTGCCAGCCGCCCTCGGGGGCGTCGACGCCGCCGTCCTCGCGCAGGTAGCCCGACATGATGTTGGGACCGCGCACCAGCAGGCGGCCGCCCCCGGAGATGCCTTCGACCGGCTCGATGCGCCATTCCTGGCCCGGCAGCAGGCCGCCGACCGTGCCCCGACGGTTGTCTTCGGGCTTGTTGACCGCGATGACCGGCGACGCCTCGGTGGCGCCGTAGCCTTCGAGCACCGGCACCGGGCCGAACTTTTCGGCGATGAGGTTGTGGGTCTCTTCCCGAACCTTTTCAGCGCCACAGACGATAAACCTCAGGCCCGAAAGCTCGTCGCTCTCGGAGGCGCGGGCGTACTGGTTGACGAAGGTGTCGGTGGCCAGCAGCACCGAGGCGCCCGTGTCCTTCAGCAGCGCCGGGATCTGCTTGATATGCAGCGGCGAGGGGTACTGGAAGGCCTTCATGCCGGTCAGGATCGGTAGGATCACCCCGCCGGTCAGGCCAAAGCAGTGGAACACCGGCAGGGGGTTGAAGAACACCCAGCTGGGATCGAGTTCGATATGGGTCGCGATCTGCGCGGCGTTCGACACCAGGTTGGCCTGGCTTAGCACCACGCCGCGCGGCGCGCCGAAGCTGCCCGAGGTGAAGAGGACAACGCCCTTGTCCGAGGGCTTGGCGTGATGGCGAAAGCGGCGGGGGAAGGCGCCGGCGGCGGCGGCGAACAGCTTGTCGCCAAGGCCGATGGTGGCCCGAACGTCTTCGAGATAGGTGATCGTCGCCTTCTCCTCGAGGGCGTCGACGATGTCGTGCAGCTTGCCCAGTTCGATGAACTTGTGGGCGGTCAGCACGCGCTTGACCCCGGCCAGCTCGCAGGCGGCGCGCAGGTTCCGCAGGCCGGCCGTGAAGTTCAGCATGGTCGGCACCCGGCCGAAGGCGTGCAGGGCGAAGAAGGTCACCACCGCCCCGGCGCCGGACGGCAGCAGCACGCCGACATGCTCGCCGGGCTTGGTCATGGCCGCGATCTTGCGGCCCAGGGCGAAGCTGGCGCGGACCAGGTCGGTGTAGCTGAGCGGATTGCGGTCCTGGTCTTCCAGGATCAGCTTCTTGGCCCCGTACTTGTCACGGGCGTCAAGCAGGGCGTCGAAGAGGGCCTTCTGGCCGTCCCGAGCGTCAAAAACTACCGGCATGCCGGCGAAACCTCCCAGAAGCGCGACGTCGCGCCCTCTTGTGATTGAAGCTGGAGCCTAGCGACCGAGCGTGGCTTTGCAACACCCGTTACGTGCGCGTCACCGCACCGGTCTTTCTAAAATGCGCTCGAACCCTTGTCGTTCAAGGCCTGGGCGATGGGGAGGCCAGGGCGGGCGCGCAGGGCGTCGTCCACGGCGTCGAGCCACGGGGCGCGCACCGAATCCGTCTCCAGGTGCAGGGCATGGCGCGCCTTGGGGTAGCGGGTCTCGATGCAATGGGGCAGGGCGGCGCAGACGGTCCGTCGCGGTGCGTCCAGGGCTCTGACGTCCTCGCCGGGGTCGAGCATCACGACGGGCGTCTGGACGCGTTTCAGGTCGCGCCCCACGGCGTCGACGGCGTCGTAGAAGGCCGCGTACCAGGCCAGGCTGGGCGCGCCCATGCGCAGGTCGGGGTTGGCCAGTTCCCAGGCCGGCTGCACGCCGCCCCGGGCCCTGTCGTGGGTCAGCCTGGCGTCGAAGGCGTCCGGCCCCTCGCGCTTCCATCCCGCCTGTCCCGGATAGCGGACGAAACCCAGTTTCAGGCTCCTGGCCCAGCGGGCGATGCGGATGAGCTCGCCCTTGGCGCGGGGCAGGTCGGCGATG
Source organism: Caulobacter sp. AP07 (assembly GCF_000281955.1). Classification (GTDB taxonomy): domain Bacteria; phylum Pseudomonadota; class Alphaproteobacteria; order Caulobacterales; family Caulobacteraceae; genus Caulobacter. The sequence goes on along the minus strand of NZ_AKKF01000182.1, from coordinate 26,756 downwards.
TCGAAATTGGGCGACGACAGGATGGCGGTGTCGGCCTGCAAACCCTCCTCCAGCGCCCGCAGCGCCACCAGGCCGCCGTCGGCGTGGCCCAGGACCACGAACGGGTCGCGACCACCCCCCGGACTGGAATGGGGCCGGATGACCGCCTTGACCATCGCCTTGACGGTCGTGACGTCGGGCGAGAGGCTGGTCGCGTGGCCCAGGTCGCGCCAGGGGCCGGTCCGCTCCGAGCCGCCCTGGCCCTGGCGTTCGAGAATCCACACGGTGTAGCCGCGGTCGTTAAGGTTCCGGGCCGTCTCGAACCAGCCTTCCGCCGACTCGCCGTAGCCCGGCAGGATCAGCAGTTGGCCGCGCGGCGCGCCTTGGGGCGCGGAGACGCCGTAGCGCTGCACCGCCTCGTCGCCGACCCGCACATAGCCCCAGGCCCAGCCCGGCGGCGGCTGGAAACGCACCGCCAGCGACGGCGGCGTCCGGCTCTCGGCGAAGGGCGCGCGGACGGCCTCGTCTCCGCAGGAGACGAGCGGCAAGGCCAGCAGGCAGGCCCAAGTTTGAACGGGGAGGCGACGACGCATTCCAGGCAGTCATTTCGCGCCTTTGGCCCCGATGCAAGAACGCATGCTTGATCCGGAGGCCAAGAAGTCCGATCTAGGCCGTTATGGTCACCCTGATCGACACGCTGAAGGCCCGCGTTCCCGAGGAGCGCGCCGCCCGTCACCCCGAAAAGCAGAACCGCCCCGATACGCCGGTGCTGCGCAAACCCGACTGGCTGCGCGTCCGCGCCCCGGGGTCGCCGGGCTACAACGAAACCCGCAACATCGTCCGCGACCACAAGCTGACCACGGTCTGCGAAGAGGCGGCCTGTCCCAACATCGGCGAGTGCTGGAGCCAGAAGCACGCGACCATGATGATCATGGGCGAGATCTGCACGCGGGCCTGCGCCTTCTGCAACGTCTCCACCGGCCTGCCCAACGCCCTGGACGCCGACGAGCCGCGCCGCGTCGCCGAGGCCGTCGCCAAGATGGGCCTCAAGCACGTGGTCATCACCTCGGTGGACCGCGACGACCTGGCCGACGGCGGGGCCGATCACTTCGCGCAAGTGGTCCTGGCCATCCGCGCCGCCGCGCCGGGCACGACCATCGAGATCCTGACCCCCGACTTCCTGCGCAAGGACCGGGCCGAGAACGTGGTGATCGACGCCCGCCCGGACGTCTTCAACCACAACCTCGAGACCGTGCCGCGGCTCTATCTGAAGATCCGTCCCGGCGCCCGCTATTACCACTCCCTGCGCCTGCTCGAGCGGGTCAAGGAGCGCGACCCCACCCAGTTCACCAAGTCCGGCCTGATGGTCGGTCTGGGCGAGACCAAGGAGGAGGTCATGCAGGTGATGGACGACATGCGCTCGGCCGGCGTCGATTTCATCACCATCGGCCAGTACCTGCAGCCGACCCGCAAGCACGCCGCCATCGACCGCTTCGTGACCCCCGACGAGTTCAAGGCCTATGAGGCCATCGCCCGGGCCAAGGGCTTCCTGATGGTCTCGGCCAGCCCGCTGACCCGCTCGTCGCACCACGCCGGCGAGGATTTCGCCAAGCTGGCGGCGGCCCGCAAGGCCTTGGACGCCAAATCCTCGGGTCTCAAGGCGCTCTAGCTTGCACCGTCACGTCGTCACCCGGGTGCTGCCCTATGCGCCCGAGCAACTGTTCACCCTGGTCGGCGACGTCGAGGCCTATCCGTCGTTCGTGCCGTGGATCACGGCCATGCGCACCTGGAACGGCCGGGTCGACGGCCCGGTCAGCACGGTCGACGCCGAGGCCCAGGTCGGCTTTTCGTTCCTGCGCGAAAAGTTCGCCACCCGCGTGCGACGCGACGCGGCGGCCCTGACCGTCGATGTCAGCCTGCTGTATGGACCCTTCAAGCGGCTGTCCAATCAGTGGAGGTTTTCACCTCATGCGACTGGAACCACTGTTGAATTCGTCATCAACTTCGCCTTCAAGTCGCGCGTGCTCGACGCCTTGCTGGCCGCCAATCTGGATCGCGCGGCCAATACGCTGATCGGCTGTTTCGAGGCCCGCGCCGCGGCGATCCATGGGGCGACGTCTACCGTCCCTTGAAAGCCGCGGGGCGCTTCTGCAGGAACGCCCCGACTCCCTCGATGAAATCGTCGGTCTTGCCGGCCGCTTTCTGGGCGTGGCGCTCGGCGTTGAGCTGGCCCACCCAGTCGGCGTCGAGGCTGTTCCAGACCAGCTTGCGGATCGCCGACAGGGCGGCGGGGCCGGCGGCCAGTTCTTTGGCGATGGCGGTGGCGGTCGGCAGCAGCTCGGCGTCGGGCACGCAGCGATTGACCAGGCCCCAGTTCAGCGCCGTGGCGGCCGGGATCTTGTCGCCCAGCAGCATCATCTCCATGGCCCGCGCCTTGCCCACCAGGCGAGGCAGCAGGTAGGTCGAGCCGCCGTCGGGCACCAGGCCGATGCGACGGAAGGCCTGCAGGAAATAGGCGCTTTCGGCGGCCACCACGATGTCGCCCAGCAGGGCCAGCGAGCAACCGATTCCGGCCGCGGGACCGTTGACGGCGGTGACGATCGGCAGCGGGAAGTCGCGCAGCAGGCTGACCAGCGGGTTGTAGGTGCTCTCCAGCGCCGAACCGGCGTCGGGCTTGCCGTCGACATCGGCCTCGCGTCCCGCCGCGCCGCCGCCCGACAGGTTGGCGCCCGAGCAGAAGCCTCGGCCTTCGCCGGTCATGACCACCGCGCGGGCCGCGACCTTGCCGGCCGCGACCGAAGCGAAGGCGTGGGCCAGTTCGCGCGCCATTTCGAGGCTGGCGGCGTTCAGGGTGGTGGGGTCGGCGAGGGTAATGACAGCCACGCCGTCGGCGGCGTCCAGCCGGATCTTCTCGTAGGTCATGGCGTCCTCCCAGGCTTGTCGCTCTTGCCGGAGTCTAGGCGCGACTAACCTTGGGGAACACCAGAGCCTTTCTCTGGGAGAGGCGTAAAAACTTCGACCGGGCCCGCGCGGGATCAGGCGGCGTTGGCGGATTCCGGCTTGCTCTCGGCGGCGGTGACGCGGTTGCGGCCGCCACGCTTGGACGTGTAGAGCGCCGCGTCGGCCCGTTCCATGACCGAGTGGCCGGTCTCGCCCGCGCGACGTTCGGCGAAGCCCGACGAGATGGTGATCGCGCCCAGGTCCTCGTTGGTCGAGCGGCGCTTGAGCATCCGCGACGACACCTCGACGCGGATCTCTTCCAGGGTGCCGGCGACGATGGCCGCCGATTCCCGCGGGAAGATCATCGCGAACTCCTCGCCGCCGTAGCGGGCGGCGAAGCGCGGCGGGGCGGCGACCCGGCCGATGACGCTGGCGACGTAGCGGATGACCTGGTCGCCGGTCTGGTGGCCCCAGGTGTCGTTGAAACCCTTGAAGTGGTCGATGTCGAGCACGGCCAGGCAGATGGTCGTGCCGGCTTCGTCGGCCTCGCTGCAGGCGCGGTCGAGCTCTTCGTCGAAGGCCTTGCGGTTGGCCAGGTTGGTCAGGCCGTCGGTCGTGGCGTCGCGGCGGACCTGTTCCAGGTGCTCGCGCAGGCGATCGACCTCGGCGGTCGATTCCGCCAGCCGGGTCTCCAGCGACTTGTTTTCCTTCTGGACCCGGCGCGTGGCCTCGGTCAGGCCGCTGACGACGGCCTTGATCTTGCTGACGTCGTCCGAACCGTCGAGTTCCTTGGTCGCGCCCGACAGGGTCTTGCCGTAGGCGGCGTTGGACTTCTGGGCGTTCTGGATGGCCTTGGAGACCGATTCCAGTTCCTTGCTCAGCAGGTCGCCGGCGTCGCGGATCTGTTCGTTCAGCTTGGCCTTGGGCAGGTAGGCGGCGGCCAGTTCCTCGCTGAGCAGCTCGGTGAGCGGCTCGCCCAGCGAGATCAGGCGGGTCAGTTCGCGGGCCAGGGCGCCGTCGGGGTCGGCGACGTAGTGGGTCCACAGCTCGAAGTTCAGCGCGGTCGGCCACACCTGGTGGCGCTCCATCAGCGCCAGGGCGCGACCGGCGATCTTGTAGGCTTCCGGGCCGCGCAGCGTGGTTTCGACGTCCGACATGTCTCAATTCCCCCAGTAGCGTCGCATCCGCCCCGGACACGCGCTTGGTGCCGGCATCTAAGCCGAAGAGTTCAAACGAGCCGTTAAGAACGAACGACGTTCGCTTGCGTGTTTCGTCGGGCGCAAGCATTGTTAACAGTGATAAGATGAGCCTGCGGGCCGTTTGGGAGGAATTTTGACCGTGAATGCGCCCGCCAATCTCGACCTTGAATCGCATAAGGCCTCGCTCCTGCAGGTGTTGGAGCGGCAGAAGGCCGCACACCTGCGACATGGCGCCCCGACGGCGGAACGTCGCATCGAGTGGCTGGACCGTTGCATCGGCCTGCTGGTCGACCACCAGGTCGAGATCGCCGACGCTCTGAACGCCGATTTCGGCGCGCGGTCGAAGGACGCCACGGGCCTGACCGACATCGCCGGCTCGATCGGCCCGCTGAAATACGCCAAGGAGAACCTGGCCAGGTGGATGCGCCCGGAGAAGCGCAAGACCACGCCGGCCATCCTTGGCCTGTTCGGGGCCAAGGCCGAGGTTCAGTACCAGCCCAAGGGCGTGGTCGGGGTGATCAGCCCGTGGAACTTCCCGGTCAACCTGACCTTCGCGCCCCTGGCGGGCGTGCTGGCGGCCGGCAACCGCGCGATGATCAAGCCCTCGGAATTCACCCCCGTGACGTCCGAGCTGATGAAGGCGATGTTCGCCAAGGCCTTCACCGAGGAAGAGATCGCGGTCGTCACCGGCGGTCCGGACGTGGGCCAGGCCTTCACCAGCCTGCCGTTCGACCACCTGATCTTCACCGGCGCGACCTCGGTGGCCCGCCACGTGATGCGGGCGGCGGCCGAGAACCTGGTGCCCGTCACCCTGGAGCTGGGCGGCAAGAGCCCGGTGATCCTGTCGCGCGGCGTCGACATGGCCACGGCGGCGGCGCGGATCATGAACGGCAAGACCCTGAACGCCGGCCAGATCTGCCTGGCGCCGGACTATGTGCTGGCCCCGGCCGACCAGATCGACGCCTTCGTCGCCGAGGCCAAGGCGGCCGTCGGGCGGACCTTCCCGACCCTGAAGGACAATCCCGACTACACCGCCGTGGTCGCCCAGCGGCACTACGACCGGATCAAGGGCCATGTGGACGACGCCCGGGCCAAGGGCGCGACGATCGTCGAGATCAACCCGGCCGGCGAGGGCCTGAGCCAGCAGGAACACCGCAAGATCGCCCCGACCCTGATCCTCAACCCCACCGACGACATGACGGTGATGCAGGACGAGATCTTCGGTCCGGTGTTGCCGGTGAAGACCTATCAGGAGGTCGAGGAGGCGGTGGATTACATCAACGCCCATGACCGGCCGCTGGGGCTCTACTGGTTCGGGACCGACACGGCCGAACGCGACATGGTGCTGACCCGCACCACCAGCGGCGGCGTCACGGTCAATGACGTGGTCTTCCACGTCGCCCAGGAAGACCTGCCGTTCGGCGGCGTGGGGCCGGCCGGCATGGGCAGCTATCATGGCCGCGACGGTTTCATGGAGTTCAGTCACAAGAAGGCGGTGTTCCACCAGCTGAAGAAGGACATCGCGCCGATGCTGGCCCTGCGGCCGCCGTATGGCGCGGCGATCCGCAAGTACCTGGCGGGGCAGATCAAGAAGTAGGGCGGGTGGGGCGATGACTTGCCCCCTACGGGCCGCTTCGCGGCCGTCTTCCCCCATAGGGGGAAGAGTTTCGCGCTTCCGGCTCCGCCCCCAATGGGGGCGGACAGACCGCGAAGCGGTCAGGTGGGGGCAAGGGAGTGTGATCTCACGCGGAATTCCGCTGAGCTGCTGGGGAGGGTGCGAAGCGCCCGGGCTCCGCCCGGAGGGTTTTGCGTTTTGAATACCGTTTCGACGAAGACGAGCGCTTCGCGTGGCCTTCTTCCAGGAGCCTTCGGATCGCGGATTTTTAACCCGCTCCGATAGAGGCCCCCGGCGGGCAGGGCGTTGGCGCTCCCTGGACCGTGCGGGCGATTTCAGCCCCCACCTGCCGCGTCCGCCGATCCTTCGCCGCCAGGGCTTCGTCCCGTGTTGCAGGGAACCCGACCTGGACCGCCGCGAAGGCTGTCACCCAAGACCTCGGCGAGCGCTTCCCGCTCGACCACCCCTGACAGCCGTCTCAGTCGCCGGCCGGACGCCCTTCCCGTGCCGTCAGGTGCGAGCAGTATGGGGCGGTCCGGAAGGGTGAGAACCAAATCGGGTCGAGAAAGTTCAGGGCGTTGAAATCGCACCACTTTGTGCGCCATCCGCCGAGCATCGACGCTTGCTGACGGGGACGCACGCATGCGTTCGTCCCCAACCGCATCCCAAACTTCTCCCCATGGGAGAGGGGCTGAGGGCCATACGAAAACGCCCGCCGCTCCAGTCTGGAGGGCGGGCGTGATCGTGAGCGCTGGAACCTAGTCCTCGGTGTCGCTGGCCGGGGCCAGGCGCGGCGGGGCGCGCATCAGGAAGGCGGGGGTTTCGTTGCCGAAACCGACCACGCGGCGGTCGTCGTCGTCCTCGCGGCCCCGGATCGGCTGGACGCCGCGCACCGGGAGCGGCGCGCCGCGCACAGGGGCGCGTTCGGGTTCGCCGCGCGGCGCCGGCGCGCGCTCGGCCTCGACGCGGGGCTGTTCGCTACGCTCGGGGCGCCGATCACGGTCACGGTCACGGCCGCGCTCGCGGCGGGGCCGCTCACCGTCACGTTCAGGACGCGGCGCACGTTCGGCCTCGACCTGCGGCTGTTCGGCTTCGGCGCGCGGCTGTTCGGCACGCTCCGGGCGACGATCGCGGTCACGGCCACGTTCGCGACCCCGTTCACGGCCCGGACGTTCGCCTTCGGCGCGCTCCGGACGCGGGGCGCGTTCGGCCTCGACCTGCGGCTGCGCGTCGGCGGCGTCTTCGACGCGCGGCTGACGCCCGCGATCCCGCGACGAGCCGCCACGGTCGCGACGGCCCTTCTCGGCGACCGGCGCGGCGGCGGCGACGGGCGCTTCGGCCTCAACCGTATCGGCGACGATGGCGCCGGCCTTCTCGCCACGCGGCTTGCGCACGCGGGCCGGACGCTTGGCGGGCTCGTCGCCCGTCACGGTCGCCGCGACCGGCGGGGCGGGAACGCCGGAGATCGCGGCCTCGAAATTGGCGGCGGCGACATCCGAGGGCTCGGTCGGCGCGCGGTTGCGGTCACGATCGCGACCCCGTTCGCCGCCGCGCGGCGCGCGGTCACGACCGCCACCACGCTTGTCGCCTTCGCGACGCACGGTCACGGCGCCCGAATAGTCGAGGTCGAGCTTCTCTTCCTGCGGGGCCGAGCCGATCAGCTTGACCACCTTGTCGAAGCCCTTGTCGTCGGCCGGGGTGACCAGCATGTAGGCGATGCCCGAACGGCCGGCCCGGCCGGTGCGGCCGATGCGGTGCACGTAGTCGTCGGCGTGGTGCGGGACGTCGTAGTTGAAGACGTGGCTGACGGCCGGAATATCCAGGCCGCGCGCGGCGACGTCGGAGGCCACCAGGATCTTCAGCGAGCCGTCGCGGAAGGCCGCCAGGGTCTTCATGCGCTGGCTCTGGTCCAGGTCGCCGTGGATGGCGGCGGCGTCGAAGCCGTGGCTCTTCAGCGACTTGGCGACGACATCGACTTCGGTCTTGCGGTTGCAGAACACGATGCCGGTCTCGATCTGGGCCTTCTCGATCAGCGCGCGCAGCGCCAGGCGCTTGGCCTTGGGATCGGAGGAAGGGACCTTGACCATCAGCTGGGTGATGTTCTCGTTGGTGGTGGCCGGGCGCGAGGCCTCGATCCGCACCGGATCGCGCAGGAACTGCTTGGTCAGGCGGGTGATTTCCGGCGGCATGGTCGCCGAGAAGAACAGGGTCTGCTTCTTCGGCGGCGTCATCTTGAAGATGCGCTCGATGTCGGGGATGAAGCCCATGTCCAGCATGCGGTCGGCTTCATCGACGACCATGATCTGCACGCCGGTCATCAGCAGGCCGCCGCGTTCGAAGTGGTCGAGCAGGCGGCCCGGGGTGGCGATCAGCACGTCGACGCCGCGGTCCAGCTTCTTGACCTGGTCGCCGAACGACACGCCGCCGATCAGCAGGGCCCAGGACAGCTTGGTGCCCTTGGCGTACTTCTCGAAGCTGGAAGCGACCTGGTCGGCCAGTTCGCGGGTCGGGGCGATGACCAGGGCCCGGGGCATGCGCGCCTTGGCGCGGCCCGAGGCCAGCTTGTCGATCATCGGCAGGGTGAAGGCGGCGGTCTTGCCGGTGCCGGTCTGGGCGATGCCCAGCACGTCCTGGCCGGCCAGGGCCACGGGAATGGCGGCGGCCTGGATCGGGGTGGCCGTCGTATAGCCGGTGTCGGCGACCGCCTGGAGGGTCGTGGGCGAAAGCCCGAGTTCGGAAAATTCTGTCATGTCACGCTGGTCTGAAGTCCGGAGCCGCCCGTGTTTGGGCGAACGGGCGGCGCGGATTCGCCAAGCCTGCTCCAGAAGCTGGGGATAAATAGGCCCTGGCGGGCCAAAGTCAATCTCTGGCTATGGCGGCGTCCAGGGCGGGCGCCAGATCGCCGCTGGAGGCGACGGCGACCCCGTCGAGGCCGAGCCAATCGGCCATCAGGGCCAGCTCGACCGCGAGGGCCGCCGGGGTTCGCGCGTTGGCGGCCGGCTCGCGATGGGCCGACATCACCCGCAGGACGCCGGCCTTGCGATCGGCCTTCAGATCGACCCGGGCGGTGATCGCCTCGCCCTGCAGGAACGGCAGCACATAGTAGCCGTGGGTGCGTTTGTGGGCCGGGGTGTAGATCTCCAACCGTATGCGGACGTCGAACAGGCGCTCGGCCCGTTCGCGAAACCAGATCAGGTTGTCGAACGGCGAGAGCAGGGCGTTGGTCCGGACGCCGCGCGGGCGGCGGGCGTCCGGGGCCAGATAGGCCGGTTCGCTCCAGCCCTCCACCGCGACCGGGATCAGGTCGCCGGCCTCGACCAGTTGCGCGACGCCGCGCCGGGCGTCGGCTAGGCCCATGCGGAAATAGTCGCGCAGGTCACGCGCGGTGGCCACCCCCATGGCCCGCGCCGCGCGGCCCAGCAGGATGCGATGCGCCTCTTCGCGCGACGGCGTCGGGGCCGACCAGATGGCCGGCGGCAGGACCTTTTCCGGCAGGCCATAGACCCGCTCGAAGGTTCCCCGCCGGGTGGCGGTGGTCAGCTCGCCGGCCCAGAACAGGCATTCGGTCGCCCGCTTGGCCTCGCTCCAGCCCCACCAGCCGCCCTGGCCGCGCGCGCCCAGGTCCAGTTCGCCGGCCGACAGCGGGCCCCGTTCGTGGATCGCCGCCAGCGCCTTGTCGATGAACGGCCGGTGGCCGGCCAGGAAGGCCGCGACGCCCTTCCACACGCCGACGCCTGCCCGCGCGTCGTCCATCCGCCAGCGCAGCAGCGGTTGCAGGTCGAGCGGCATCAGCGAGGCCTCGTGGCCCCAATATTCCAGGAGCGCCGGCTTCTTGCCCCAGGCCAGGTCCTCGAGCAGCGGCCGTGGATAGGCGCCCAGGCGCGAGAACAGCGGCAGGTAGTGCGAGCGCGAGACGACATTGACCGAGTCGATCTGCAGCAGGGCCAGGCGCTCGATCGTCGCGATCAGGTGGCGGCGGGACGGCTGGGCGGGACGCTTGTCGGCGAAGCCCTGCGCGGCCAGGGCGATGCGGCGGGCTTGCTTGTGGGACAGGGTCTCGACCATGGCTGGAGTGAGCATGGCCGTGGGGGTGGTGGCAAGCTAGCGGACCGCGCATTGCTGACGGATGAAGTCAGCATGGTCGGGCAGGGCGCCGGCCGCGTCGGCGGTGATCTTGCGCAGGTCGGCCAGGAACCCCTCAAGCTGGGCGCCGGACACTAGGTCGGTCATCGGATGACAGCCTCGCGGCTCGACGCCCTGGCCCAGCAGCACCTGCAGCCAACTGGTCTCGAAGAACAGGTCCTCGGGTTCACGGAACAGCCGGCCGTGGGCGCGGAAGATCTCGACCTTGCGGGCCAGTTCGCTGGGGATCGCCATGTCGCGGCAGGCCGTCCAGAACGGCTCGGACCGCTGGTTGGCCCAGTAGTGCAGCACCAGGAAGTCGCGGATGCGTTCGAACTCCAGCCCAGCCTGGCGGTTGTATTCGTCGATGTCGGCCTGGGCGAAACCCTGGTCGGGGAAGAGGTTGAGCAGGCGCGACAGGCCCGACTGGATCAGGTGGATGCTGGTCGATTCCAGCGGCTCCATGAAGCCGCTGGCCAGGCCCAGGGCCACGACGTTGCGGTTCCAGAACGCCTTGCGGCGGCCGGTGACGAACTTCAGCAGGCGCGGCTCGGCCAGCGGCTCGCCCTCGAGATTGGCCATCAGGGTCGCGGTGGCCTCGTCCTCGCTGACATAGCGGCTGCAGAACACGTGGCCGTTGCCGGTGCGGTGCTGCAGCGGAATGCGCCACTGCCAGCCGGCGGGCCGGGCGATCGCCTGGGTGTAGGGCCGCAGGGGGCCGGTCGAGGCGGTCGGCACGGCCACGGCGCGGTCGCAGGGCAGCAGGTGGGACCAGTCGTCGTAGCCGGTCTTCAGCGCCTGCTCGATCAGCACGCCGCGGAAACCCGAGCAGTCGATGAACAGGTCGCCGCCCACGGCCTCGCCGCGCTCCAGGGTCACCGATTCCACGAAGCCGTCGGGCTCGCGCAGCGTCGCGCCCAGGATCTTGCCCTCCGTGCGAACTACGCCGAGCCGCTCGGCATGGGCGCGCAGGTAGCGGGCATAGAGCGCGGCGTCGAACTGGAAGGCGTAGGCCAGGCCCGGCTGGCGGTCGAAGCGGTTGGCCTTGGCCGCCGCGCCGTTCAGCGAATAGGCCCAGAAGTCGCTGGTCCCGCCGCCCTGGCGATGCTTCAGCCAGTATTGGTGGAAGTTGACCATGCCGAGGTCGCGGCCGACGCCGCCGAAGGCGTGGAGGTAGGCGTGGCCCGGGCGGGTCCAGCCGACGAACTCGATGCCCAGCTTGAAGGTGCCCTGGGTCTGGCGGATGAAGTCGTCCTCATCCAGGCCCAGCAGGCCGTTGAACAGCTTGATCTGCGGGATGGTGGCCTCGCCGACCCCGACCGTGCCGATCTCGTCGGACTCGACCAGGCGGATGGAGACCAGCGGCCCCAGCGCCTTGGCCAGGGCGGCGGCGGCCATCCAGCCGGCCGTTCCGCCGCCGACGATCACCACCTGGCTGATGCGATTGTCGCCCATGCCGCCTCCAGCGCTCCGGTCAGCTCGCTCCTGATCATCCTAGACAAAAGAAGCCCCCGTCGGAGCAGGCCGGGCAGGGGCTTTCAGTTGGGGGGATGGTTCGATCAGAACTTGTAGTTCAGGCCCACAAGATAGGTCCGGCCGTAGGTCTGGTAGTCGATGACCTGCCGCTCGTCGTAGTTCTGGTAGGTGACGAACGGCTCGTTGTTCAGGTTGTTGACCTGGAACAGCGCCGACAGGCCTTCCAGCGGACCACTGTTGAAGGTGTAGCCGATCTGGCTGTCGATGATGGTCTCGTCCTTGACCATCCGGTACTGGCGACCGTTGCCGAACGCCGAGACCTCGCCCAGGAACTTCGAGCGGTAGCGGTCGCTGACCCGGAACGAGAAGCCGTTCTTCTCGTAATAGACGGTCAGGTTGCCGACATATTTCGACAGACCGGGGATCGGCTGGGCCGGATCGCTGGCGTTGGGCTGGATCTTGCTGTCGGTATAGGAGGCGCTGAAGGTGGCGCCGAAGCCGTCCAGGATCGGGTGGACCAGGGAGCCGGGGATCGAGGCGGTGAACTCCGCGCCCTTGATCGAGCCGCCCTGGCCGTTCTGCGGAACGGTCAGGTAGCCCTGCCGCAGAACCGGTTCGCCCAGCGTGCTGCCGGTCGGATAGCCGGTGAAGTCGACCAGGACCCGCTCGTCATAAACGTAGGTCTTGAGGTCCTTGTAGAAGGCCGCCAGCGAGACATAGGCCTGACGGCCGAAGTACTTCTCGTAGGAGACGTCGAAGGTGTCGGCCCGCCAGGGCTCGAGTTCCGGATTGCCGGCGCTGCCGCCCCACGGCGAGGAGTCCAGCGTGGTCTGGTTACGCAGGCTCTCGTTGTACGAATAGTTCGAACTGGCGCGCATCTGGTCCATGCGCGGCCGCGCCAGGGTGCGGGCGACAGCGAAGCGTAGCGTCTGGTCGTTGCTCAGGTGGAACTGCACGTTCGCGCTGGGCAGGAAGTCGATATATTCCTTGCCGCCGGACAGCGGGCGCTGGACGGTGGTCGCGCCGCTGGTCGAGGCGCCGACCGCCGACGAGCTCTGGTCTGTGTTGACCAGCTGGAAGCCGAAGTTGCCGGTCACCGGCACGTCGCCGACCTGGGTGTCGAGATTGGCCTTCAGATAGCCGACGAGGACCTTCTCCTCCACCTGCCAGCTCTTGATCAGCACGTCGGCGTGCGGATTGCGGGTCAGGTTGTAGGCGCCGCTGGCCACCAGGGCGAACGGGTCGTAGCTGACCATGCCCGGGATGCCGATGAAGTCGAGCGAGGTGGAGCCGAGGATGGCCGAGGCCGGGATCGACACCGGACCCGGCGCGCCCTTGGCGCTCAGGAACCACTCGTCATTGACCAGTTCCTTGCTGCGCTCGCTGTAGTTCACCCCGAACTCGATGCTGCCGAGGCCGTCGTCCAGGTTGCGCTTGGCGCTGAAGCGGGCGGCCTTCAGCTCGTCCTCGATGGTCGGTTTGTTGAGGTAGCCGTCCTGGCCGCCGGGCACCACGTCGCCGCCCCAGCCCTGCGGGCTGGTCAGCTTGATCAAGTTGGGGTCGGCGTAGTTCAGCTGCGACTTGAACTGGGCCACGCCGTGGCCGTCCACGGTGAAGCCCAGGGTGTCGAGGGCGCCGGCGGGGCCGCGGCCCGTGCCGGAATAGGTTTCGAGAATCTGGTCGGTCCGCTCGACCTTCGAATAGCTGAGGTCGCTGTCCAGGACCCATTCGTCGCCGACCTTCAGCTCGTTGTTCCAGCCCAGCGAGGTGATCTTGGCCTTGCGGTCGTTGCCGTCGTTGCGGACCACGCCCTTGACGTTGGAGAACGTGCCCGCCGTGACGAAGCCGTTCGCGGTCTGGGTGTTCGACAGAACCGGCGCGGGGCGCGTTCCATCGCCGCCGCCCCAGGCCAGGGGCAGTTCGATGCCGCGCAGGATCTGGCGGTTCTTGAACTCCGAGTAGAAGACGTCGAGGGTCGAGGAGAAGTTGTCGGTGGGCTTGAATTCCAGCACGCCCATGACGCCGTCGCGCTTCAGTTCGCTCGACATCACATAGGGTTTGGCCCCGCCCAGGACCAAGGCGCCCGCGCCGGTGGTCGGATAGCCCCAGGCGTTCCAGCGCTCGGCCTGGTAGGGCGATTCCATGTGGGCGTAGCCGATGGCCAGGCCCAGCTTACCGTCCATGAACTGGTCGATATAGGAGATGCTGACGCGGTTGCCGTGGTCGGTGGTGCCGGCGTTCAGGGCGCCGATGTCGTTCCATTCGTAGCGCGCGCCGACCGCGAAGGCCCGCTTGCCGTAGGTCAGCGGGCGCACGGTGCGCATGTCGACCGTGCCGGCCAGGCCCTGGCCGATCAGGCCGGCGTCCGGGGTCTTGTAGACCACGACGCCGCTGAGCAGTTCCGATGGATACTGGTCGAACTCGACGCCGCGGTTGTCGCCGGTCGAGACCTGTTCGCGGCCGTTCAGCAGGGCGGTGGTGAAGTCGGGCGCCAGGCCGCGGATGCTGATCACCTGGCCGCGGCCGTCGAGGCGCTGGGCGGTCAGCCCGGGCAGGCGGGCGATGGATTCGGCGATCGAGACGTCCGGCAGCTTGCCGATGTCTTCGGCCGAGATCGCCTCGACGATCGAGCTGGAGGACTTCTTCAGGGAGATCGCGCCCTCGATGCCGGCGCGGATGCCGGTGACGGTGATTTCCTCGACGGTGTCGGAACTGGGCGCCTGAGCGGCGTCCTGCGCGTGGACCGCGCCGGCGGTCGAAAGCAGCAGCACCAGCCCCGTGGCCGCACCGCCCATCAGTCGCGCACGGCGCGGCGTGAAACTCGACGTCATGAGATCCTCCCTCCCTAAGGCTCTCGCGGTTGCGCCGCGATGATCCAGGTTTCGTTCCGCAAATTACTGCAAATTGCTGCAACCAATGCAACTGCAAAAATGGACAAAATGTCATGCGCGGTTTTTTGGGTGCGCCTGCCTGGTCGCGGCGTCGGGGTGTGATCGGTCGAATTCAGGGCGTTCTAGGGGTGATGACCGCGATTGACAGTTTGGGGTCGATTTTGCAAATCTATGCAAACAAGTGAACCGACGTGCAATCGATCGGTGTTCGACCAGGGTGGAGGCCAAGGGCATGCGAATCCGCGAGGCGCGACGGCAGCGATGGATGGGGGCGGCGGCGATCCTCGTCCTGGCGCTCACCGCCGGCGCGGCGCAGGCCAGGACGCCTTCGGCGAGCGCCGCCGACGCCTATCGCGCCCGCGCTCCGCAGGATGAAGTGATCTATTTCGTCCTGCCCGACCGCTTCGCCAACGGCGATCCGCGCAACGATCGCGGCGGCCTGACCGGCGATCGGCTGAAGACCGGCTACGACCCGGCCGACAAGGGGTTCTACCATGGGGGAGACCTGCAGGGGCTGACCGCCAGGCTTGACTACATCCAGGGCCTGGGCGCGACCACGATCTGGCTGGGGCCGATCTTCCGCAACAAGCCGGTGCAGGGGCCGTCCGGCCAGGAGTCGGCCGGCTATCACGGCTACTGGATCACCGACTTCACCGACGTGGATCCGCACTTCGGCACGCGGGCCCAGTTGAAGACCTTCGTCGACGCCGCCCATGCGCGCGGGATGAAGGTCTATCTGGACATCGTCGCCAACCACACCGCCGACGTGATCCAGTATCGCAATTGCCCGGCCGCCGGCTGCGACTATCGCTCGAAGGCCGACTATCCCTATGTCCGCAAGGGCGGACCACGGGGCGCGGCGATCAACGACGGCTTCCTGGGCGACCAGGCGGGCCGGCAGACGGCCGGGAACTTCGAGCGCCTGACGCGGCCCGACTTTGCCTACGAACCCTACGTCCCCAAGGGGGAGGAAACGGTCAAGGCTCCGGCCTGGCTGAACGACCCGATCTACTACCACAACCGCGGCAACAGCCGTTTCGCCGGCGAGAGCTCGACCTATGGCGATTTCGCCGGCCTGGACGACCTGGCCACCGAAAACCCGCGCGTGGTGCGGGGCTTCATCGACATCTATGGCCAGTGGATCGACGACTTCGGGATCGACGGCTATCGGATCGACACGGCTCGCCACGTGAACCCGGAGTTCTGGCAGGCCTTCGTGCCGGCCATGCTGGCCCGGGCCAAGGCGCGGGGCATCCCCAATTTCCACGTCTTCGGCGAGGTCAACGAGACCGAACCGGGCATGCTGGCCAAGTTCACCCGGGTGGACGGCTATCCGGCTGTGCTCGACTTCGCCTTCCAGGCCACGGCGACCGACGTGGTCAACGGCAAGGTCGGCACCGACCGGCTGGCGAAGCTGTTCAGCCAGGACGCGCTCTATCAGGGCGGCGAGGCGGCGGCGTTGCAACTGCCGACCTTCCTGGGCAATCACGACATGGGCCGCATCGGCCACTTCGTGCGCGCCGCCCATCCCGAGGCTTCGAGCGACGAGTTGTCCAAGCGCGTGACCCTGGCCCACGCCCTGCTGATGTTCACGCGCGGCGCGCCGGTGATCTACTACGGCGACGAGCAGGGTTTCACCGGCAAGGGCGGGGACCGGGACTCCCGTCAGGACATGTTCCCCGGCCAGGCGATCGGCGACGGCGACATTCTGATCGGCGGGGCGTCGGCGGCGGGCGACCACTTCAGGACGGACGGGGCGCTGTACCAGGCGATCTCGGCCATGGCCCGGCTGCGCGCCGCCGACCCGGCCCTGCGCGGCGGCCGACAGGTCGTCCGGGCTTCCGACGACAAGCCGGGCCTGTTGGCGATCTCCAGAACGGCCGGTTCCGGGGGCGAGACCCTGGTGGTGTTCAACACCGGCCAGACGCCGATCGCCGCCCAGGTCGAGGTCGACGCGACCTCGCGGGCCTGGCGCGCGGTTCACGGATCCTGCGCGGCGACCGCCACGGCGCCGGGCAGCTATCGGGTCGAGATCGGCCCGCTCGACTACATCATTTGCGTATCGGAGGGTGGCCAGTGACGGTCGAGACTCTTTTCAAGCCGGCCATCGACCCGGCTTTCGACCGAGACTGGTGGCGTGGGGCGGTGATCTACCAGATCTATCCGCGCAGCTTCGCCGACTCCAACGGCGACGGCGTGGGCGACCTGCCGGGCGTCACGGCCCATCTCGAGCACGTCGCGTCGCTGGGCGTGGACGCCATCTGGCTGTCGCCCTTCTTCACCTCACCGATGAAGGATTTCGGCTACGACGTTTCGAACTACGAGGACGTGGATCCCATATTCGGCACGCTGGCCGACTTCGATCGCCTGATCGACAAGGCCCACGCCCTGGGCCTGAAGGTGATCATCGACCAGGTGTTCTCGCATACCTCCGACGAGCACCCCTGGTTCAAGGCCAGCCGCGAGGATCGCACCAATCCGCACGCCGACTGGTACGTCTGGGCCGACGCCAAGCCGGATGGCTCGCCGCCCAGCAACTGGCAGTCGGTGTTCGGCGGCCCGTCCTGGACCTGGGACGCCCGGCGCCGGCAGTACTACCTGCACAACTTCCTGTCGGCCCAGCCCGACCTCAACGTCCACAACCGCGACGTCCAGGACGCGCTGATCGCCACCTCGCGGTTCTGGCTGGAGCGCGGGGTCGACGGTTTCCGCTTCGACGCGATCAATTTCGCGATGCACGACCAGAATCTGACCGACAATCCGCCGATCCTGGACGGCGGCGGCAAGCGCAACCGGCCGTTCGACTTCCAGCACCACCTCCACAACCAGTCGCACGCCGACATTCCGGCTTTCCTGACTCGGCTGCGCCAACTGGGGGAGTCCTACGGTGGCCGCTTCATGGTGGCTGAGGTCGGGGGCGAGCAGGCCGAGAGCGAGATGAAGCTCTACACCCAGGGCCCGGACCGCCTGCACAGCGCCTATGGCTTCCTCTATCTCTACGCCGACACGCTGAGCCCGGATCTGTTCCGCCAGGGCGCGGCCATGTGGCCGGGCGCGGAAGGGCAGGGCTGGCCGTCGTGGACCTTCTCCAACCACGACGCGCCCCGCGCCGTGTCGCGCTGGACCCAGGGGCGCGACCCCAGGGCCTTCGCCGACATGGCCTTGCTGCTGCTGGTCGCCCTGCGCGGCAATGTCTTCATCTATCAGGGCGAGGAACTGGGCCTGCCCCAGGCCGAGGTGCCCTATGACCGGCTGCGGGACCCCGAGGCCATCGCCAACTGGCCCGAGACGCTCGGTCGCGACGGGGCCCGCACGCCGATGCCGTGGGTGGCCGTCGCCGCCCACACCGGATTCTCCAAGGTCGAGCCCTGGCTGCCGATCGATCCGTCGCACATCGACCTGTCGGTCGATCGCCAGGAGCGCGACCCCGACTCCACCCTGAACCTGGCCCGTCGGGTCATCGCCCTGCGCCGCGCCTTGCCCGGCCTGCGCACCGGCGACATGACCCTGGTCGAGGCGCCCGAGCCGTTGCTGGTCTTCAAGCGCGGGGAGGGGGCGGAGCAGGTGCTGTGCGCCTTCAACCTGGGTTTCGAGGCTGCGGCCTGGGCCCTGCCGGCGGGCTGGCGGATCGTCGAGAGCGTCAACCTGGCGGGGGAGGGCGCGCTGCCGCCGATGGCGGGGCTGGTGGCCGTGAAAGGCTAGGGCCTCCCCCAGTGGGGGAGGCGATCGCGAAGCGATCGGTGGGGGGAGTTCTAGGAAAGTCGACCTGGGTTGTGGTCGACGTCCGACCACTCCCCCGATCCTACCCCCCGCACGACTCCCGAATGATCAGGTCCGTCGGCACCCGTTCCGAGCGGCTGGCCCCCTGGCCGCTGGCGTCCAGCAGCTTGGACACCATCAGTCGGCCCGCCTTGGCGGTGTCCTGCGAGATGGTGCTGAGCGCTGGGCTGGAATAGCGCGCGAACGGCACGTCGTCATAGCCGATCACCGAGACGTCGCGCGGCGCCGACAGGCCCGCGTGCTGCAGGGCGCGGATGGCGCCCAGGGCGATCAGGTCGGAGGCGGCGACCACGCCGTCGAACTTCACGCCGCGCTGGATCAGCGAGTCGACGCTGGCCTCGGCGGACTCCACCTCGAAATGGGCCGGCACGATCAGTTCGGGATCGACGCCGAGGCCGAACTGCTCGACGGCGTCGAGATAGCCGCGGTGGCGCTGCATGGCCTCGGGAGCCTCGGTGTCGCCCAGGAAGACGATGCGCTTGCGGCCCAGGCGGGCCAGGTGCAGCGTCGCGCGCTTGGCCCCCAATGGGTTGTCCGAGCCCACCGAACAGTAGTCCTGGTCCGGAAGCTGCGCGCCCCAGACCACGAAGCGGCCCTCGGTTTCGGCCAGGCGGTTGAAGGCGGTGTGCAGCCAGCTCTGGCCCAGGAAGATCACCCCGTCGGCCCGGCTGGTGGTCATGGCCACCGACAGGTCCTCGAAGCTGGTGGGGGCCACGTGGCTGATGACCAGGTCGCAGCCGCGCTCGCGCGCCGCCTCGCCGACGCCGGCCAGCAGTTCCAGGAAGAACGGGTCGGACAGGCGTCCCTCGCGGCCCTGCGGGCGCGGCACGACGATGGCGATGGTGCCCTCGGCGCCGATGGGGCCGGCCGGCATGTAGCGGCGGAACGGATAGTCCATCTCCCGCGCCAGCTTCCAGATCAGCTGCTTGGTGCGGGTGTTGACGGCCGGGCTGTCGTTGAGCGCCCGCGACGCCGTGGAGATCGACACGCCGGCCAGTTTGGCCAGATCCTCAAGCCGCGTCGCGCCCTTGCTCACCTTGCCCCCGCCTCGAATGCAAACTTTGTCGCAAACCTTTTCAGAGGCTTCTTAACGCATCGCGCGCGGTGATTGGCAAGTGCCAGGCTTGGCCGTTCGGAAGGGGCCTGCGGAAGTCACCGCGTTCGCATCCGGGGCGGAGGCGTTGGTCGAATGGCGCGCGCGGCCGTCAACCGGGCCCTGGCGTTCGTTGGTCGAATGTGAAGGTCTTGAAAATTACTGCAAATAACTGGCAATTCTGGAAGCGCAAAACCCTATGAGGCTTGATCTTTCGGAACCTAGGGAGTCCGCGAGGTGGGCCAAATGGACCGGTATTTCCTTGCTGTGACGGAAAAACTTCGTTGCGAACCACCGTCCCTCATGCGCAAATGCGTCGTGACAAGGCGCTGAAAAAATTTGCGCAACCGCTTCGGTTCAACGAGGCGTCGACCAGGGGGAGCGATGACCAGGACCCGGCTGAACTTCTTCCAGATCTGGAACATGTGCTTCGGGTTCTTCGGGATCCAGATCGGCTTTGGCCTGCAGAACGCCAACACCAGCCGCATCTTCCAGACCCTCGGCGCCAATGTCGACGACCTGGCGATCCTGTGGATCGCGGCGCCGGCCACCGGCCTGCTGGTCCAGCCGATCATCGGCTATCTCAGCGACCGCACCTGGGGGCGGCTCGGCCGTCGGCGGCCCTATTTCCTCTGGGGCGCGCTGGCGACCACGGCCGCGCTGGTGGTCATGCCCAACGCCCCGGCGCTGTGGATCGCCGCCTCGGCGCTGTGGATCATGGACGCCTCGATCAACATCACCATGGAGCCGTTCCGCGCCTTCGTCGGCGACAACCTGCCTGACGAGCAGCGCACCACCGGCTACGCCATGCAGAGCTTCTTCATCGGGCTGGGCGCGGTCCTGGCCTCGGCCCTGCCGTGGATGCTGACCCACTGGTTCTCGGTCAGCAACGTCGCGCCCGCCGGCGGCGTGCCGCCTTCGGTGCGCATGGCCTTCTACGTCGGCGGCGCGGGCCTGCTGCTTTCGGTGCTGTGGACCGTGTTCACGACCCGCGAATACAGCCCCGACCAGCTCGCGGCCTTCGAGGCGGCCGACCGGGCGCGCAAGGGCGAGCCGGAACCGGCGGCGGACGCCGGCGCGGGCCGCACCGCCAGGGCCTACGTCCTGGGCGGCGCGCTGTGGACGGCGATCGGCCTGGTCCTGGTCGCCGGCATCGCGGCGCTGAAGCTGGAGAAGGAGCTCTACGTTCTGGCCGCCCTGGTCGGCGGCTTCGGCCTGGCCCAGCTGGCGGCCGCGGCGTTGAAGCGGAACGGGGCGACGCGGCGCGGCTTCTCTGGGGGCTTCGCGGAGATCATCGAGGACCTGTTCCGCATGCCCGCCACCATGAAGCAGCTGGCGGTGGTGCAGTTCTTCTCGTGGTTTGGCCTGTTCGCCATGTGGATCTACACCACCTCGGCGGTCACCGCCCACCACTACCACACCACCGACACCGCCTCCCGGGCCTATAACGACGGCGCCGACTGGGTGGGGGTGCTGTTCGCCGCCTATAACGGCGTCGCGGCGATCGCCGCCCTGCTGATCCCGCTGATCGCCCGCGCCACCAGCCGCCGGTTGAGCCACGTCATCTGCCTGAGCCTGGGCGGCCTTGGCCTGCTGAGCTTCCCGTTCATCCGCGACCCCGTCCTGCTGTGGATCCCGATGGTCGGCGTCGGCTTCGCCTGGTCCTCGATCCTGTCGGCCCCGTACTCGATCCTGTCCGGCGCGCTGCCGGCCCGGAAGATGGGCGTCTATATGGGCATCTTCAATTTCTTCATCGTCATCCCGCAGCTGCTGGCCGCGACGATCCTGGGCCTGTTGGTCAAGACCTTCTTCGGCGGGGCGTCGATCTGGGCCCTGGTGGTGGGCGCGGCCGCGATGTTCGCCGCCGCCCTCTGCGTGTTCGCCGTCGACGACCCGGGCGAGCCCAAGGCGCTATCCAAGACCTGACATCCGTCCGCCAGGACATCGATCCTTTCACGAGGTAATTCCATGCGTTGCCTGAAGATTCTCGCCCTGGCCTCCGTGGCCGCGACCGCCCTGGGAGCCGCCGCCCACGCCGAGAGCCCGACCACCTGGGCCTATGCCGCCAAGACCGGGGTCGGCGCGTCCTACGAGGCCTATGTCGACGGCGCCTACAAGGATGGCGGCCCGACGGGCGCGGTGTCCAAGGTGTGGTTCTCGATCGCCGACGGCATGCTGACCGAGACCATGTACGGCCTGATCCACGAGGCCCAGATCAAGCAGATGCGCGTGGCGGTGAAGACCGCGACCGGCCTGGCCGTCGAGGGGACCGACACCACCACCAGGACCCAATACCTGCACGTCGACGCCGCCGGCCGTCCGCTGTCGCCCGCCTACAAGGTCACCACCACCGACAAGCTGGGGCGCTTCGAGATCGAGAAGCGGATCTTCACCGATCCCGATCGCAACGCCCTGTTCGTGCGGGTCACCGTCCGCGCCCTGAAGGGCCCGATCACGCCGTTCCTGGTGCTGGAGCCGCACATGGCCAACACCGGCGGCGGCGACGCGGGCGGCGCCTCTGCGGCGGCCCTGACCGCCAACGAGGGCAAGGCGTTCCTCAGCCTGAAGGGCGCCCGGCCGTTCGTCGCGGCAACGGTGTCCGACCTGGTCGACAACGACGCCCTGGTCCCGCTGAAGGGCGGCAAGCTGGCCGGCGGGGCCTCCACCGGCGACAAGCGCGGCGCCATCGTCCTGACCGCCCAATTGCCCGAGCAGGCCTCCGGCGAGACGACCTACGACCTGGCCATCGGCTTCGGCGGCGACGCGACCGCCGCCGACCAGGTCGCCTCGGCCACGCTGAAGACCGGCTATGACGAGGTCCTGGCCCGCTACAACGGCGAGGGCGACCGCGTCGGCTGGGAAGACTATCTGGCCTCGCTGACGCAGCTGCCCCGCCTGCGCGAAGCGTCGGAGGACGGCGGCAAGCTGGTCCAGGCCAGCGCCCTGATGCTGAAGGTGCAGGAGGACCGCACCTATGCCGGCGCCCTGATCGCTTCGCTGTCCAACCCGTGGGGCGACACGGTCGACGCCTCCAAGCCCTCGACTGGCTACAAGGCCGTCTGGCCGCGCGACTTCTACCAGTGCGCCATGGCCCTGGCGGCCCTGGGCGACAAGGACACCCCGCTGGCCGCCTTCCACTACCTGCCGCAGGTCCAGGTCAAGGCGACCACGCCGGGCAACACCGGGGTCGGCGGCTGGTTCCTGCAGAAGACCTGGGTGGACGGCACCACCGAATGGGTCGGGGTGCAGCTCGACCAGACCGCCATGCCGATCATGCTGGGCTGGAAGCTGTGGAAGCTGGGCTGGCTGCCCGAGGCCGACCTGAAGGCCTATTACGGCAGGATGATCAAGCCGGCGGCCGACTTCCTGGTCGACGGCGGCAAGGTCGGGGTGGGCTGGAACCATGAGACCATCAGGCCGCCCTACACCCAGCAGGAACGCTGGGAAGAGCAGGGCGGCTATTCGCCGTCGACCACGGCGGCGACCATCGCCGGCCTGGTCGTGGCCGGCGACATCGCGCAGCTGGCCGGCGACGCGGCCGGCGCGGCCCGCTATCGCCAGACCGCCGACGCCTATTCGGCCAAGGTCGAGGCGCGGATGTTCACCACCAAGGGGGCGTTCGGCGACGGCCAGTACTTCGTGCGCCTCAACAAGAACGAGGACCCCAACGACCACGGCCTGATCGACGCCGCCAACGGCCAGATCGCGCCGCCGGAGGACCAGGTGGTCGATGGCGGCTTCCTGGAGCTGGTGCGCTACGGCGTGCGCCGGGCCGACGATCCGCGCATCGTCGCCAGCCTGCCCGAGATGGACGACACCATCCGGCCCGACCTCTACCGCGTGCGCTACGACTTCAAGTTCCCGGGCGTCGAGGGCGAGTTCCCGGGCTGGCGGCGCTATGACGTCGACGGCTATGGCGAAGACGCCCAGACCGGCGCCAACTATGGCGTCGGTGGCAAGATGACCCCCGGCCAGCGCGGCCGCGTGTGGCCGATCTTCACCGGCGAGCGCGGCCATTACGAACTGGCCCTGGCCGGGGTGAAGGGCAAGCCCGACCCGGCGGCGGTCAAGGCGATCCGCGAGCGCTACGTCAAGGCCATGGAACTGTTCGCCAACGACGGCCTGCTGATCCCCGAACAGGTCTGGGACGGCATCGGCCCCAACCCGCACGGCTACGCGCGTGGCGAGGGCACGGACTCCGCCACGCCGCTGGCCTGGTCGCACGCCGAGTACGTCAAGCTGCTGCGCTCGGTCAGCGACGGCCAGGTGTGGGACAGCTATGCGCCGGTGGCGGCGCGGTATGGGCGATAGGCCGCTGGCGAAGACCCCCTCAGTCGCTCCGCGACAGCTCCCCCAGAGGGGGAGCATCTGGGCGAGCGCGGCCTAGATCCTCCCCCTCTGGGGGAGGTGGCCCGGAGGGCCGGAGGGGGCCTTGCCGCCGAATTCTAGCGCGGCGACAGCGCGAACAGCGCGCCCTCGAACGCATCCGCGCCCCGGCCGATGTCGGCGATCGCCGTCGACATCCGGCCATCGCGGCCCAGCGCTGTGTCGGCCAGGCTGACCAGCAGCGGGTTGGGCGTCGCATAGGGCGCGGCGGCGCGCAGGGCCTGGGCGATCTCCTGCTCGGCGCGTCCCGGCGCGCGCTGGCAGGCGATGATGAAGGCCGCCGCCGTCGAGCGGCTGACCCCGGCCCAGCAGTGGATCAGCATCGGCCGGGCGCCGTCCCAGGCCTCGGCGAAGGTCAGCAGCCTGTCGACCAGGGCGGCGTCGGGCGCGGTCAGTCCAGGCCGAGGCTCGGCGATGTCGTGAAAGGCCAGGCGCAGGCAGGCCTCTCCGGGTCCGGAGGCCGGCCAGGTCTCGACCGGCGAGGCCGGGGACAGCAGGCTGATCAGGTGCGAAGGCCGGTGCAGGGCGCGCGCCGCTTTCACCTGGCTGAGCGGACAGACCAGCAGGGTCATCGGGCCGCCAGCATGGCCGCCACGCCCAGCAGCACGCCGAGCTCGCAGACCTGTTCGATCCCGCCCAGGACGTCACCGGTATAGCCGCCGATCAACCGCCGGGCCGCCGCGGCCAGCAGGATGGCCAGCACGGCGCCGACCAGGGCGCCGATCAGGCCCGGCCAGCCGAGCAAGGCCAGGGGCCACAGGCCCAGCACGGCGGCGACCAGCAGTTCGCGCGGCCGCACGCCGTCCGGCGTCGGCTTGTATTTGGCGCTGGTCGGGTCGCTGACATGCGGTCCCCACATCATCACCGCGACCGCGGCGCTCCGCCCGGCGCCGTGCGCGGCGACCAGGGCGAGGGCGGCCGTCGCCAGGGGCAGTTGGGCCAAGGCGGCGACCTTGATCGCCAGGACCAGGCCCAGCGCCAGGACGCCATAGGTCCCGATCCGGCTGTCCTTCATGATCTCCAGGCGACGCTGCACGGTCTGGCCGCCGCCGAGGCCATCGGCCGTGTCGGCCAGGCCATCCTCGTGAAAGCCGCCGGTGATCAGCACGCCCGCGGCGACGGCCAGCAAGGCCGGCAGCGGGCCGCTCCACAGCTGGCCCGCCGCCAGCAGCGCTAAGGCGCAGACGCCGCCGACCAAGGTCCCGACCAGCGGAAAATAACGCGCGGCGCGGGTGATCCAGGCCGGTTCGAAATCGGCGAAGGACGGGACCGGCAGACGGGTCAGGAACTGCACGGCGCAAAGAAGCAGCTTGAGCTGGCGCGGCATCAACCGGGCCCGGCCAGGACCTCGGCCAGGTCGGCCACGTCGGTCAGCAGATTGGCGGCGGCGACCAGCAGCGGAGCGGCCAGGGCCGCGCCGGTGCCTTCGCCCAGCCGCAGGTCGAGGTCCAGCAGGGGGCGGACGCCCAGAGCCTGGAGCATCAGCGGATGGCCGCGCTCGGCCGAACCGTGGGCGAAGACGCAGTAGTCGAGGGCGTCCGGCGCCAGGCGCACGGCCGCCAGGGCCGCCGCCGTGCTGATGAAGCCGTCGATCAGCACCACCCGCCGCATCGACGCCGCGCCCAGCACGGCGCCGGCCATCATGGCGATCTCGCAGCCGCCGAATTCGCACAGTACGGCCAGGGGCGCGGTGGCGTCGGAGCGCTGGGCGGCGCGGGCGACGCCGGCGCGCTTGCGGGCCATGCCGTCGGCTCCGTGACCGGTGCCCTGGCCCACGCAATCGTCCAGCGGCGCGGGCGCCAGGCGGTGCATGATCAGCGCGGCCGACGAGCTGTTGCCGATGCCCATTTCGCCCAGGGCGATGACGTCGGCCCCGTCGGCGGCGGCCGACATGGCGATCTCGACGCCCTTGGCGATGGCCCGCAGGACCTCGTCCTGGGTCAGGGCCGGCTCGCGGGCGGCGTTGCGGGTTCCGCGGCGGATCTTGGCGGCGATCAGGTCGGGATGGGCCGGCAGGTCGGCGTCGACCCCGGCGTCGACCACGTGCACCTGGACGCCGGTGGCCTTGGCGAAGGCGCTGACGCTGGACCGGCCCGAGAGGTACAGGCCGACCATGGCGGCGGTGACGCTGGACGGATAGGCCGAGACGCCTTCGCTGGTCAGGCCGTGGTCGCCGGCGAAGACATAGAGGTCGGTCCGGGCGATGCGCGGGTCGAGGCGGTTCTGGATCAGGCCGATCCGCACCGCCAGGTCCTCGATCACGCCCAGCGAGCCGGGCGGCTTGGCCTTGCCGTCGAGGCGGGCGCGCAGAAGCGGCTCGAGCGCGGCGCTGACGGGCGTGATGTTCGGCAGGGCGGTCATGACGAGGTCCTGGATAGACGAAGAAGGGATCATCGGGCGAGCCCGACGACGAGGCCGATCATCAGGGGAATCAGCCACAGCAATATGCAGGCTCGGCGATAGAGGGTGAGACCGCGTTCGAGGTCCGAGGTCACCGGCGGCGAACCATCGCCGAAGACCGGCCGCGCGGTCGCGACGCCGTCATAGCGCGCCTCGCCGCCCAGTTGGACCCCCAAGGCTCCGGCCATGGCGGCTTCGGGCCAGCCGGCGTTGGGCGAAGCATGCAGGCCTGCGTCGCGGCGCATGATCCGCCAGCCGCGTCCTCCGGCCAGGACGATCAGGGCGCCGGCGAGGCGGGCGGGGATCAGGTTCATCAGGTCGTCGGTGCGCGCGGCGGCCCAGCCGAACATCCGCCAGCGCGGCTCCCTGTGGCCGATCAGGCTGTCGGCGGTGTTGACGCACTTGTAGGCGAAGAGGCCCGGCAAGCCGCCGACCAGCAACCAGAAGGCGGGCGCGACCACGCCGTCGTTGAAGCTCTCGGCCAGGCTCTCCAGGGCGGCGGCGGCGATCTGCTCGGCGTCGAGGTCGGCGGTGTCGCGACCGACGATCATGCCGACCGCCGCGCGGGCGGTCGGGAGGTCGCCGGCCCGCAGCGGCGCCGGGACGGCGGCGACGTGCTGGTGCAGGCTGCGCTGGGCCAGGCCGACCGTCGCGATCAGGGCGATGACCGCCAGACCCGGCCAGCTCCCGCCCAGCAGTCCATGCAGGATCGCGCCCAGCAGCCCTGCCGAACCGACCAGGACCACGACCACCGCGACACCCAGCAGGCGACGCCGGCCGTCGCTGAACGCCGGACGGTTCCAGCGCCGCTCCAGCCCCTCGATCACCGCCGCCGGCCAGGCCACCGGATGCGGCGCCAGGCGATGCAGCCAGGC
>NZ_AKKF01000181.1 GCF_000281955.1 Caulobacter sp. AP07 | reverse complement strand
TGTTCGGGGGACCCAAGCAGAGTCTGGCGCGATGTCCAGCGCCGCTTGGGTCACCCGCATAAAGCGGGTGATGACGAAATTTTTGAGTTGAAGCAGCGCTCTCAGGCTCGGGCCAGCTAACTGTCCACGGATCCTAGAACGTCTCGCCGACCATCCGTTCGCTCAGCGCCCACAGGGCGTCGGCGTGGGCGGGATCGATCGCGTAGGACCGCACGCCGCCCCGCAGCATGGAGCTGTCCTCGACCAGCTCGGCCACGTGGCAGTCCTCGCAGTAGCGGCCGCCGACCGCCTCGGCCGGGGCCACGGCGGCGGCCCAGACGCTGGTCGCCGCGCCCTGTGGCACGGTCTTCCATTCGAAGGTCGCCACGCCCTCGGTCTCGGCCTGGGCGTTGATCTGGTCGATCATCCCCTGGATCAGCTCCGGGGTCATGTGGCGGGCCAGCTCGGTGTGGATGCCGCCCGGGTGGACGGCCGTGGCCCGCACGCCGCGCGCCTTGTGGCGGGCGTCGAACGCGACGGCGAACAGGGCGTTGGCGGTCTTCGAGCGGCCATAGGCGCCGAACGGCGTGTAGTCGCCGCGCTCGAAGTTCGGATCCTCGAGGTCGACGTCGGAAAAGCGGTGGCCGGACGACGACAGCGCCACCACCCGCGCGCCCGGCTTCAACAGCGAGGCGACGCGGTTGATCAGCACGAAGTGGCCCAGGTGGTTGGTGCCGAACTGGGTCTCGAAGCCGTCGGCGGTCTTGCCGAACGGCGGGGCCATCACCCCGGCGTTGGCGATGATCAGGTCGAAGGCCCGGCCGTCGGCGACCAGGGCGTCGGCGCAGGCCCGCACGCTGACGAGATCGGCGAGGTCCAGCGCCACCAGTTCCAGCGAACCGCCGCCGGCCGCCGCCGCTTCGCGCACCACGCCGGTCGCGGCCTCGGCCTTGGCCAGGTCGCGGGCGGCTCCGACCACATGGGCGCCGCGAGCGGCCAGGGCCCGGGCGGTCTCGACGCCCAGGCCCGCCGAGGCGCCGGTGACCAGCACGCGCTGGCCGGAGAGATCGACGCCGGCCAGGACCTCGTCGGTGGTGGATTTGGCTCCGAATTGTCCGCTCATGACCCTTGGCTCCTTTGAAGGGTTGTTGCCGAAGTCCGTCCGCGAGATTAAATGGAGGACGGCTCCGGATACATATTCGGAGGCACCCTCCGTTTTTCAAGGCCGATGTCAGAAGATTCCGAAACCAGGTCGCGAAAGCCCCGCGCCGACAGCCTTCGCAACCGCGACCGGCTGCTGGCGGCGGCCAAGGCGGCCTTCGCCGAGACGGGCGCAGAGGCCCCGCTGGAGGATGTCGCGCGGCGCGCCGGCGTCGGCATCGGCACGCTCTATCGCCACTTCCCCACCCGCGACGCCCTGGTCGCGGCGGTCTATGCGCGCGCGGTCGAGCAACTGACCGCCTCGGCCGAGGCCCTGCTGGCCCAGCGTCCGGCGGGCGAGGCCCTGGCGGCCTGGCTGGACCAGCTGATCGACTATCTGGCGACCAAGCGGGTGGTGGCTCCGGCCCTGCGCGCCGATCCCTGCGAGGGCGAGCGGCTCTATGTCAGCTCGGGCGCCACCATCACCGCCGCCCTGCGCCGCCTGACAGACGCGGCGCGCGCCGCCGGCGATATCCGTCCCGACATCGGCTTCGAGGACGTCGTGCGGATGATGACCGGCGTCAGCCAGGGCTACGAGCAGCCCGGCTGGGAGCCCAGCGCCCGACGGCTGCTGGACGTGATGATGACGGGGCTGCTGACGAAATAGCGTCCTTCTCGCCTCGCGGGAGAAGCGGGGGGGGGCGTTCGTACGGAAATGACGGTCCAGATGGCGTTACGAGAAGCCTATCCTCACCGCTTCCAGCGACATTCCGCAACGAAATCAACATTCGAAGTTCGCCTGTCCTCCCCCTTTCACGCCGCCTCATAATCTACCCACCTCAAGGCGATGGGGAGGGCGCTAGGCCTGCGACCTTCGCGGCCTCGGGGTGCGGTCGAGCGGGCGCGCTCGTCGGCGGCGGCTCCGCGAGGAGTCGTGACTTCGTCCATCTGGTGCTGGCCGAGCCCGGAACACGGATACGGCGTTGGACGAGGGCCGGCGAGACGACAGGCTTGCGGTGACGCAGGCGTTCCGGGACCGGGCTTCGTGGGCCCGGCCCGCCCGTCGGGGGCTTCGATCGGCGAGGCGTCAACAACGCCGATCGTCGGTCGCTCCCGGATAACGATCGCGCGGAGCGTCGGTCTGAGTCGAAACGGTATTTCTTCACTAGCTTCCGGGCCCAGCCCGGCGCTCCGCGTCCCTCCCCGAACTTCAGCGGCCCGCCGCGTGAGGCGGCCGGGCCGTGTCCAGAGCTGGGGACAGGCCCATGGGCCTGTCCCCGTCAACGCCAAGGAGATTCCATGCCCAGATCCAAGACCCGGGCCCGTCTACGGGCCGCTCGACCGCCTGTCCACGACGCCGCCGACCCGATGGACGACGACAGCGACCGCACGCCGGCGCGCATGGACTATCTTCGCCGCGACATCCGCCGCCAGTTGAAGTTGATGGCGGCGGCCCGGGCCTCACGGGAGGCGGGGCGTCCGGACGAGGCGTAGGCGAGGGGCCAAGTGCGTCGCCGGCTATTCCCGCAGCAACGGCAACGAGAGCCCGGTGGCCGGTCGGGCCGCCAGGATCTCGCGGCGGAAGCGGAACAGCTCGGCCGGGCGGCCGCCGGTGTCGGCGTCCTGGCGGCCCAGGCCCTCGACCAGGTCCTCGCGCTCGACCACGCGGCGGAAGTTCTGCTTGTGCAGCGGCACGCCGGCGATGGCCTCGACGGTGCGCTGCAGGGCCGAGAGCGTGAACTCGGCGGGCATCAGCTCGAACACCACCGGCCGGTACTTGATCTTGCCGCGCAGCCGCGACAGGCCGGTGGCCAGGATGCGGCGGTGGTCGGAGATCATCGGCTCGCCCAGGGCGGCCGACAGGGCCGCCGGCTCGGCCGGGTCGTGGCCTTCGGCGCGGGCCCGGTCGCGGGCGGCCTCGGGGGCCAGGCCGGCCTCGTAGAGCAGCTCGTAGCGCTCCAGCACCCGTTCCTCGTTCCACGGCGCGCCGTCCAGGGCGAAGGCCAGGCGGGCGCGCGACCACTGGCCGGCGTCGTCGCCGGCCCAGCGGCGCAGGGCTGGGGCGATGGCGTGGTCCAGCAGGGCCGGCCGGCCGTGGCGCCAGTCCTCCCAGGGGAAGAACGCCGACCACGGGGCCCAGGCGGTATCTGGAGCCTGGGTTTCGACGGCCGTGGGAGTCAGGCCCAGATAGCCGACCGAGACCACCCGCGCCGCGCCGGCCCCCATCTCGGCCCGGGGCGCGTCGCGCCCCTCGTCGCCGAAGGTGTAGAGCTGTTCCACATAGCCCAGCTGGAACCGGGTCTGTTCGGTGACGAAGGCCCGCAGGCCCAGCTCGAAGGTGCGGTGAGCCTCGGGGTCGAACAGGCCGAACGGCAGGCCGGGCAGGGGGCTGGCGACATCGGTGACCGCATCGTGCGGCCGGACCGTCAGGACCACGGCCTCGCCGTCGCGGATGGCCACGACCACGGCCGACAGTCCGATGACGACCGGGCTGTTCATTCGGTCTCGAACGCCTCGCTGGGCGCGGATTCGAAGCCCGCCGCCTTGGACAGCACGTGAAAGCGCTGCACGTAGCGCGCCTGGGCCTCGAACGGCGGCAGGGGCGTGATCTTCAGGTCGTAGCCGTTCGGCGGCGCGCCGAAGATGGCCAGGGACTCGGCGTGGTCGAAGCCGGCCAGCTGGGTGGCCTCGAAAAAGGCGCAGGCCCGGTCGGCCGACTTGATCAGCTTCCTGATCGGGGCGGGAACCTTGACCGGCAGGCCGAAGCGGATGTGGATCGCATCCTCCAGCCGGGCCTCGAAATCCTTGTAGCTGACGCCCAGCGCGGCCTTGAACGGGCTGATCATGTCGCCGATCACGTATTCGCTGGCGTCGTGCAGCAGGGCCGCCAGCCGCCACTTGGGTTCGAGGTCGGGCTTGATGTGGGCGGCGATCTCCTCGACCACCACGCTGTGCTGGGCCACCGAGAATCCGTGCTCGCCGACGGTCTGGCCGTTCCAGCGCGCCACCCGCGCCAGGCCATGGGCGATGTCCTCGATCTCGATGTCCATGGGCGAGGGATCCAGCAGGTCCAGCCTGCGTCCCGACAGCATCCGCTGCCACGCCCTCGGCGGGCTTTTATGCAGCCCTTTGGCCACGAGATCGTTCCTTACAGTGAAGGTGGCCGTAGACGTGTTCAGCCGCCCTAGGTTTGACTGACCCATTGGTTGACAAAGATCAATGCGGAGCCGGTCGTCAGCTGTGGAAATGCTTGGATCAAGGAGATCGATCATGAGCTGGGCGAGAATTATGGCGCCGTTGGCCGGCGTGGCCGCCGACCGGGGGCTGTTGGCTTCGGCCAGGATCCTGGCCGAGGGTTTCGACGCGGAACTGGCCTGTGTCCACGCCCCCGCAGACATGGCCGACCTGATGCCCTGGATGGGCGAGGGCTTCATGGGCGGCGTGCAGGTCACGGCTCTGGAAAGCCTGAAGGAAGCCGCCGTCGAGGGCCGTCACATGGCCGAGACGATGGTGGCCGAGCTCGGCTATGCCCGGGCCAGGGCCGTCAGCCTGGACTCGCCGGTCTGGGCCGGTTTGGCCATGGAAGGCCGACTGTCGGACGTCATCGTCTTCGACAGCGCCTCGGCGCGCGGCAAGGGGCCGTTGGCGGAGTGCTTCCAGCAGATGATCGCCGACGAGCAGCGGCCCGTGGTGGTGGCCCGCCCGGGCCTGAAGGTCGGCGGGACCATGCTGGTCGCGTGGGACGGCGGCAAGGAGGCCAGCCGGGCCCTGCGCACCGCCCTGCCGCTGTTGCAGAAGGCCTCGAGCGTGGTGGTGGCCGGCGCGCCGGGCGCCTCGTCGCGCAGCTTCGACCTCGATCGCCTGGTCCAGTTCCTGGCGGCGCGTGGCGTCACCGCCACGGCGCGGGTGCTGGCCGGTTCGGGCGACGCGGCCGGCCTGTTGCTGGGCGCGGCCCGCGAGGTGGGCGCCGACTTGCTGGTGGCCGGGGCCTTCGGCCATCCGCGGCTGCAGGAATTCATCTTCGGCGGCACCACCCGCAGCCTGCTGAACAGCGACGGCCCTTCGCTGTTCCTGTCGCACTAGAGCATTTTCGAGCGAAGTGGCTTCCGGTTCGCGTGAAGAAAATGCGCCAAAACAAATATCTAGAGCCCCGGCCTGATGCAATCAGGTCGGGAAACGCTCTAGGCTACTGTCTTCAGAGAAGAAGGAGGACGTTCAATGTCCCTGTCGCGTATCGTCATGCGTCTGGCCCGCAATCCCGGCACCGAGTTCGCGGGGGGCGACGACCACCGAGGGTACGCCCTGACCGCCCCGCTGACCGAGGAGGGGCTGCTGGACGCCGCCGCCTACGCCAAGGTCAAGGGCGAGTGCGTCGTTCGCCGTTTCGCCCCCGACGAGGACGCCGCCGACGGCCGCCTGGCCCGCAAGGGCGAGCGCTGGTTCTTCGACTATGACGAGGGCGAGGACATCGACGACGAGCCGGTGCACCGCCTGGGCGAGCACCGTTTCGCGCTGGGCGAATATGTCACCGTCACCGACGAGGCCGGCCGGCCGCTGACCTACAAGGTGATGGAGGTGACGCCGGTTTAGGGGTTCGCTCGAACTTGCCCCCACCTGACCGCTTCGCGGTCTGTCCGCCCCCATAGGGGGCGGAGCCTCGCGCTCCAAACTCTTCCCCCTATGGGGGAAGACGGCCGCAGGCCCGTAGGGGGCAAGTGACGATCACCCCCCGACGTTGTGCCGAACCAGCGTCTTCATGTCCTCGAAGATGTCGTGGTCGCTGCCGTCGCGGCCCTTGGCCTTGACGACGGCCACGGCCAGCGGGCCGCCCTTGGGGCCGCGGGCCTCGTAGCCGACCACGCGGTAGCCGCTGGTCGCCTTGTCGCTGGCCAGGATCAAGGTGGCGCGCACGCCGTCGCCGCGCCTGCGCTGGCGAATCTGGGCGCCGTCGTCATTGGCGTGGATGTCGATATCGCCTTCGTCGTCGGTGCTGGACTTGACGCTGACCGTCGACTTGCTGCCGTTGCCGCTGGCCCGCTCGCTGACGCGTCTTTCGCTGTCGCCATCGCGGATCGTGACGTTCTTGGACACCTTGACCTCGGCCGAGCCGTCGTTGGCGTTGATCGTCAGCCCGCCGATCTTGATGTCGGCGCCCTTGTCGTGGGCGTCGATCTTGACGCCGGGCAGGCTGATCCTGGCGCTCTCGCCGCGCGGCTTGCCGCCGGGCGAGGCCGGGGGCGGCGGGGGCGCGGTCACGGCTGGCATCAGGGCCTTCAGGTCGGTCTCGATCGGCGCCAGGGCGGCCTCGGCGTCACCGCCGTTCAGGGTCACCAGGCGCAGGGCGACCTCGGCGTTCCGGCCCTGGTAGAGGCAGCTCTGGCCGTCGGCGGCGACACTGACGCGCTGCAGTTCGCCCTGCTTGTCGGGGCAGTCGAGCTTGCTGATCGCCCGCAGCGGTTCATGCTTGCCCGGCCGCGTCGGCCGATCGTGGCGGACATCGACCTTGGGCGAGCAGGCGGCCAGGGCCAAGAGGCTCGCGGCCGTGGTGAGCAGCGCCAGGTTACGCATGAGAAGTGTCCTCCCGTTCGGCGGGAAACTGGTCCCGCGACGACGGAAGGTCCAATGAAATCGCGGTAAGGCCGATATCCCTCGCGGTCTACTGCCCCGGCCGCGCGCCCGAACCCTCGCGACGGGCCAGGAAGGCCAGGCGCTCGAACAGGTGGACGTCCTGCTCGTTCTTCAGCAGGGCGCCGTGCAGCGGCGGGATCAGCTTGGTCGGATCCTTCTCGCGCAGGGTGGTTTCGTCGATGTCCTCGACCAGGAGCAGCTTCAGCCAGTCCAGAAGCTCGGACGTGGAGGGCTTCTTCTTCAGGCCCGGCACCTTGCGCATGTCGTAGAAGATCCGCAGAGCCTCGGCGACCAGCTTCTGCTTGATGCCCGGGAAGTGGACGTCGACGATGGCCTGCATCGTCGCCTCCTCGGGGAAGCGGATGTAGTGGAAGAAGCAGCGGCGCAGGAAGGCGTCCGGCAGCTCCTTCTCGTTGTTGGAGGTGATGATGATGATCGGGCGCACCTTGGCGGCGATCGTCTCGTTGGTCTCGTAGACGTAGAACTCGTTGCGATCCAGTTCCTGCAGCAGGTCGTTGGGGAACTCGATGTCGGCCTTGTCGATCTCGTCGATCAGCAGCACGGGGCGCGCCGGAGCCTCGAAGGCCTCCCAGAGCTTGCCCTTCTTGATGTAGTTCTTGACGTCCTTGACCCGCTCATCGCCCAGCTGGCTGTCGCGCAGGCGGGTGACGGCGTCGTATTCGTAGAGGCCTTGCTGGGCCTTGGTGGTCGACTTGATGTGCCAGGTCAGCAGCGGCGCGCCCATCGCCTTGGCCACCTCGTAGGCCAGGACGGTCTTGCCAGTGCCGGGCTCGCCCTTGATCAGCAGGGGCCGTTCCAACGCCACGGCGGCGTTGACGGCGACCTTCAGGTCATCGGTGGCGACGTAGTCGGCGGTGCCTTCGAAGCGCGCGTTCATGCAAGTTTCCTGACGGCGTCTCGAAAGAGGACGCCTCGAACAGTTGTTCAAATCACAGGTAACCTACAGACCAACAGTCGCCGGGATCAAGCCGGCTTGTCGGTTTCCGTCGGCGGCGCGCGATGGCGGCGCGCGGCGGACGGCGGATCGCTGGCCGGGAAACTGTCTTCCAGGCCTTCCTCGAGCTGTTCCTCGAGAGAGTCGCGGGGCGCTTTGGTCTCGGTTTCGGACTTCGGATCGGGCATCGGGCGCTCCTTCGGAACCGGCATCTAGGCGCCGAGCCCGGCGGCGTTCAATGGAGCGTTCGCGGTGGTCCTCGGCGAACCCTGGGCTTCGAAATCCGCTGGCTGGTCGACGTCGTCGGAAATGGCGTCGTCGCCATCCTCGGAAATAACGTCCAGCGGCTCGCGCTCGACATCCAGGCCTTCGTCGTCGCGCTCGGCCTCCAGTTCGTCGTCGATCTCGGCGAAGTCCTCGTCGTCGAGGTCATCGAGGTCTTCCTCGTCCTCGTCGCTGTCGCCCTCGACCTGGGTGACGTCGAGAACGTCCTCGATGTCGTCGAAATTGGCGATGTCCTCGCCGTCGTCGGTGAGGTTGGTTTCATCCAGGACTTCGGCGGTGTCCTGGGCGTCGTGGTCGGTGTCGGGCATGACGGGGCTCCTGGGACTCGCGAAGGCTCGCGCGCCTTCGCCGCCCGGATTCAATCCGTCGCCCGTGACGATGTTCCGTGACGTTCAGGTGAAAGGAAGGGCGTAGCCCTTGGCCAGCAGGCGCTGGGCCATCTCGTCCCGCCGGGCTGGCCAGTCCGTCGCCAGCAGCCCTAGCCCGACCACGTCGGCCGGCGCGCCGTCCTTGATCACGTGATGGCGAAACAGCGCCTCGCGCTGGAAGCCGTAGCGTTCGTGCAGTTTCCAGACGGCCTCGTTGGAGACCAGGACTTCGCACCACAGCTTGCCGAATCCCAGGGTCCTGAAGACGTGTTCGATGACCCAGAACTCGATGTAGGAGCCAACGCCCAGGCCCCGCACCGAGGGGCTGGCCAGGTAGTAGGCCCAGGCGCAGCGGCGGTTGTGCGGGTCGATGTCGGCCAGGTTGGCCAGGCCCACCGGCTCGCCGTCGACCTCGATCACCCAGTAGCAGCGGCGCGCGTCGCCGGCCAGGCCGTCGAACCAGCGATCGTGCTCGGCCTGGCCGATCTGGTGGTCGGAATACATGAAGGCCGCGACCTCGGGGCTGTTGCGCCAGTCGCGCAGCCTCCGGCGGTCATCCTCGGTCACGTCGCGAAGCACCACGGTGTGCGAAGCGGTCATACGCGGCGGTCTCCCCCAAGATCGGCCAGGTCCGGTCGGCCGCGCACGAAGGCTCGCACGTCGTCGGACGTGAAGGCCGGATTCGCGGCGTGCAGCCCAGCATACACCGCCCGCACGAATTCCAGGTCGTCGGGGCGATCCACCGTCCAGCGCACGTCGCCCTCGTCGGCGGCCTGCTCCAGGCCCGCGATCCTGAACCGCTCCGGATGCCGGTACAGGAACGGGGTGACGTGCTCGTGGTCGTAGGGATCGGACGTCTCGGCGGCGGCCACCTTCAGCGCCACGGCCTCGAAGACCTCGACGTCCAGGCCCTTGGGATAGCTGCGGCGGGCCGGGGTGTTGGAGGTATAGTCGGCGCCCGAACGCAGGTGCAGCGCCAGGGTCTGGTCGATCAGCACCGGGTCGGCCAGCGGACAGTCGGCGGTCAGCCGCACCACCGTGCGGGTCGGGCCGAACGCCTGGATCGCGCCGATGAACCGGCCGAGGACGTCGTCCAGCGCGCCCCGGAACACCGGGACGCCCGCCGCGTCCAGGACCTCGGCGAGGGGGTCGTCGGTGGCCTGGACGGACGTGGCGACGATGATCCGTTGCAGGAGCGTGGAGCGCCGCAGCCGTTCGATCTGCCGCAGGATCATCGGCGCGCCCGCCAGGTCGGCCAGGACCTTGCCGGGAAGCCGCGTCGACGACATGCGGGCCTGGAGGATGGCGAGCGGCAAGGGCGGTCCCTGGTCTGAGCGGCTAGGCGGGGTATCGGGCCTTCAGCGCCTCGCCGACTTCCTGCATCGTCGGATCCCAGTCCTTGTAGTCCGGCGTGATGAAGCAGCGGGTCTGCGGGTACCAGGGATAGGTCTGGGCGCCGAGCCGAGTCCAGGACGAAGCGCCCGTCAGCATCCAGATCGGCGCGCCGCAGGCGCCGCCCAGGTTGGTGGTGGCGTTCGAGAAGCCGACCATCAGGTCCATGGCGCAGCACAGGGCCGCGACGTCGTCGAGGTCCTGCTTCAGGTCGATGCCCGGCGGCTGCCAGATGTCGACGCCGAACTCTTCCCTGGCCAGGGCGATTTCCTCGGCGCAGTCGCCGTACTGCAGGTTGACGAAGCTCAGTCCCGGCGTCTCGAACACCGGCCGCCACAGCATGAAGGGCGAGAACTGCCGGGCGCGCTCGCCGTTCAGCTTCAGGCTCTTCCACAGCAGGCCGACCTTCGGGCCCTTGGGGGCGTTCTCCAGCTCCCGCCGCCAGTGCTCGACGCGGGCGGGATCGGCGGTCAGGAAGTTCGGACGGTCCGGGAACGAGGCGACGCTGGGACGGAAGGTCTCCAGCAGCGTGCCCATCGGGGTCCACAGGTCGATCGCGCTCCAGTCCTCGATCTCCGGCGCGCCGCGATAGACCCGGCCCTCGTAGGAAACGGTGCGATGGGCGGTGACGCTGGCCTGGGGGAAGGAGCGCTGGAACAGCGGGACCAGGCGACGCTCGACGGCGATCGACAGCTTGCCCGCGGGGCCCAGGGCCTCGATGACGTCGGGCAGCATGTTGGCGAACATCACCTCGTCGCCCAGGCCCTGTTCGGCGCAGATCATCAGGGACTTGCCGGCCATGTCCATGCCCGGCTCCCAGCGCGCGCCCTCGATGGTGAAGCGCGGCGCCTCGACCAGGTCCTTGGAGAAACGGCCCTCATAGACCTTCCAGCCTTCCTCCACCCGGCCCAGGGCCAGCAGGATGGTGGCGCGGCCGAACTGCATGGTGGCCAGGTCCTCGGCCGACTCGGCCAAGGCGATGGCCGAGTCGCAGTCGGCCAGGGCGCCCTCGACGTCGCCCAGGTCGATCTTGGCGTAGGCGCGGTTGTGGTAGGCCTTGCCGAACTGCGGGGCCAGCCGCAGCGTCTCGTCGAAGAAGGTCACCCCGGTCTGGCCGTCGCCCAGGCTGCACATCACCGTGCCCAGGGTGTTCCACAGCAGCGGCTGCTCGGGATTGGCCTGGATGGCCGGGCGCAGGACGTCGATGGCCTCGTCGCAGCGGTTCAGCTCGCGCAGGGCGCAGGCCAGGTTGTTGATCCCCTCCAGGTCGTCGGGGCGTTCCCGCAGATAGTGGATGAAGAACTTGGCGGCGATTTCCGGCATGTCCATGCGGAAGGCCAGCCGCCCCAGATCGCCGGCCACCGCTCCGTGGCGGGGCAGCAGCGTCAGGGCCGCCTCGTAGCAACGCATCGAACCGGCGAAGTCGCCGGTCTTTTCGCGGGCGATGCCCAGCACATGCCAGGCCACGCCCAGCCGGTCGTCGCGTTCCAGCGCCTTGAGCGCCAGCTTCTCGCCCTTGGGGAAGTCGCGATTCTGCATGGCGTGAATCGACTGGGCCAGCAGCTTGGCGGTCTTTTCGTTGTGGACCTCGGTGGTTTCGCGGTTCAGGCGCGCCAGGGCGTCGACCGAGGCCGCGTCGCCGACGGCGGCGGCCTTGAACCCCAGATTGACGGCCTGGGCCACAGCTTCCTGGGCCATCGCCAGGGCGCTGGTCGAGATCTGGGCGTCGCGACTGCGTGACATGATTGAGGCCTTGGCGATTGGAGAGAGTCATCCTCTGGGTCAGTATGCTTAATTGTGTCCTAAGCTGCGTCTCACGGTCGCAGGTCTGGCAAGGGGACGTTAACCGCCTCCGCCTAGTTTTTGGCCGAACCGTCATGTCGACGGGGTGGGGCGACACAGCAATGCAAGAGGGAGCGGCCCTGTGCCATTGAAGCTGTCGCTGAAACCCGGCGAGAAATTCGTGCTGAACGGCGCGGTGGTCCAGAATGGCGACCGTCGCGGCGTTCTGGTGTTGCAGAACAAGGCCTCGGTGCTGCGTGAAAAGGACATCATGCAGCTCGACGAGGTGACCACGCCGGCGCGTCACATCTATTTCCCGGTCATGATGATGTACCTGGACGAGGCGGCCGCCGAGCGTCAGTACGAAGAGTTCGCGACCCGCCTGACCGAGTTCATGGGGGTCGTCCGCAATCCGGTCGTGCTGAGCGACTGTATCGCGATTTCGAAGCATGTCATGGCGCGCGAATACTACCGGGCGCTGATGCTGAGCCGTAAGTTAATCGAATACGAAGATGAGAGGTTGGGGCATGTCTCTTCGGGCGTACCAGCAGACGGCGACGCGGACTGAAAACCCGCGTGAGATGGAGTACCGTCTGTTCGGTCAAGTGACGCGCGCCTTGATGGTGGCGTCGGAGGCTCCGACGGACGATATCGCGACGAGAATCGACGCGCTCGACTGGAACCGGCGTGTCTGGTCGGCGCTGGCGACCGACTGTTCGCTGCCCGAAAACACGCTGCCGATGCAGCTTCGGGCCAGCATCATCTCGCTCAGTCTGTGGGTCGGCCGCCACTCCAGCGCGATCATGCGCAAG
Organism: Caulobacter sp. AP07; assembly: GCF_000281955.1. Classification (GTDB taxonomy): domain Bacteria; phylum Pseudomonadota; class Alphaproteobacteria; order Caulobacterales; family Caulobacteraceae; genus Caulobacter. The sequence goes on along the minus strand of NZ_AKKF01000181.1, from coordinate 1,579 downwards.
GAGGAGGATTTCGAGCCCCTCATCGAGATCAACCGCATGATCATGCAAGGCCTGGCCGGTCGCGCCGACGCGGCCTAGCGGGTCGGGGAGGGCGGTTTCCGCCTCCCGTCAGAATCTTTCCGGTAAAACCTGCCGCCCGGCGAATTTTGCATTCGCCGGGCGGTTTCGCGTTCAGGGCTTCGCGCGAAATTCTCGACTAAAATCAGTGAGATAATTTTGCGGCCAAGCTGGCGCCGAGTGGCCCGCCGCTTGCGATGGGTTCCGTGGGCAAAACGCCCGACCGGCAAAACGCCGGGGCACTCCTCCCAAAATGGCGAGCAACCACCATGATGAATTCGATCAACACCAATGCCGGCGCCATGATCGCGCTGCAAAACCTGAACGCAACCAACTCGGAGCTCCAAACCACACAGCAACGCATCAACACCGGCAAGAAAGTCGCGAACGCCAAGGATAACGGCGCGATTTGGTCGATGGCCAAGATGCAAAGCGCGACGTCGAGCTCGTTGAACGCCGTGAAGGACTCGCTCCAGCGCGGACAATCGACGATCGACGTGGGCCTTGCCGCTGGCGACACCATCACCGACCTGCTCGGCAAGATGAAGGAAAAGGCCCTGGCCGCTTCCGACACCTCGCTGAACACCGCATCGTTCAACGCCCTGGTTTCCGACTTCACCTCGCTGCGCGACCAGATCACCAAGGCTGTCACCAACGCCACGTTCAACGGCGTCAGCCTTGTGGACGGCACCACCTCCAAGTTGCAGTTCCTCAGCAACTCGGACGGCGTCGCCTACACGGTGAACGCGAAGACCCTGTCGCTCGTCGGCCTGGGTCTCACCGCGACTTCGACCTTCGCGAACGCTGCCGCCGCCAAGACCATGATCACCAGCATGACCACGGCGATGACGACGGCGACGAACAAGTTGGCGAATCTGGGCACCAGCTCGGTCGGTCTGGACATGCACTTGACCTTCGTGGGCAAGCTGCAGGACAGCCTGGACGCCGGCGTGGGCAACCTCGTTGACGCCGACCTGGCCAAGGAAAGCGCCAAGCTGCAATCGCTGCAGACCAAGCAGCAGCTGGGCGTGCAAGCTCTGTCGATCGCGAACCAGACGCCCCAGTCGATCCTTTCACTGTTCAAGTGATCGGCGACTAGGCTTAAGGAAGCGATCAAAGCCGGACGGCCCATGGGCCGTCCGGCATTTCTTTTTTTGAGTGCGCGGGCTCGTCGAGTTTCTCCGGCCCCGTCCTGAACTTGCCCGGCAAAATCTGCCCACATCGCGGATGGGTCGGCAATATTTGCCGGCCAGCGGCGTGGTAAACAGTTCTATAACGCAGCTATTTCAGGGGCTTGTTGTTTTTTGCCTACTGGGCATCTTTGGCCCGGTCATTGCTTCCTGGTTCCTCGAGCAAAATGCTCCCGGCAGTCAAAATGACGTCGGATCCCTTGAATAGGAACCTGCCGAAATGGCTCTGAATAGCATCAATACGAACTCGGGCGCGATGATCGCCCTGCAGAACCTGAACGCCACGAACTCGGAACTTCAGGTCACGCAACAACGCATCAACACCGGCAAGA
>NZ_AKKF01000180.1 GCF_000281955.1 Caulobacter sp. AP07 | reverse complement strand
GGCGGGCCGCCGCCGGGCCGATATTCGTAGCGCGGACCGCAGGCGCTCAGCGCCAGGACCAGCCCGCCAAGCAGCAGCGCCGTCCTCAGCATCCCGACCGCCCTTGGCCGTCACGCGGATCGGGGCGCGGACCCGAAGCCAGCGAGCCGTTCGCCTGCATCCCCACGCCCTCGCGGAAGCAGCGGTTGTCGGCGCGTGGGTCCCAATACTGGGTCGAGCCGTCCGGGGCCCGGAACGCCCAGCGCTCGCCGGTCCGGCCGGTGCGGCCGCTGACGGCCATGTCACCCGGGCCGTCGGAGTTCACCCGGTAGGCGTCGCCCGACAGCCTGTCGACGGCGCAGGCCTCGGCGACGCCGGGCTTGGACAGGTCGCCCCGCAGGGCGGCGGACGAGCCGGTGTCGCGGTTGAAGGCGCTGACCTCGGTCTGGCCCCTGCCCCCGACGAACACCTGGGTGCCCGTGGCCCGGTCATAGGTCATGACGTCGGGCGCCTCGCCGGTCAGGGGCGCGCCGCAAGGCATGGCGCGACGCCCATTGGGCGGACCGTCACGCTGGGCCCCGGCCTCCTGGGCCCAGGCGCCGGTGGTGGCGGCGGAAGCGATCAAGACGGCCAGCAGGCCAGCGGCGAACTTGCTCATCGCGAGGTCCCTCCTTGCGGCGCATAGGGCTGGGGCGAACCGGGGCCGACCGGGCCGCCGGCGGCGGCCGAGGCGTCCTGCAGGTCCGGCGCCCCTCCAGCCAGGCCGTCGCCCGGCAGGCGCGGCGCGGCGGCGGCGGTCGTCAGGCTGGCCGTCGGCCAGTAGCCGTCGAAATCCAGCCGGGCCCGGTCGCGCGGCGTGCGGAACAGCTCCGGTCCCTCGAACCACGGCCGGCAGGTCAGCTTGCCGTCGAAATAGCCCGTGATCAGGGCCTCGCAGCCGCCGGGCCTGGCGTAGACGCGGTTGTCGCGGGCCCGCACCTGGGCGCCGTTGTCGGCGAACAGGCCGGCGCGCATCACCCCGGCGATGGCGTTGTCGGCGGCGTAGACCGTGCCCGAGCCGGCATAGACGCCCACGTCGGTGGCTTCCAGCTTGCCCTCCAGCACCCGCAGGTCGGCGTTTTCCAGCACCACGGCCCAGTCGCTGTCGCGGACCACGGGCCGCAGCAGGGTGGTCTCGTCGCCGCCGCCCACATAGATGCCGCGCGAGAAGCCGTCGACATAGAGGCCCTCGATCTGCACCAGCTGCGAGCGGTTCATGCCGGCCAGCACGAAGCCCGCCGAATTGCGGCTGCGGCTGGAGCCCGTCCAGTCGCCCAGGCGGACGACGCGGAAGTCGCGGATGCGGCTGTCCTCGCCGGCCTCGAAGGCCGCGCCGATGGCGGTGGCCGCGACCTCGACATTGTCGGCCATGATCGCGCCGGTGGCCTTGACCACCGCCTGGCGGGTGCGGCCGATGAAGGTGACGTTCGAGGCTTCCAGCCGGCTTTCGCCCAGGTCGAGGGCCGAGGCGTCGCCGTCGTAGCGGATGACCACGTTCTTCAGCGCCAGTTCGGTGGCGCGGCCGGTGATGCACGAGGCCGAACCGGCGCGCAGGGCGTCGATGCCCAGGCCCTCGATGACCACATACTGCACGCCGGCGGCGATGCGGATGCAGGGCTGGCCGGCCGGGGCGACCAGGATCGGCCGGCCGCGGGTCGGCGCGTAACCGTCGGCGACGATGGTCACCGACTTGGTGACATTCAGGGAATCGACGCAGGCCCCGCCGCCGCGCGAGCGCAGGGTCAGGGTGTCGCCCTCGTACAGCCGATCGAGCACGTCGCTGACCTCGCCCGGATAGGCGCGGTCGCAGTCGACCCAGGTCCGGTAGCGACCGCCGCGGCCGTGGCCGTAGCCCGTGCCGTAGCGCGGCTTGTACTTGCGGTAGTGCTTGACCCGGCAGCCGGTCGACAGGTTCGGCTCGAGCAGCAGGCCGAAGCACGGGCGGATCTGCTGGTCGATCTTGGCGTCGGGCGAGCCGGCGACGGCGGCCTCCGGCAGCACGCCGAACCCGAGGGTCGCCACCGCCAGGGCCGCGACAAGCTGGCGCAAGCGGGTCATCGGTAGTCCCTTTCGATATAGGGCCGGGCGCGTTCGCCGGCGGCGCGCGGCGGGCGCGAGACCTGCGACAGCAGCTGCTGCAGCCGCCAGACCGACGGCTTGAAGCCGGCCAGGGCGCCGTCCAGCTGGTAGACCACGGCCTTGGCCCGGTCCTGGTCGGCCACGCCCTGCAGGCCCAGCGAGAAGAAGGTCGACATGGCGTACTTGGCCTCGGCCGAACCCTGGCGCTCGGCCTCCTCGTACCAGTGATAGGCGCGGGCGTAGTCGCGCGGCACGCCGACCCCCTCGGAGTACATCACCGCCAGCACCAGCTGGGCCTTGGACGAGCCGTTGACCGCCGCGTACTGGATGGCGCGCACCTTCTCGACGCCCGACAGGCGGCCGGTGATCGGCCGGCCGATCATCGCCTGGAAGGTCTGGGCGTCGTTCGTGCTCAGCAGCCGCTCGTCGAGCAGCGGCGACGGGATCACCCGCAGATAGGCCAGGGCCTCGCCGATATGGACGAAGGGCAGCTCGCCCAGCCGCGCCAGCGCCGCCTCCTTGGCGTCGCCCGACGGATCGCTCTCGTCGGAATGCGGCACGCCGGAGTCCGGCGATTCGGGCGGATAGAACTCGTAGGGCGGAATCCAGCGCTTGGCCTTGGTCTCGACGAAGCCGCCGTACGAGGCCCGCTGCGGCGAGGAACGCTCGAAGTCCTTGAGCATCACATAGGCCGAGACGTCGCCGGTCTGCACCGCCAGGTAATTGTAGAGATAGGCGTCGACGTCGTTGCGCCGGAACAGGTCGAGGGCGGCCGGGGCGCCGGTGCGCTTGCGCGAACCGTAGGCCTCGATGGCCTGCAGGTTGTCGGACGGCTCGCCGAAGGGGCCGAAGAAGCCGTCGTGCATCCGCGCCAGCACCCGGTAGCCGTCGGCCCCCTGGGTGGAGAGGACGTAGATCACGCGGTTGCGGACCTTCTCGCGCTCCTCGGTCGACATCCGTGACAGCAGGCGGTCCAGGGCGCCGTAGGCGGCATGCCGCTCGAAGGCCCGGCAGTCGTCGAATCGCGACAGCGCGCCGCTGTCCTTGCCGCCCCGCCGCTCATAGGCGGCGATCGGCGAATAGCCGCCGGCGTTGGCCAGGGCCATGGCGTACCAGACCGCCGCCTCGACCGGGTCCTCGAGGTTCTTGTCGACCGCGCGCTGGCCCTCGTAGCGGCGGGCCAGCTCCAGCTGGGCGAAGAAGTCACCACGGAAACCGCCCTGGCGCAGGGCGCGGATCTCCTGCTGCTGCTGATTGAACTGGCCGGAAACCCCTTGCGCCGCCTGGGGACGCGGGCAGGCGGAGGCGCGTTTGTGGAACCAGAAGCTGGGGCCGGTGTCGCAGCCGACCAGCGGGATCACCACGGCCGCCACCACCGCGCCGACCGGAATCCGGCGGGCCAGCATCGCGCGATTGTCGATCAGATAGGCCAAGCTGCGCCGGAGCGCGGCGAAGCGAGCAGCAGCCGTGCTGGTCTCGTGCATCGCTCCCCCTCAGCACGCCGTTAACCATGATTTACAGTTCACTCATGTGCCCGGGCTGAAACACTGTCAAGCTCGCGGAACATCGTTCGCGAAGCTGTCACGGAACTGCCCACAGAAGGTTTGTCGCCTCGGAGAAATCCTTCGGTTTCGTGACACGGCCCCGCTTTCGCCACAGGCCGAGCGGCAGCATGACCCGCAACCCTGAGAGGACCTCCGGTCATGGCGTCATCCGGCCTTCGCATCCTCGGCTCCACCGCCCTTTCCCTGCTGATCGCCGGCGGCGCGAGCGCGCCCAGCCTGGCCCTGTCGTCTCCCGGCGACGGCGCGGTGACGCCCGAGGCGTGCGCCGCCCTGGGCTATGTCGCGTCAAGCGAACGCGACCATCGCCTCACCTCGCCCCGCCGCGCCACCATGGCTCAGGGTGCGCCGGTCGGCATGGCCCCGCCGCCCTTGCCGATCCCGTCGATACAGCCGCGCTCCGAATCGAAGGCGCCCGCTCCGCCCCCGCCAGCGGTCTACGGCTACGCGTCGCCGGTCATGCCGTCTCCAGCCTTCGCCCCCCAGGCCCGCGACACCGAGAAGTATCCCGGCGCCGTCGCCAACCCGGTCAAGCGCGTGGCCGACGAGCCGGTCTCGACCTTCTCGATCGACGTCGACACCGCCGCCTACGCCAATGTCCGCCGCTTCCTGAACGACGCCAGCGCCCCGCCCCGCGACGCCGTCCGGGTCGAGGAGCTGATCAACTATTTCGACTACGGCTACGCCCGCCCCACCGCCAAGGACGCGCCGTTCAAGCCGACCGTGGCGGTGGTCCCCTCGCCCTGGTCCAAGGATCGCCAGTTGCTGCACATCGGCGTCCAGGGCTACGCCGCGCCGCGCGCCGACCAGCCGCCGCTGAACCTGGTGTTCCTGATCGACACCTCCGGCTCGATGTCCGGCGAGGACCGCCTGCCGCTGGCCAAGAAGGCGCTGAACGTGCTGATCGACCAGCTGCGGCCGCAGGACCGGGTGTCGATGGTGGCCTATGCCGGCTCGGCCGGCGCGGTCCTGTCGCCCACCGACGGGCGCTCGAAGCTGAAGATGCGCTGCGCCCTGACGGCCCTGCAATCCGGCGGCTCGACCGCCGGCGGCCAGGGGCTGGAGCTGGCCTATGCCCTGGCCAAGCAGAACCTCGACCCCAAGGCGGTCAACCGGGTGATCCTGCTGACCGACGGCGACTTCAATGTCGGGATCGCCGATCCAGCGCGGCTGAAGGACTTCGTCAGCGACCAGCGCAAGAGCGGCGTCTACCTGTCGGTCTACGGCTTTGGCCGCGGCAACTACAACGACACGATGATGCAGGCCCTGGCCCAGAACGGCAACGGCACGGCGGCCTATGTCGACAGCCTGCAGGAGGCGCGCAAGCTGTTGCGCGATGACTTCGACAGCGCCCTCTTCCCGATCGCCGACGACGTCAAGATCCAGGTCGAGTTCAACCCGGCCAAGGTCGCCGAGTACCGGCTGATCGGCTACGAGACCCGGCTGCTCAATCGCGAGGACTTCAACAACGACCAGGTCGACGCCGGCGAGGTGGGCTCGGGCGCGGCGGTGACGGCGATCTACGAGATCACCCCGGTCGGCGCCCGGCCGTCGTCGGACCCGCTGCGCTATGGCGACAAGGCGCCGGCCAGGGCGGGCGGCGACGAACTGGCCTTCCTGAAGATCCGCTACAAGCCGCCGGGCGGTTCGGCGTCGAAGCTGATCGAGCGGCCGATCGGCGCCGGCGACGTCCGGTCGAACCTGGCCGCCGCCCCCGAGGCCACCCGCTTCGCCGTGGCGGTCGCGGCCTATGGCCAGAAACTGCGGGGCGATCCGTGGGTGGACGACGGCTTCGACTGGAACGCCGTCACGGCCCTGGCCCAGGGCGCGCGGGGCGAGGATCCCTACGGCCTGCGGGCGGAGTTCGTTCAGCTGACGCGGGCGGCGAAGGACGTGAAGGGGAGCTAGAACCTCCCGCCACCTCTCATCGTCGTCATCCCCCGACTTGTTCGGGGGACCCAAACAGAGCTCACCGTTCCGGTTCTGATGCTCAGCTTGGGTCCCCGCATAAAGCGGGGGATGACGACTGTTTATGTCTTACCGCCCCGTCGGCATGTCCTTGAACGCCACGTCCTTGTCGACCCGCACATCCCCCGGCAGGCCCAGCACCCGCTCGGCGATGATGTTCTTGAGGATCTCGTCGGTGCCACCGGCGATCCGCAGGCCGGGGGCCCACATCAGGCTCTGCTGGAAGGCCGCCTCCATCGGGGCCAGGGACGGGTCGGTGAGGATGCCGTACTCGCCCTCCGCCTCGATGGCGGTGTTGGCCAGGTCCTGCAGCTGGTTGGCGGCGATGATCTTGCCGATCGAGCTTTCCGGGCCCGGCGTCTGGCCGCGCGACAGGGCGGTCATGGTGCGGAAGCGGGTATATTTCAGGCCCTGGGAATTGACGTACCAGTCGGCCAGCTTCTCGCGGAAGGCGGTGTCCTTCAGGGCCGGACCGCCGGGCCCCGACAGGCCGCGCGCCAGTTCCATCACCTGGCGGTAGTCCGGACCGGCCGAGCCGCCGACCGCCAGGCGCTCGTTCATCAGGGTGACCAGGGCCACCTTCCAGCCGTCGCCGACCGCGCCCAGCCGCTGGCTGTCCTTGACCCGCAGGTCGGTGAAATAGACCTCGTTGAACTCGCGACCGCCCGACATCTGGTGGATCGGCCGGCATTCGACGGCGGCGTCGCGCATGTCGATCCAGAACATGGTCAGTCCCTTGTGCTTGGGCACGTCGGGATCAGTACGCACCAGGACGATGCCGTAGTCGCAATAGTGGGCGCCGGTGGTCCAGACCTTCTGGCCGTTGATGACCCAATCCGCATCGGGGCCATCGCCGTCCTTGACCGCTCGCGTCCGCAGGGCCGCGACGTCGGAGCCGCCGGCCGGTTCGGAGAACAGCTGGCACCAGATCTCCTCGCCCTTCACGGCGGGCGACACGAAGCGCTGCTTGGTCTCGTCGTTGGCGAAGGCCATCACCGTGGGCACGCACATGCCCAGGCCGATGGTGAAATAGCCGTAGCTGACGCCGGCCTTGGCCTCTTCCTGGCCGAAGATCACCGACTGGATCGGCGTGCCGCCGCCCCCGCCGACCCCGGCCGGCCAGGTGATGCAGGCGTAGCCGGCCCCGGCCTTGCGGGCCTGCCAGGCCTTGGCGGCGGCCATGTGCTCGGGCGTGGTCGGCTTGGGCTCGCCATGCGCGGCGCGATGCGCGGCGGCGTTCTCGGCCAGCCAGGCGCGGGCCTTCTCGCGATAGGCGGCTTCCTCGGGGGAGTCGTTGAAGTCCATGGTCTGTCTCCGATCCTTCTCCCCTTGCGGGAGAAGGTGTCAGCGAAGCTGACGGATGAGGGGTCGAAAGGCCTGTCCGGAGAGGTTTGAGAGACCCCTCACCCGGCCCTGCGGGCCACCCTCTCCCGCAAGGGGAGAGGGACAGCGTCAGGCTGCGTTCTTCTTCTCCAGCTCGCTGACCAGCCGCTCCTTCCAGAGCTTGGGCGAGCCGGCCACCAGCGAGAGCTGCCGCGAACGGCGGTAATAGAGGTGGCAGTCGACATCCCAGGTGAAGCCCATGCCGCCATGCACCTGGACGCTTTCCTTGCTGGCGAACCAGAAGGCGTCGGAGGCGGCGATGCGGGCGGCGGCGGCGGCGGTCGGCAGTTCCGGCGCGTCGACGTCCAGGGCCCAGGCCCCGTAATAGGCGTTGGAGCGGGCGACCTCGTTCTTGACGTACATGTCGGCCATCTTGTGCTTCATCGCCTGGTAGCCGGCGATCACCCGTCCGAAGGCGTAGCGGCCCAGCGCGTATTCCCGCGCCATCTCCAGGCAGCGGTCGGCGCCGCCCAGCTGTTCGAAGGCCAGCAGCACGGCGGCGCGGTCGAGGATGGCCTGGACCAGTTCGAAGCCCCGGCCGGCCTCCCCCAGCCGATCCGCCGTCGCGCCGTCGAAGGTCAGGCGGGCGACGCCACGGGTGGGGTCCAGGCTCTCCAGGGTCTCGGCGCGGACGCCGCTGGCCTTGAGGTCGACCAGGAACAGGCCCGGCCGGCCGCCTTCGTTGGCCAACACGATCGCCATGCCGGCCGCGTCGCCGTCGGTGACCGGGATCTTGACGCCCGAGAGCTTGCCGCCCTCGACCTTGGCCGACAGGGCCGACGGGGTGATCGTCCCCGGCCCTTCCGACACCGCCAGGCAGCCGATCAGCTCGCCGGCGGCGATGCGCGGCAGGATGGCGGCCTTCTGGGCGTCGGTCCCGTGGGCCATGACGGCCTCGGCCAGCACATAAACCGTCGAGGCGAAGGGGATCGGGGCCACGGCCCGGCCCAGCTCCTCGGCGATGGCGCACAGCTCCACCCGCCCCAGGCCCAGGCCGTTATATTGCTCGGGAATGGCCGCGCCGAGCCAGCCCTGCTCGGCCACGGCGCTCCACAGCCCCGCGTCGTAGCTCTTGGCCGGATCGTCGAGCACGCCGCGCACCACCGAGGGCGCGCAGCGGGCGGCGAGGAACTTGCGCGCCTCGTCCTTGAGGAACTTCTGGTCGTCGGAATAGTCGAAATCCACTTGGACTTCCTCCCTGGCGCGCCCGCTCTTGTGGGATGGCGGCGCGACGCCCGACCACGATGGACCGCCTTGGGCTCCAGGGAAAGATTGACCTCGCGTCAAGGATTTCAGGTTCTTATGGCGGCCTCGAAACCTGTGAGAGCGCGTGCGTGGCCAAGACCGTCTTCCAGCGGAACCAGAAGGTGTGGGTCGATAGCGTCGGCGCCTGGGCGACGATCGAGCGCATCGTGCCGATCTGGGCCAAGGGCTTCGACGAGCCCGTGCGCGTCACCTACGACGTCGGCCTGGGTCGCGAGTTCCAGGCCCACGAGCTGAAGCCCGAGGACCGGATCGACGACGAGGGCGGCGGCGTGGTCGCCAACTGGCGCATCCTGCGAGCCCGCAACAAGTGGCAGCAGGAAAGCGACTGCCTGCACCACCCCTATCCCGGCACCTATCCGGTGGTGGTCACCGATTCCAACGACTGGGGCGGCTGGCGCACACCGGGGGCCGAGTACGACCGCGACCCGCGCAAGATGGAGTTCCAGGCCCGGCTGATCGCCGCCGCGCCGCAGCTCCACGCCCTGGCGCGCCAGCTGGTCGAACTGGCCAGCGACCATCCCGAGGACGCGCCGCCAGCCCTGGTCGCCCTGGCCCAGCGCGCCGCCGCCATCGAGCGGGCGCTGTACGAGGTTCCCGCCGCCGAAGGGGCGGTCAGCATCGTCGAAGCGGGTTAAGCCGCCTCGACGACTGGAGGCGCGTCGGGTCGGGCCTTGAAGTTCCCCTTCTTCCAGGCCCAGTACAGCACTCCGATCGCCACGCTGGTCCCCACGATCATCGCCGGAACCGAGGCTTCGGGCCCGAACGCGCCGCCGCTCAGCCATTCAGGAACGGTCGCGCGAGGCTGGCTCAGGAACAGGCTCTCCTTGACTTCGTTGCCCGAAACACGCGCGCCCCAGATCCAGCCCTGGGCGAAGTTCCAGGCCGCGTGCACGCCAATCGCCATCCACAGGCGTCCGGTCAGCAGATAGAAGGCCGCCAGCATCAACCCGGCTTCCACGGCGATGGCGGCGGCCGCCGTCGGGGTGGCGTTGTCATTGCCCAGGTGCACGAAGCCGAAGAACGCGGCCGAGAGCGTCAGCGCCGGCCAGAGCCCGAAGGCGCGCATCAGGAGACGCAGAAGGATCGCCCTGAACATCAGCTCCTCGAAGACGCCGGAGGAGATGGCGACGGTGATCATGTTCCAGGGCGACGCCGCGCGAGGCCCGGAAATCTCATAGAGGCCTGACGCCAGCAGCACCGCGACCACCACGCTCATCATGGCCACGCCGACCACCAGCCCGATCAGCAGTTCAGGCGCGGCCTGCCTCAGACCCAGTTCGCTGGGCCAGCGCGCCTCCGCGCCCCGCACGAGAAGCGCGTACAAGGCCAGGCCGATGACGCTGGCCACGGCCGTGATCAAGGCGCCCTGGGACGGGCTGAACCAAGGGGCGTCAGACTCCGTCACCATGCCAAGCACGCCGTAGGCGAACCCGAACAGCACGAACAGCAACGCGCCCCAGCCCAGCGACCGCAGCCAACGCACCGGGCCGGGATGCAGGAAACGGCGCGAACCGACGTCGAGGCCGACGGCGGATGGGGAAGCGTCAGTCAGCGACATGAAATGGAATCCCCGAGAAACTGTCCCGAGCTTTGGCGGGATCATGTCGCGGTTCAAGTGACGAACGGTTTAGGTGGGCTCGGCACGGCCGACGGTCTCGCGCGGCGGCCAGTCACGTCCCGAACCCGGCCGGCGCAGGCGACTGTGCGAGGCGAACTCCACCGCCGGCCGGACCACGCCGAGGTCGATCTCGCCGCCGGGCGTCAGCCGCCAGCAACGGCGTCCGACCCAGATCAGCACCTCCAGCCCCTCGGCCGCGCCCGCGCTGGCCCAGCCCCGCAGGATCGCCTCGAACGGCGCGCGCCGCCAGGCCGAGGGCTGGGTCGGGTCGAGTTCGACATTGATCGTCCGGCCGCCATCGCCGGCGTGCAGCACGAAGCCGCTGCGGTCCGGCCGCCAGGCGTCGTCCAGGCGATCGTCCAGCAACCAGTCGCAGGCGAAGTCGGCGCAGCCCTGCGGCCGGCCCTCATAGACCCCGCACCCCTTGCCGCGCTTGTAGTAGCGGCACCAGACGTGGGGGGCCTTTTCCAGCTCGCGCACGCCGATCAGCTTGCAGCACTGACCGCACTCGCCGCATTCCCGTCCGGTCATCGACGCCCCCTGGTGACGGCGCGAACTCGCGGACAATTTGCCTGTCGGGTCAAGAGCGCCCTCGCCCCGGCGCGCCGCCTTGCCTACATTGACCGGATGCGCACAGACACGCCCCAGCCCGTCCGGCTCTTGGACTATCGCCCGTTCCCATTCCGGATCGAGACCACCGCCCTGGAGTTCCAGCTGGAACCCGCCGCGACGCGGGTCAAGGCGACGCTGGCGATCAAACGTAGCGGCGCGGCGGACGAGCCCCTGTTCCTGAACGGCGAGCGACTGAAGCTGATCTCGGTGGCCATCGACGGCCAGGCGCTGAGCGCCAACGAATACGCCCTCGACGCCGAAGGCCTGACGATCCACGCCGTGCCCGACGCCTTCGTCCTGACCACCGAGGTCGAGATCGACCCGTCGGCCAACAAGGCGCTGATGGGCCTCTACATGTCCGGCGGCCGGTTCTGCACCCAATGCGAGGCCGAGGGCTTCCGCACCATCACCTACTTCCCCGACCGGCCCGACGTGCTGAGCCGCTACACGGTGCGGATCGAGGCCGACGAGGCGTTCGCCCACCTGCTCAGCAACGGCAACCTGGTCGGGAGCGGCGCGCTGGAGGGCGGGCGCCATTTCGCCGTCTGGAACGACCCCTTCCCCAAGCCGGCCTATCTGTTCGCCCTGGTGGCGGGCGAGTTGGACGTGCTGGAGGACAGCTTCACCACCATGACCGGCCGCCCCGTGGCCCTGAAGGTGTTCGTCGATCCCGGCCAGGCCCCGCGCGCCGCCTATGCCCTGGACGCCCTCAAGCGGTCGATGAAGTGGGACGAGGAGGCGTTCGGCCGCGAGTACGACCTGGACCTGTTCATGATCGTCGCCGTGCGCGACTTCAACTTCGGGGCCATGGAGAACAAGGGGCTGAACATCTTCAACAGCTCCCTGCTGCTGGCCGCGCCCGAGACCGCCACCGACATGGACTACGAGCGCATCGAAAGCGTCGTGGCCCACGAATATTTCCACAACTGGACCGGCAACCGCATCACCTGCCGCGACTGGTTCCAGCTGTGCCTGAAGGAAGGCTTGACCGTCTTCCGTGACCAGAGCTTCAGCGCCGACATGCGTGGCGAGGCCGTCCAGCGGATCAAGGACGTCAAGGCCCTGCGCGCCCGGCAGTTCGCCGAGGACGCCGGGCCCCTGGCCCATCCCGTGCGGCCGTCCAGCTATCTGAAGATCGACAACTTCTACACCGCGACCATCTACGAGAAGGGCTCCGAGCTGATCCGGGTGCTCAAGACCATCCTGGGCGCGGACGTCTTCAGGAAGAGCCTGGACCTCTATTTCGAGCGCCACGACGGCGAGGCGACCACGGTCGAGGCCTTCATCGCCTGTTTCGCCGATGCGTCGGGCCGCGACATGGGCGATTTCTTCGCCTGGTACGAACAGGCCGGCACCCCGGCGGTGTCGCTGACCCACGCCTATGACGAGGTCGCCCAGGCGCTGGAGATCACGCTCACCCAGTCGACCGCCCCGACCAGCGGCCAGCCGGACAAACGGGCCCTGCCGATCCCGGTGACCATTGGCCTGCTCGACGGCGCGGGCGAGAGCCTGCGCGGCAGCGAGGTGGTGCTGCTGGACGGCGCGACCAGGACCGTGCGCTGGGACGGCGTGAAGAGCGCCCCGGTGATCTCGGCCCTGCGTGGCTTCTCGGCGCCGGTGAACCTGACGACCGACACCCGGTCGGTCGACCGCTACGTGCAGTTCGCCGCCGACCCGGACCTGTTCAACCGCTGGGAGGCCGGCCAGACCCTGGCCCGCGAACTCATCCTCGGCCGCGCCGCCGGCGCCCCTGACGATGTCGGCGAGGAGCGCTACGCCGACGCCCTGGGCAAGGCCCTGGTCGACGACGCCTCGGACCCGGCGTTCAAGGCCCTGCTGCTGACCCTGCCCAGCGAGGGCGACCTCAGCCTGGCCGTCGAACCCGTCGATCCGGCGGCGATCCACGCGGCCCGCGACAGCCTGAAGGCCCGCATCGCCGTCCATCTGGGCGACCTGCTGCGGCGTCTGCACGGCGACCTGCAGAACGGCGGCGAGTTCTCGGCCGACGCCCGGGCGGCCGGCAAGCGCGCCCTGCGCAACGGCTGCTGCGACCTGCTGGCCGCCGACCCGCACGCCGTCAACGTCGAGCGTGTCGTCGGCCACTTCGAGAGCGCCGCCAACATGACCGACGCCATGGGAGCCCTGTCGGCCCTGGTGCAGATCGGCGGCGAGCCGGCCGAGAAGGCCCTGGCCGCCTTCCACGCCCAATGGCGCGAGGAGCCGCTGGTGCTGGACAAGTGGTTCTCGGTCCAGGCCCGCGATCCGGGCGAGGGCGCGATCGGCCGCATCCTGGCCCTGACGGCGCACCCCGATTTCGACGCCGGCAACCCCAACCGCCTGCGGGCCCTGGTCCAGGGTTTCGCCAGCGGCAATCCGGCCCGCTTCCACGACGAGACGGGGGCCGGCTATCGCTTCCTGGCCGACCAGATCCTGGGCGTCGACGGCTTCAACCCGATGACGGCGGCGCGGCTGGTCGAGCC
>NZ_AKKF01000179.1 GCF_000281955.1 Caulobacter sp. AP07 | reverse complement strand
GGGGACCCAAGCCACGTCGGCCAGCTCGGCTTGGGTCCCCCGCATGAAGCGGGGGATGACGACTGTGAGGGGCCTCAGGGAACCGGCTTGACCTCGATCGACACCACCTGGCGCGGCGAGCGGCCGGGCCGCAGGTCGCCGTCGACCACCAGGCGGTAGGGGCCTTCCTTGGCGTCCAGCGGCTGGCCGTCCTTGCTGTCGGCGATGATCACCGGATTGGCGCGGTAGATCGGGTCGGTCTCGCCCAGGGAATAGGTGGCCGTGAAGCCGTCGGCGCCCTTGGCGACCACCACCTGGTTCAGGTAGCGGCCCATCAGCCGGTCGCCGGACACCACCCCGGCCTTCAGCAGGGCGGCGTTGAGCAGCGGGCCCTCGAAGGTCACGGCGTGGCCCTTGGCCTGGAAGGTGGCCTTGGCGCGCGGCAGGGCCTTGAGGTCGGCGGGGGTCAGGACGATCGAGTCGCGGCCGACGACGGTGACCTTGAGGTCCTGGGCCAGGGCCGGGGTCCAGGCCCCCGAGCTCAAGGTCACGGCGGCGACGGCGGCCAGGACGAGCGGGAAGCGCATGGGGTGGGCCCTCGGGAGTTGGTGCGCCGATGTGGGGCTGTTCCGGTCTGGGAGGCAAGCGGCCTCGCCGGAACAGCCCCATCGTCGTCATCCCCCGCTTTATGCGGGGGATGACGAGCGTGAGGAACGACCTAATACAGCAGCGTCTTCCCCATCACCCCCGTCCCGTCCGGCAGCGGCGAGACCTGCTTGATCATCACCTGGCTGTCCTTGGCGAACCAGAAGCGGGTCACCGGGATTTCCGGATGGTTGTAGTCGGCGGTCACCACCCAGCAGTCGACCTTGCCGCCGCCGGGCAGGCTCAGCCGCTCCGAGCCCACGACCTTGAAGACATAGGGGGCCGGCGGGCCGCCGCCCGGATGGGTGAAGACGATGCTAGCCTCGTAGCCCGCCGCCAGCGGCAGGGCCTGGAGGAACTCCATGTCGGTCTCGAAATTGAAGCTGGGTTGCGGCGAGGCGACCTCGAAGTCCTTGGCGGCGTTGCCCTCCAGGGCCTTGAGGCCGACGATCTTGTCGGACTGGAAGGCAAAGCCCTCGATCTTCGACACCCCGTCCTTCTGCGAGCGGCGCTCGTGGGTCAGGGGCCGGAAGGTGCCGACCTCGAACCAGCTGTCCAGCTGGCGGTTGGAGGTCGCCGCGCCCGCTCCGTCCCAGTGCTGGACGATGTGCAGCCGGCGCTGGCCGTCCTGGTCGTCGAAGCGGACCTCGCGGGTCCAGACATCGACGGCGGTGACGGTGTCGCCCACCTGCCGGTAGCGCAGGTAGCGATGGACGCCGGGCTTGAGCTTGTCGAAGCGAGCCAGCGGCTGGCCCACCGGCACGGGCGTGACGGCGGCCTGGGCCACGGCCGCGCTCCCGGCCAGCAGCAGAACGGCGACGAGCGCGGAACGGACGGCGAGGGACATGGCGACTCCAAGGGCCTGAGCCCGGGCACCAGACCTCAAGCGCCGCCCGCCGGCCACTTAAGCTTCGGTAATCCGCCCCTTCAGCCGTGCGAGCCGATGCGCGGCAAGGCCGGCATCGCCTGGGCGGCCAGTTGGCGCGGGGCCTCGACCTTCCTGCCCGGCCCCGTCTCCACCACCAGCGGATAGAGCGAGGCGACCAGCAGGGCGGCCATGGTCAGGTTGAAGGCCCGCAGCACCGGCGGCCGGTCCAGGAACCGCCGCATGCCCTGGCCGAACCCGGCCCAGGCGGCGCTGCACGGGGCGCCGACCAGCATGAAGGTCCCGGCCACGATGAACACCGCCAGGGCCGAGCCCTCCGGCGTGTAGGTGGTGGCCGCCGTCAGGGCCATGGCCCAGGCCTTGGGATTGACCCACTGGAAGGCGGCCGCGCCGAGAAAGGTCATCGGCCGAGCGCCGGCGTCCTTGTCGCTGATGCCCTTCGTGGTAGCGATCTTCCAGGCCAGCCACAGCAGATAGGCCCCGCCCGCCCAGCGCAGCACGTCGTGCAGCACCGGCCAGGCCTTGAACACCCCGCCCAGGCCCAGCCCCATGGCCAGCACCATCACCCCCAGGCCCACGCTGATGCCGAGGATGTGCAGGATGGTCGCCCGGAAGCCGAAGTTCGCGCCCGAGGCCAGCAGCATCATGTTGTTGGGGCCGGGCGTGCCGGCGGTGGCGAAGGCGAACAGGACGAAGGCGAGCAGCAGTTGGACGGTCATGGCGGATGCTCCCAAGACATCGGGGATGAATGTCACGGTCATCTTGCCAATTGCATCATGTGTCAAAACCTATATTGTTCCAGTGACAATTCTGGAGACCTCATGGCCGCCTGGACCCCGACCCTGCCGACCGGCGACGCACCGCTCTATGAGCGGCTGCTGGACGCCCTGCGCGCCGACATCGCCGCCGGCGCCCTGGCGCACGGCGACCGCCTGCCGCCGCAGCGCGACCTGGCCCACCGCCTGGGCCTG
Source organism: Caulobacter sp. AP07 (assembly GCF_000281955.1). Lineage (GTDB taxonomy): Bacteria > Pseudomonadota > Alphaproteobacteria > Caulobacterales > Caulobacteraceae > Caulobacter. Next base: position 10,277 of record NZ_AKKF01000179.1, on the reverse strand, counting down.
GGCCTGGGCACCGTCACCCGCGCCTATGTCGAGGCCGAAAAGGCTGGGCTGGTCGAGGCCCATGTCGGGCGCGGCAGCTTCGTGCGGGGGGCCCTGGGCAAAGGCATGGGGGCGGCGGCGCGAACGACGGCCGAGGATCCCGGCCCGATCAATCTCAGCCAGAACATCGCGCCCGTCGGCGCGGGCGGGGCGCGGATCGTCCAGACCCTGGCGCGGCTGCAGCGCCGTCCCGACCTGCTCGACAACCTGGCCTACGCCCCCTCGACCGGGCTGGAAGCCCATCGCCGGGCCCTGGCGACCTGGCTGTCGCGCACCGCCGGCGTCGAGAACGCCGACTGGCGCCAGCTGATCTGCTGCGCCGGCGCCCAGCAGGCCCTGAGCCTGGCCCTGGCCGCCCTGTGCCGGCCCGGCGACGAGGTGCTGTGCGAAGCCGCCACCTTCCCCGGCGCCCGGGTGCTGGCCGACCATGCCGGCTATCGGCTGACGGGCGTGGCCATGGACGGCGAAGGCCTGCTGCCCGACGCCCTCGACCGGGCGGCGGCCAACGGGGCCAAGGCGGTGTTCGTGCTGCCGACCCTGCAGAACCCCACCGGCCGGATCATGGGCGCCGCGCGCCGCGCCGACATCGTGGCCGTGGCGCGCCGGCGCGACCTGTGGATCATCGAGGACGGCATCTATTCGATCTTCGGCGGTGATCCCCTGCCCGCGCTGGTCGAACTGGCGCCCGAGCGGACGATCCACGTGTCCGGCGTCTCCAAGGCCCTGTCGCCCGGCCTGCGGGTCGGCTTCCTGCTGGCCCCGCTGGGCGACCTGTTCGAACGCGTCGTCCACGCCGTGCGCGCCCAGTTCTACGCCCCGCCCAACTTCGGCGCCCTGATCGCCACCCAATGGATCGAGGACGGCACGGCCGACCTGATCGCCGGCGAGATCCGCGACGAGATGGGCCTGCGCCTCGGCCTGGCCCGCGCGATCCTCGGCTCGGCCATCGAGACCCCGGCCTCGGCCTTCAGCCCGCACGTCTGGCTGCCGATGGCGGAACTGGACGCCGAGCGCCTGGCCGGCCGCGCCCTGCGCGGCGGCGTCGAGATCACCCCGCCCGGCGCGCCGATCGTCGCCCAGGGCCTGGAGAGCGGCGTGCGGATCTGCCTGGGCGCGACCACCGACCGGGCGCAGCTCGAGCGCGGCCTGCGGGTGGTGGCGACGGCGCTGACCGGGGCGGACGAGCGGTCGCGGGCGGTGATCTAGGGGGTCGCCTCCAGCCGGGCGAAGCCGTCGGCCAGGTGGTCGATCAGGGCGCGCACCGAGGGCAACATGCCGCGACGCGACGGGAAGACGGCGTGGATGACGCCGCTGCGGGGGGCCCAGCCGGGCAGCAGGTCGACCAGTTCGCCCGCCGCCAGGGCGTCGCGCACCGCCATCAACGGCAGTTGCACCACGCCGACCCCGGCGACGACGGCGTCGCGCAGCACCACCATGTCGTCGGTGACCAGCAGCGGATGGTGACGCACCACCGCCCCGGCGCCGGTCTCGTGCTCCAGGGTCCAGCTATGCTCCCCCTCGGCCGGTCCCCAGGCCAGGCTGGGCAGGCCGTGCAGGTCGGCCGGCCCCCTCGGATGCTCGGCCTGGAACAGGCAGCGCGGGCTGGCGACCAGGCGCTGGCGGCTGTCGCCGAGGATTCGCACGGTCAGGTCGCTGTCCTCCAGCGGCGGGAAGCGCACGCGGATCGCCAGGTCCAGCCGCTCGCCGACCACGTCCACCCGGCGGTTGGTGGCGTCCAGATGCACCTCGACCTCGGGCCAACGCATCAGGAAGCCGGCCAGCATCCGCGACACGTCGCTGTGCAGCAGACCGGTGGGACAGGCCAGCCGCACCAGGCCGCGCGGGCTGGCGCGCATCCGGTCGATGGTCTCCTGCGCCGCCTCGGCCTCGACGATCATCGCCTGGCAATGGCGGTGGTAGTCGGCGCCGACCTCGGTCACCGAGAACCGCCGCGTCGACCGCTGGATCAGCCGGGCGCCCAGGCGCTCCTCCAGGGCGGCGACCCGGCGGCTGAGCTTCGACTTGGGCAGGCCCAGCGCCCGGCCGGCCGGGGCGAACCCGCCATGCTCGACCACGGCGGCGAAATAATAGAGGTCGTTCAGGTCCTGCACGATCGCATCGTCCCACAGATAGAACGCTGAGGCGCCATATCACGGCCTACCGGACAGATCGTCACGCGCCTAGCTTCTTTTCCAACAGATCGGCCCCGGTCGATCGAAAGGAGGCGAGACCATGAAGAAGATCCTCGGCGTCTACAGCGCCCCCCGCCAGCACTGGGTCGGCGACGGCTTTCCCGTCCGCTCGCTGTTCTCCTACGACAGCCACGGCAAGCAGCTGAGCCCGTTCCTGCTGCTCGACTACGCCGGCCCCACCCGCTTCGAGCCGACCGCCCATCGGCGCGGCGTCGGCCAGCACCCGCACCGCGGCTTCGAGACCGTGACCATCGTCTACGAGGGCGAGGTCGAGCACCGCGACTCCACCGGGGCCGGCGGCAAGATCGGGCCCGGCGACGTCCAGTGGATGACCGCCGCCTCGGGCATCCTGCACGAGGAATACCACTCCGAAGCCTTCGGCCGCACGGGCGGGGCCTTCGAGATGGTGCAGCTGTGGGTCAACCTGCCCTCGCGGGACAAGATGGCCCCGGCCGGCTACCAGACGCTGCTCGACGCGGAAATCCCCGCCGTCGACCTGCCGGACGGGGCGGGCAAGCTGCGGGTCATCGCCGGCGAGCATGGCGGTCGCCACGGTCCGGCCCGAACCTTCACGCCGATCGACGTCTGGGACGTCCGCCTCAATGCGGGCCACACGGCGGGCTTCGACATCGCGGAAGGCCGCACCCTGGCGGCGATCGTCCTGAAGGGGACGGCCCTGGTCAACGGCCAGGAGGTGGTGCGCGACGCCCAGATGGTGGTGTTCGACCGCGAGGCCGGCCGGATCGAGATCGAGGCCAACAGCGACGTCAAGCTGCTGATCCTCGGCGGCGAGCCGATCGACGAGCCGATCGTCGGCTACGGCCCGTTCGTGATGACCAGCCAGGACGAGATCCGCCAGGCGATCACCGACTTCAACAAGGGCGACTTCGGCAAGATCGCCCCCCAGGGCGCGCACTGACGCCGACGCTCCGGGCCGTTTCGACGGCCCGGACCGTCACCCCCAAGGCGGCCATTCCCCCCAGAGCCGCCGCATCGACCAGAGAGAGGACGTCCCATGACCTCATCGAGCACCCCCGCCAATTTCGGCGGCGCCCGCCCCGTCATCGATCCCGCCGACGCCGTGATGCTGCTGATCGACCACCAGAGCGGCCTGTTCCAGACCGTGCAGGACATGCCGATGACCACGCTGCGGGCCCATGCCGGGGCGCTGGCCACCATCGCCACCCTGGCGAACATCCCGGTCATCACCACCGCCTCGGTGCCGCAGGGGCCGAACGGTCCGCTGATCCCCGAAATCCACCGCAACGCCCCCCACGCCCAGTATGTGGCGCGCAAGGGCGAGATCAACGCCTGGGACAATCCCGACTTCGTCGCGGCGGTGAAGGCGACGGGCCGCAAGACCCTGATCATCGCCGGCACCATCACCAGCGTCTGCATGGCCTTCCCGTCGATCAGCGCGGTGCAGGAGGGCTACAAGGTGTTCGCCGTCATCGACGCCTCGGGCACCTATTCCAAGATGGCCCAGGAGATCACCCTGGCCCGCGTGGTCCAGGCCGGCGTCGTGCCCATCGATGTCGGGGCGGTGGCGTCCGAGATCCAGAAGACCTGGCATCGCGACGACGCCCAACAGTGGGCCGAGGTCTACACCCAGATCTTCCCGCAATATCAGCTGCTGATCGAGAGCTACGGCAAGGCCCTGGACGTCGCGACCAACCACGAAACGCTCGACTCGCAGCGCGGCTGACCGCGCGTCCTTCGCTTCAATTCCCCCTTGGACCAGGAGACCCCCATGTCCAGCGAACCGATCCGCGACCCCGTCGCCGACACCCTGCTCACGCCCCAGAACTCGGCCTTCGTGATCATCGACTACCAGCCCGTCCAGGTGAACTCGATCGCCTCGATGGACCGCCAGCTGCTGGTCAACAACATCGTCGGCGCGGCCAAGGCCGCCGTCGCCTATGGCCTGCCGATCGTCCATTCGACGGTCAATGTGGCGACCGACCTGAACAAGCCGCCGATCCCGCAGCTGCGCAAGGTTCTGGGCCACCTGCCCACCTATGACCGCACCACGATCAATTCCTGGGAAGACGTGGAATTTCGCCGGGCGGTCGAGGCGACGGGCCGCAAGAAACTGATCATGACGGCCCTGTGGACCGAGGCCTGCCTGACCTTCCCGGCGCTGGACGCCTTGCGGGAAGGCTACGAGGTCTATGTCGTCGCCGACGCGGTGGGCGGCACCTCGCCCGTCGCCCACGAGATGGCCCTGCGCCGAATCCAGCAGGCCGGCGGCCAGATGATCAGCGTGGTCCAGCTGTTCTGCGAGCTGCAACGCGACTGGAAGCGCCAGGAGACCGTTCCCGACTTCCTCGACCTGTTCATCTCGACGGGCGGCACCCCCGGCATCCAGTTCTCCTACGACCGGGACTAGCCGGGGCTGAGCGGCGGTCGCCCATTGTGCGCCCGCCGCCGTTCCGCGATCCTGTTCCAGATTCAGCAAGGAGCTCTCATGGCCGTCGCCACCGCCCGCATTGGCGAAACCCGCTATGCAACGACGATTACCACCGGCCACCACGCCCTGACAGCGGACGAGCCCGAGCGGCTGGGCGGCGCGGACGCCGGGCCCGCCCCGTTCGACCTGCTGCTGTCGGCCCTGGGGGCCTGCACGGCGATCACCCTGAAGATGTACGCCGAGCGCAAGGCCTGGCCGCTGGAGGCGCTGGAGGTCCGGCTGCACTATCACGGCGGCGAGACCCCGCCCCGGATCGAGCGGGTGCTGGTCCCGACGGGGCCGCTGGACGACGCGCAGCGCGCGCGGCTGGCCGACGTGGCCGAACGCACGCCGGTGACCCTGGCCATCAAGGGCGGGGTGCCGATCGAGACGTCGCTGGGGTGAGCGACTTGCCCCCACCTGACCGCTTCGCGGTCTGTCCGCCCCCATAGGGGGCGGAGCCCAGACTCTTCCCCCTGTGGGGGAAGACGGTCGCGAAGCGACCCGTAGGGGGCAAGTGGCGGGAACTACTCCGCCGCGATCGCCTCGGCCTCGGCCGCCGCCTTCAGCTGCGCCGCGCGTTGTTCGACCAGCTCGACGATGTGGTCGATCATGCCGTCGTTGGACTGCTTGTGGTCGGGCTTGCCGGCCATGTAGACCATGCCCGACCCCGCCCCGCCGCCGGTGAAGCCCAGGTCGGTCATCAGCGCCTCGCCGGGGCCGTTGACCACGCAGCCGATGATCGACAGCGACATCGGCTGGGAGATGTGGGCCAGCCGCGCCTCCAGAGCCTCCACCGTCTTGATGACGTTGAAGCCCTGCCGGGCGCAGGACGGGCAGGCGATGATGTTGACGCCGCGGTGGCGCAGGCCCAGCGACTTGAGGATGTCGAAGCCGACCTTGATCTCCTCGACGGGATCGGCGGCCAGCGACACCCGGATGGTGTCGCCGATACCGGCCCACAGCATCGAGCCGATGCCGATCGACGACTTGACCGTGCCGGTGCGCAGCGCCCCGGCTTCGGTGACGCCCAGGTGCAGCGGGCAGTCGATGCGCTCGGACAGCTGGTGATAGGCCGCCACCGTCATGAACGGGTCGGACGCCTTCACGCTGATCTTGAACTCGTGGAAGTCGTGGTCCTGCAGGATGCGGGCGTGGTTGAGGGCGCTCTCGACCATGGCGTCGGGGCACGGCTCGCCGTACTTCTCCAGCAGCTCGCGCTCCAGCGAGCCGGCGTTGACGCCGATCCGCATCGAGCAGCCGTGGTCGCGGGCCGCCTGGATCACGTCGCGCACCCGGTCGGGGCTGCCGATATTGCCCGGATTGATCCGCAGGCAGGCCGCGCCGGCCTGGGCCGCCTCGATGCCGCGCTTGTAGTGGAAATGGATGTCGGCCACGAGCGGCACCCGCGACTCGCGGGCGATGGTCTTGAAGGCCGCCGTCGAGTCGGTGTCGGGGCACGAGACCCGGACGATGTCGGCGCCGGCCTCTTCCAGCTGGCGGATCTGCTCCAGCGTCGCGGCGGCGTCGCTGGTCAGGGTGTTGGTCATCGACTGGACGGTGATCGGCGCGTCGCCGCCCACCTCGACATTGCCGACACGGATCTTGCGCGACTTGCGACGCTCGATCGAGCGCCACGGACGGAGGTGGGTGTGGTCAGCGGCCATGGGTCAGAACCTAAGGCTTTTGCGGGCGGAACCCAAGGGCGTCGCGGAAATGTCTTGCCGCCCGACTAGCCGCCAAGCTTGCTCAGCGCCGCGGTCGGCGAGGTCATCCGGCTGGTCAGGGCGCCGCCGTTATAGACGTCGAAGGCGGTCGGGTCGGAGACCTCGGCGATCAGCCCGCCGTTGCGCGGGGCGCGGAACGCCTCGCCGGCCGACATCCAGCGCGTGAAGTAGATCGAGCCGTCGGCGCCGTGCACGGTCAGCGACGCCGGCTTGCGGGCCTGCAGGATCAGGCCGGAGGCGTCGGCCTGCGCCGCGCCGTACACCGCGCCCTTGGCCCGGAAGGCCGAGCCCAGGCCGACCAGTTGGCTCGGATCAGCCGGGGTGGCGGCGGCGGCCGTCACGGCGCGCGCCTTGGAGGCGGCGGTCACGGCGTCGGCCGAGCCGCCGTTGGCGGCGGCGTCGTCGAGGCCAGGGGTCTTGTAGGGTTCGGGCGTGGTGGATTCCACCGGGGCCGGCAGCGGCGCGCCCAGCGACACCGAGGCGCCGCCCTCGACGCCGCCTCCGACGGGCGCGTGCGGCGCGGCGGCGGCCACGGCGATGGCGTGCGACTGGGCGACCTGGGCGGGCGGGGTGTCCTTGGCGATGGCGCGCTGAGCCACGTTCCACAGCACGATGGCGGCCACCACCAGCACGCCCAGGGCCAGGATCAGGCCCAGGCGCGGGTCGCGCTCGTGGCGGACACCGACCGGGGCGCGCAGCGGCTCGCTGTCGTCGGGCGCGTCCAGCTTGAAGCGGTCGACGGCGGCGTCGCCGTCCAGGCCCAGCAGCTTGGCGTAGGACTTGACGTAGCCGATGGTGAAGGGGCGCGAGGGCAGCTCTTCGAGGCGCAGGGCCTCCAGCGCCTCGATATAGCCCTGGCGGATGCGGGTGGCGTCGGCCACGTCCTGCAGGGTCAGGCCGCGGAACTCACGGGCGGCGCGCAGGGCCGCGCCGATGTCGACGCCATGGTCGACCGAAGGCTGGAACGTCGCCGTCGACGCGCCTTCCGGATCGCTGTCGGCGACCAGATGCAAGTGCGAAACCCTGCCTGTATCCAGCGGCATGGCTGCCATGTGACCTCAAATTCGCGTCGTCCCATTCTCTCAGAAAGAGAACCCGACGACCATGCCCCACCGGATGTACCCGGGATTTGTTAATACTTTATGGTCGATATCAAAGTAAGTCGCGGGATTCAATACACTATAAAGCGGAGCTTGGTTAAGAACCCGCGCCGTCAGACCGCGACGTAAAGCTTGCGCGCCAAGGTTTCGATCTCGCCGCGGAGCGAACCGGCCGAGGTCTTCAGCAGGGCCTCGACGTTCCGCCTGGCGGCTTCGCGGTCGCAGGACAGCACCATCTGCTTGACCGGTCCGATGCCGGCCGGCGGCATGGACAAACGGTCGAAACCCAGCGCCAGCAAGGCGAAAGCCTCCAGCGGACGCCCCGCCATCTCGCCGCACACCGAGACCGGCGTGCCGGTGTCGGCGCAGGCCTGCTGGATGGTCTTCAGGGCCCGCAGGGCGGCCGGCGACAGCGGGTCGTAACGGTCGGACACTCTGGGGTTGCCGCGATCGGCGGCGAACAGGTACTGCATCAGGTCGTTGGTGCCGACCGAGACGAAGTCGGTCATCGGCAGCAGTGCGTCCAGATGCCACAGCAGCGACGGCGCCTCGATCATCGCCCCGACGTCCAGACGGGCCGGTTCGGGCCGGCCGCGCTTCAGGGCCCAGGCCACTTCCTGGTCGACGAAGGCGCGGGCGGCGCGGAACTCGTCCACATTGGCCACCAGCGGGAACATGATCCGCAGCTCGCGGCCCTTGGCGGCCTTGATCAGGGCGCGGATCTGCATGCGCAGCAGGGCCGGCCGGTCCAGGCCCATGCGGATGGCGCGCCAGCCCAGGGCCGGATTGTCCTCGCGCTCCAGCTCCATGTACGGCAGCAGCTTGTCGCCGCCGAGGTCCAGCGTGCGGAAGGTGACCGGCATGCCCTGGGCGGCGTCCAGCACCTTCTCGTAGAGGCTGGTCTGGGCCTCCAGCCGGGGCATTTCCTCGGCGACCATGAACTGGAATTCGGTGCGGAACAGGCCGATGCCCTCGGCCCCGGTCTCGCCCAGGATGTCCAGGTCGACGGCCAGGCCGGCGTTCATCAGCAGGGTGACCTTGTCGCCGTCCTTGGTGATGGCCGGCGTGTCGCGCAGCCGGGCGAACTCGGCCTTGCGCTGGGCGCGGACCTCCATCCGGGCCCGCAGCGCCTTGATGACGTCGGCGCGCGGCCGCAGCCAGGCCTCGGCGGTCTCGGCGTCGACCACCACCGGGTCGCCCTCGTTGACCCGGTCGCGCAGGCCGGCCAGGCGACCGACGCAGGGGATGTCCAGGGCCCGGGCGACGATGCCGGCGTGGCTGGCGGCCGAGCCCTCCTCGAGCAGGATGCCCTTCAGCTTGGTGCGGTCGTATTCCAGCAGGTCGGCGGGGCCCAGGTTGCGGGCGATCAGGATGGCGTCGTCCGGCAGCACGCGCACGGCGTGGACGTCGCCCGACAGGTGGCGCAGCAGCCGGTCGTTGAGGTCTTCCAGGTCGTGCAGCCGCTCGCGCAGATAGGGGTCGCGGGCCTGGCCCAGCCGGGCGCGATGCTCGGACCGCACGCGTTCGACCGCGGCCTCCGCCGTAAGTCCCGAACGCACGGCCTCCTGCAACGACCGGTTCCAGCCCCGGTCGTGGGCGAACATCCGGTAAGTCTCAAGCACCTCGTAGGAGGCGCCGACCAGGCCGTGCTGGCCGTCCAGCATCTCGTCGATCTGGGTCTGCAAGGCCTCGATCGCGGCCTTGAGCTTGGCCTCCTCGGCCGCGGCGTCGTCGGACAGCAACTGCTCGGGAGCCACCGGCTGCTCGTGCAGCACGGCCACGCCATAGGCCAGGCCCTCAGCGAAACGCGCGCCCTTCAGCCGTTCCGGCTTGTGGGGCGCGATCTCGACGTCCTTCAGTTCGGTCAGGCCCAGCAGCTCGCCGGCGCTGACCATCTCGGCCAGGACCATGGCGATGATCTGCAGGTCCTCGACCTCTTCCTCGCCATAGACCCGCTCGGTGCGGTTCTGGACGACCAGCACGCCGATCGAGCGGCCGCCGCGCAGCAGGGGCACGGCCAGGAAGGCGTGATAGGGGTCTTCGCCGGTTTCCGGACGATACGAGAAGGCCGGATGGCTGGCGGCGTCCGACAGGTTCAGCGGCCGACCCAGGCGCATGGTCTCGCCGACCAGGCCCTCGCCGGGCTTCATGCGGGTGACGTGGACGGCGTCGCGCGACAGGCCCTCGGTGGCGAACAGTTCGAGATCGCCCGAGGCGCGGCGCAGATAGATCGAGCAGACCTCGGCGACCATCGAGATGGCGATGGTGCGCACCACCATGTCGAGCTTGGCCTGGGCGGGCCCGCCACCGGCCATGGCCTCGCGAATCTGCCGAAGCAGGCTGCGTGGTCCCCGAACAGCGATCCCGGACGCCGCCATGTTTTCGCGCGCACTCCCTTGCTCGATGCGGCTTAGCCTGACTGGACGCGCCAAGGGTTAATGAAGCCGCACCGCTCCGAGCGGGCTATAGCAGATTTCGCGCTCCGCACAGCGTTCGCTCGCGGTCAAATCGCCGATGGCGCACGAAAAGGCGCCGCCCCTCGGAAGGGACGGCGCCGGATCGCTCGCGAGGATCAGCCGTTAGCGGCGCTGGCCGTAGTAGCCGTTACCATAGCCGTTACCGTCGTAGCGGTAGCCGGTGTTGTAGCGGTCGCCGCGGTCGTCGCGGTCGTCGCGGTCGCGGCGACCTTCGTAGCGGTGATCGTAGCCCGACTGGCCGTAACCGTTGCCGTAGTGGCCATAGCCGTTGTTGTAGCCGTAGCCGCTGTTGT
>NZ_AKKF01000178.1 GCF_000281955.1 Caulobacter sp. AP07 | reverse complement strand
ACCGCCCATCCCCCACGCCCTGTCCGGATCTGCACCAGCGTAATCCCTCACCCTCCCAAGCTTCGCTTGGGCCCCTCCCTCTCCCGCTGGGAGAGGGTTCAGGATGCGCCGAAGCTCAGGCCGCCCACCACAGCCCCAGTCCCACCACCGCCGGCAGGGTCTGGATCAGCAGGATCGAGCGCTTGACCGTCAGCCCGCCCCAGACCCCCGCCACGGCCACGCAGGCCAGGCCGAAGAACGCGAAAGCCTTGGTCACCGTGGGGTCCGGCCAGAACAGGCCCAGGGCCAGGGCCGCGACCAGGAAGCCGTTGTAGCAGCCCTGGTTGGACATGGCCGGCTTGACGATCGCCGCCGCCTCTTCCGTCAGGCCGAACACCCTCTTGCCCCGGCTGTCGAACAGCACGGTCTCCAGGAGGACGATGTAGACGTGGATCAGGGCGACGATCCCGGTGACGATCTGGGCGGCCAGCAACATGCGAATGCTCTCTTCCAAAACGGGATTGGGCGTGGGACGGGGACACACACTCACGGCAAAGCCGGTGCAAGGCTAGTCCAGACCGTGGGGTGAGTGTGTGTCCCCCACCGCAGGTCCCTACGCCTCGACCTCGCGGTCCGGGAACGCCAGCTTGGTCGCGAAGGCCACGAACAGCACCCAGCGGAAGTCGTTGTAGGTGACCGCGATGCTCTCGGTCAGGGCCACTAGGCTGTAGACGACCAGGAACGGGAAGGCGAGCAAGGCGCCGCCCCGGTCGCGGAACACGGCGATCACCGCCAGGGTCATGGTCTGCAGGTAGAACAGCCCCCAGGCGATCACCCCCACCAGACCCATGCCCAGCCATTGCTCCAGCCAGCTGTTGTGGGCGTGCTGGGCCTGGAAGCCGGCGTTCTTGCTGATCCAGGCGAACGGCCCCCAGCCGCTCTTGTCGCCCCACACCGCCTGGTAGCCGTAGCCCAGCCAGGGCCGGTCCTGGACCTCGCGCATCACCGCCGCCCAGATCTTGGTGCGGCCGGTCAGGGTGGCGTCCTTGCCGAGGATGGCGAAGAACACGTCGGCGGCGAACAGGATGAAGGCGGTCAGCAGGACGACGCCGGTCACCCCGGCCCAGGTGGCGGCCGCCCCGGCGGCCGGGCCGCGGCGGGCCACCAGCACGAAGCCGATCGCGCCGACGCCCAGCATCAGCGAGACCAGCGAGGTCTTGGAGGTCGACATCAGCACCAGCACCACGGCCAGCCCGGCGAAGGTCCACCACAGCCGGGCGCGCCGGGGGTTGAGCAGGGCCGCCGCCGACAGGATGCAGAAGCCGAAGGCCATGATGCCGCCCAGGCCGTTCTTCTCGCGCCACAGGCCGCGCCAGGCGCCCGGGAACAGCTCGGTCATCACGCCGATGCGCGGCACGGCCAGGCAGACCACGAAACAGGCGACGATCAGCACCGCGAAGCTCGCCCCGACCACCTCGGCCAGCCGCGGCCAGCGGAACCGCGCCGCCAGGGCCGCCCCGCCCAGGGTGGTGCAGACCAGGGCGAAACAGCGCCGCACCGTCTGGTCGGGGTTCACCGACCAGAACGTCGAAGCCACGGCCACCGCCAGCAGGATCAGCAGGAACGGCTGGCGGATCAACACCCGGAAACTCGCGCCCGGCCGCAGGGCGATCAGCGCGAAGCCGGCGGCGTAGGCCGGCAGATAGGCGACGCGCAGGATGGTCGAGCCAGCCTCGGTGGCGTTCTCGCCGACCACCGGCAATTCCCAGCCGCCGCTGTAGAGCAGCAGGGCGAAGACGGCCAGGCCGAACAGCGCGATCCGCGGGAACGTCAGCCTGACCGGCGCGGCGGGGGCCGCCCCGTGCGTGACGCTCACGGCCAGGTCCTCACGGCAGGATGGCCTTCAGGAACTTCGGCGGCTGGACCGAAGCCTGGTTGAAGAACACCCCGGCGCAGCGGCCGCCGGCCGAGGCCAGGGCGTCGCGCAGCAGGCCCGGCGGCCGCACGTCGGCCTCCTGGGCGCTGACCACCATCACGGTCTGGTCCATGTGCTGGGCCAGGGTCAGGCCGGCCTGCGAGGTGTCGGCCGAGGGGCTGTCGACGACGATGATCTCGGCGTGGCGGCGCAGGGCGGCCCAGTATTCGACGCCGGGCAGGATGTGGACCTTCTGGCGGCCGCGCAGGGCCTCGCGGTTGAAGCGGGTCACCCAGAAGCGCGGGCCGCCGACGCTGTGGGCGGTCAGGTACTTGGCGTCGGGCCACACGCCGCCGCCGGGCTTCGGGGCCGGCGGCTGGACGGTGAAGAAGGCCGAGCCGTCGGGCGAGGCCGGGGCCCCCGCGCCCAGCCCGCCGTAGCGCTCGGGGTCGGCGGCGATCGCCTGGTATTGCGGCGAGGTGACCAGGTCCAGGTCGATCAGCCAGGTCTTGCGGCCGGCGCGCTTGGCGGCGAAGCGGGCGAATTCGCGGGCGGCGGTCGAGGTCCCCTCCCCGCGCCGGGCGGAAACGAACTGGACGACGTGCGCGCGGCCGGGCGCGGGCGCGCCCAAGGACCCCCACAGCTCCGCCATCTCGACGTTCAAATCCACCATTCGCCGAATCGCCGCGCGTTGAAGTCCGTTTACCTTAAGGCCCAAATCCGTTCGCGTGAAAGGCGACGAAAGCGCTCAGGGTTGTGAAGCGTCAAGCTTGGCGCCGGATCGGCGCGGGTCAACGCTTGTAGGCCGCCGTGGCCAGCACCGGCAGGTTCAGGGTGCGGGCGGCCGAGGCCGGGGTTTGCAGGCCCGGCCGCAGCAGCATGCGCACCAGGCCGGCGCAGGCGGCGGTGAAGCCGGCGAACAGGAAGGCCAGGACCAGGATCGGCTTCTTCAGGCTCTTGCCCGTCGAGGGGGCCACGGCGCGCTGGACGATGCGGATGTTGTCGCTGCCCTCGGCCGACATCTGGCGCTGGGCCTGGTCCTGCTGCTCCTTGACCGTGAAGTCGCGGACGTTGGTCGACAGCACGTCGCGGTCGCGCGACAGCTGGTTGAAGGTCGGTTCCAGCTCGGACAGCCGCAGCAGGCGCTGGTTGACGTCCTGAACCTGCTGGCGGTAGGCGGCCAGCGACTGTTGCAGGGCCGCGACCTCGGCCGACAGGTCGTTGCGGGTGGACTGCAAGGTCTGCCAGATCGGGTTGGGACCGCTGCGGCGGGCGCCGTCGCCGGCGGTGCGGCCCGACGACACGCCCTGCTCCAGCTGGGCGATCTGGGCCTCGATGTCGCGGACCGGCTGGGCGTCGGGACGGTAGCGCGAGAGCAGGCCCTCGCGATCCAGCTTCAGCTGGGCCAGCTTGCCGCTCGCCGACATGTCGCTGTCGCGATAGAGCACGGACTCGGCCGGGGTGCGGGCCAGTTCGCCCTGCACCGAGGCCAGGCGGCCCATGCGGTCCTGGAGCTGCGCCTCGGTGGCGTATTTCTGGGACTCGGCCTGGGCCTGCAGCTGGGTCAGGGCGGTCTTCTGGGCGGTGAAGTCGCCGATGTCGTTGCCCGACAGGAAGGCCTGGTAAGCGACGTCGTTCTCGGCCAGCTTCTGGGCGAACAGGTCGCGCTGGCGCTCCAGGCCGTTGTCGCTGCCGCCGATCAGCAGGCTGCGGCGATAGATCAGGTACTCTTCGAGCAGGGTGTTGAGCACCTTCTCGGCGACCTCGGGATCCCCGTTCTGGTACGACAGCCGGATGATCGAATTGTCGGGCGCGGTCTCGATCTTCAGGCTGCGCGCCACCGCGTCGCGGCCCTCGGCGATCAGCTTGCGCTTACCCTCGGGCGAGGCGCTGGCGTATTTGGCGGCGCTGGACGGGAAGATCCGGGCGAAACCGACCTTGCGGATCACCCGCTCGCGCAGCTCGCCGCTGCCGAGGATTTCCGATTCCGACTGGATCACCTGGTCGACGTCCGGCACCGCGCCGCGGGCGGCGTCGCCGGCCCGGGGCTCGTAGACATATTCCTGGCCCAGGCGGACGAACAGGCTGGAGCTGGCGGTGTAGGTCTTCTTCAGGGTGGTGGCGAAGCCCAGGCCGATCAGGAAGATGGCCAGGAACACGCCCAGCATCAGCCAGCGCTCGCGCCACAGCAGGGTGACGAAATCAGTCGGCGCATAGCGGGCGCGGGCCGCCCAGTCGCTACGCGACGGCGGATCGTGCGGCACGCTGGTCCAGGCGCTCGTCGTCGACATGCGAATCCGATGGGTTCAATCTAGACCTCACCCTGGTCGTTCCCGGCTTAAGGTTTGGTTACCCATTCCTGTTAAGACTTGTCGCATGCACAGGCGCACCCTCCTCACGGCTCTCGTCCTCGCGGCAGGCGGCCCATCGCTGTTGGCCGCCTGCGGCCACGTGGATGGCGAGCCGATCACGCCCACCGCCCGCACCACGGCCAATTTCGCCGATATCGGCTATGCCGACTGGAGCGACCAGGAACCGGACTACCGGTTCTATCCGGGCGACGAGATCGAGGTCAGCGTGCCCTCGGCGGTCGAGCTGAACAAGTCGGTGGTGGTCCAGCCGGACGGCCGCGTCGCTTTGCCGCTGATCGCGCCGGTGATGGCGGCCGACCGCACGATCGCCGAACTGGAGGCCTCGATCACCCAGGCCTATTCCAGCCAGCTGCTGCGGCCCCAGGCCCAGGTGTCCATCAAGTCGACGGCGCCGCTGAAGGTGTTCGTGGGCGGGGAAGTCGGCAATCCGGGGGTCTACGACATGGCCGGCGACGGCGACGCCCTGCGGGCCGTGATCCAGGCCGGCGGCTTCAAGAATTCGTCCAAGCGCAGCTCGGTGGTGATCATTCGCCGGGGCCCCAATGGTCGCGCCATGCTGCGCACGGCCGATCTGCTGTCGGGGATGACCAGCGGCAAGGCGGACCTGGTGCCGCTACGCCGGTTCGACGTCGTCTATGTGCCGCGCAGCGGGGTGTCCGAGGCGGGCCTGTTCATGCAGCAGTACTTCCGGGACCTGCTGCCGATCAGCTTCAGCTACGCGATCAACGGCTTCAGCGGAAACTGAGGCCCCGTCGCGGGAAGACGTGGGCCGAGCCTTTTCAGGCTCAGCCGTGGGCCAGCCATTCGCGCGCCTGGCGCTGGGCTTCGGCGACATCCTCGCTGGCCATCTCCTGCGAGATTTCCTTGCGATAGACCTTGGCCTCGACCGAACCGCGCATGGCGGCCAGGTTGAACAGCATGTGGGCCGAGACGTAGTCCAGCGGCGCGCCGCCCTGGCCCGTCGAATACAGCAGGCCCATCCGGAACAGCTCGTCGCCCGAGGTGTCGACGGTCGGCAGCGGGATGCCGTGGATGGCGGTCGGCGGTTCGATACTCATCAGCATGGCTTCAATTCCCCTTCCCAGCCCGCGCCGCCGTCATGGCCGCGCCAAGCTCTCCTGGGGACAGAGAAGTCCTTCTCAGCTGAACATATAGTTAAGAGCGCCGACATCATGAATCGAGTCAGCATCCCGCGATGAATACATGACTCGTTCACTGGTGTTACTGAATGTAAACCGCCGTATACAGCGCGTTAACGGGCGCGCTGGCCAAACAGCACCTTTCGGGCCTCTTCCTGCGCTTTTCCGGGTGTTTGCAAGGCCGGACGGCGCAATTCAGCCCCCAGCTTGAAGCCGCGCTCCACGGCCTCGCGGGCCGCCATGCGCTCGAACCACGCCTTCAAGTGCGGAAACTCTTCGAGAATGATGCCCTGGTTTTTCCACGGCACAACCCATCCCCAGCACGCGAAGTCGGCGATGGACAATTGGCCGCAGATGAAATCCTTCCCCGCCAGCTGCTTGTTGAGCACGCCGTACAGCCGGTGGGTCTCGTTGGTATAGCGGATGGCGCCGTAGGCGATCTGGCGCTGGTCGCTGACGATCGAGGCCGCGTATTGGCGGAAATGGTGGGTCTGGCCGGCCATGGGGCCCAGCCCGCCCATCTGCCACATCAGCCACTGGTCGATGTCGACCCGCTCGCGCTCGCTGGTCCCGTAGAACTTGCCGGTCTTGCGGCCCAGGTACTGCAGGATGGCCCCGGACTCGAACACCGAGATCGGCTGGCCGTCGGGACCGTCGGGGTCGACGATGGCCGGCATGCGGTTGTTGGGGCTGATGGCCAGGAAGTCCGGCTTGAACTGGTCGCCCACGCCGATGTTCACCGGGATCATGGTGTAGGGCAGTTCCATCTCCTCCAGGGCCACCGAGATCTTCCAGCCGTTGGGCGTGGGCCAGTAGTGGAGTTCGATCGGACCGCTCATGCGTGGCTCCCTGATGATGTTCCGTCCAACATGGTCGCGCTCGGCGCCCGCGCCAAGGCCGGCGTCCGGCAATTGCGCCGTAGCCTGACGGCCCCGTTCAGATCAGGTTCAGCCGCGCCGGCGGAAACTTGGCGTCAAGTCGAGGGAATTGGCGGTCGCAGGATCGCCAAACAGACAAGGAGACGTCGGATATGAAGCGCATTTTGCTCACCATCGCCGCCGTGGCCGCCGTGGCCGGACCGATGGCCGTCGTCGCGAACGACGCGGCCGCCCAGGATCGCGGCCGTTGGGAACATCGTGACGACCGAGGCGACCGAGGCGACCGCTGGGGCGACCGGGACGGTCGCCATGACCGCGGCCGCTGGGACGACCGCGACGGACGCCACGACAATGGCCGCCACCGCGGCTGGGATCGCCACGACCGCTGGGACTACGGCCGCCATAACGGCTACTACTACAACAACCGCTGGAGCTACGGCCCGCCGCCGGCCTATTACTATGGCCGCCCGGGTTTCCGCCCCGGCTACAGCTCATGGCGTCGCGGCGGCTACCTGCCACCCTACTACCGTAGCGAAACCTATGTGATCCACGACTACGGCTACTATCGCCTGCGACCGCCACCCCGTGGTTATTACTGGTACCGCACGGGCAACGACTATGTGCTGGCGGCCATCGCCACCGGCCTGATCTTCGACATCATCAACGACTAGATGATGTTCGCCTGAGGCGCGAGGCGGTGTTCCTGAGCTGGTCTTGGGAGCGCCGCCTTCGCCGCATGCCCGCCGTTTATGCGGCGAGATCGCCCGATTGACGGGTTATTGCGACCGCATTCAGGGGCCAGCGTGCCGGTCGTGTCACTTTCCGACGCGACAGCAACAAGACGCTCCCATGATCAATCTCCGCATCTCGGCCGCCGTCCTGGCCCTGGCCGCCGCCGGTTACGCCGGATCGGCCCTGGCCCAGCAAACCGCGCCGGCCAGCGACCCTTCCGCCCAGACCACCCAGGCCGCGCCGTCGTCGGACCAGAGCGCGCCGTCCGCCTCGGCCGACCCCGCGACCGCCCCGGCGCCGGAAGCCAGCAGCGCCGCCTCCAGCGGCACGCCGAGTTCGGCCACGACGTCCGACCCGGCCGCGACCGACGCCGCCGCCCCGGCGGCCAAGCCCGAGAAGAAGGCCAAGAAGCACCGCAAGCCGGCCGCCGAAGCCGGCGCCTCAGAGACGCCCAAGCCGTAACGGCCGCGTCCCAGACCTGAAAAAGGGCCCGTCGCGCGAGCGGCGGGCCCTTCTTGTTTTGGTCGGCGCGAAGCCTACAGCCCCAGCTTGCTCTTCAGCAGCTCATTGACCGTGGCCGGGTTGGCCTTGCCGCCGGTCTCCTTCATCACCTGGCCGACGAACCAGCCGATGGCCTGGGGCTTTTCCTTCACCGCCGCGGCCTTGTCGGGGTTGGCCGCGATCAGCGTGTCGATCGCCGCCTCGATGGCCCCGGTGTCGTTGATCTGCACCAGGCCGCGCGTCGCGACGATCTCCGACGGACGCCCCTCGCCGGCCCACATGTGCTCGAAGACCTCCTTGGCGATCTTGGAGCTGATCGTGCCGTTCTCGATCAGCTCGACCAGCTGGGCGATGTCCGACGACGGCAGCGGCGAGTCGGCGATCTCGTGGCCGTCGGCCGACAGCCGGGCCAGCAGCTCGTTGGTCACCCAGTTGGCCACCAGCTTGGCGTCGCGACCTTTCGCGGCGGCCTCGAAATAGTCGGCGCGGTCGCTCTCGATGATCAGCACGCCGGCGTCGTAGGCCGACAGGCCGTACTGGCTCTGCAGACGCTGCTTCTTGGCGTCCGGCAGTTCCGGCAGGGTCTCCTCGATCGCCTTGACCCAGGCCGGGTCGAGGATCAGCGGCAGCAGGTCCGGATCGGGGAAGTAGCGATAGTCGTGCGCCTCTTCCTTCGAACGCATCGAGCGGGTCTCGAGCTTGCCGGGATCGAACAGGCGGGTCTCCTGGTCGATCTTGCCGCCGTCTTCCAGAATCTCGATCTGGCGACGGGCCTCGTACTCGATGGCCTGCTGGATATAGCGGTACGAGTTGACGTTCTTGATCTCGCAGCGGGTGCCCAGGTGGCTGAAGCTGCCGGTCTCGCGGAACTTCTCGTAGTCGCCCGGGCGGCAGACCGAGACGTTGACGTCGGCGCGCAGGTTGCCCTTCTCCATGTCGCCGTCGCAGGTGCCCAGATAGACCAGGATCGTGCGGATCTTCTTCACATAGGCCGCCGCCTCTTCCGAGCTGCGCATGTGCGGCTTGGAGACGATCTCCATCAGCGCCGTGCCCGCTCGGTTGAGGTCGACATAGGTGGCGTTGGGGTCCTGGTCGTGCAGCGACTTGCCGGCGTCCTGCTCCAGGTGCAGCCGCTCGATGCCGACGTCGAAGGTGGTGCCGTCGTCGCGTTCGACGGTGACGACGCCCTCGCCGACGATCGGCTGGTCGAACTGGCTGATCTGATAGCCCTGCGGCAGGTCGGGATAGAAGTAGTTCTTGCGGTCGAACCGGCTCTTCAGGTTGATCTGGGCCTTCAGGCCCAGGCCGGTCTTCACCGCCTGCTCGACGCAGAAGCCGTTCAGCACCGGCAGCATGCCCGGCATGGCCGCGTCCACCAGGCTGACCTGCTGGTTGGGCCCCGCGCCGAACCCGACGGCGGCGCCGGAGAACAGCTTGGACTTGCTGGCGACCTGGGCGTGGATCTCGAGGCCGAGCACGATTTCCCAGGGGCCGGTGCGGCCTTGGATCTGTTTGGAAGAGGCGGTTTCGGTCATGTCTCAATTCCTGGCCAAGCGGATGGCCGACTAGTTCATATCCCGTCCCTCCCCTTTATGGGGAGGGTGGCCCCGAAGGGGTCGGGTGGGGCTCGCGGCGTCGAGAGAACGGCAAATTACGTCTACCACCGCGCCGACATCCTCATGCACCGCCTGGGTCGAGAAGCGCAAGGTTTGGAAGCCTGAACGAAGCAAAACTTGGTCGCGGCGAGCATCGTGGGCGGCCTGTTCGGGCTCGTCGTGATGAGGACCATCGATTTCAATCACGATCCGACGAGCGAGACAGACAAAGTCGGGGAAATAGCCCAACAGAGGCGCCTGTCGCCGGAAGTGGAAGCCCTCCGCTCTAAGGGCACGCAGCCTCACCCATAGGCGAACCTCCTGCACCGACATGGTCTTCCGCAAGTCTCTTGCCCGTTTGATGCTCATGGCGAGATCCCCCACCCGTCCGCTTCGCGGCCACCCTCCCCACAAGGGGGAGGGAGAGCGTGACCTATGGCTTTCGCGCAGTGCAGCAAGAAAAACGGCCAATTCTTGTCAACACAGCGACCATTTCATGCCGAGCGGAACCGCCGTACTCGCCCCCCGTTTGACTCCTCGAATGAGAATAACGCTCAGGAGGAAATCATGGCTGTTCTGAACCTCAATTCCAACGAGCCGTTCATCGTGCCCAGTCATTCGGACGATGGCTCGGCATTGTTTCCCGCCGCGCCGGTCTATGCTCGCACGACGGCTCACAAGTCTTCGAGAAAAACCCACCTGCCGCTGCTGATCGGCGGCCCCGTGGCCCTGGTCGCGATCGGCGCCCTGGCCTGGGGCCTGATGAGCCAGCGGGCCGAAACCCCGACCACCGGCGCGGTCCCGCCGGCCCAGGTGGCCGAGGTGACGCCGTCGCCGCTGCCGGAAACCGCCCTGCCGGGCCCCATGCCACAGCCGGTTCCCGCCGCCGCCACGCCGATCCCGGAGCCCGCGCCCGTCAAGGTCGCCCGCGCCGAGACCACGCCGCGTGCGGCCCCCGCTCGCCGCGCCGCCCCGGCCCGCCGCGCGGCCTCGGACAGCGCGCCCGACGCCGGCTCGGCCTCGTCGAACGCCAGCGCCAGCGTTCCGGCCCCCGTCGCACCGCCGCCCGCTCCGCCGGTGGTGGTCGCCGCCCCGGTCGCCCCGGCCCTGGCGCCCGCCCCGGTGACCCCCGTCACCCCGGCGCCCGACACGCCGATGTAGGGTCGCGTCCGGCCTAGAATGAAAAAGGGCGGCTCCTCGCGGGGCCGCCCTTCTTCTTGATTGCTAGCGGTGGAGGATCACCACCACTTCGTGGCCTTGGCGTTGAAGCCGGCCGCCTTCTCCAGCGCCCCGGCCACCGAGAACACCGTGCCCTCGTCCAGCGGCTTGCCGATGATCTGCAGGCCCAGCGGCAGGCCGTTGGCGTCGAGTCCGGCCGGCAGGGACAGGCCCGGCAGGCCCGCCAGGTTGGTGGTCACCGTGAACACGTCGTTCAGGTACATGGCGATGGGATCGTTGCTGTTCTCACCCAGGCCGAAGGCCGCCGACGGCGCCGTCGGGGTCAGCAGGGCGTCGCACTTTTCCCAGGCCTTGTCGAAGTCCTCGGCGATGCGGCGGCGCACCTTCAGGGCCTTCAGGTAGTAGGCGTCGTAATAGCCGGCCGACAGCACGTAGGTGCCGATCAGGATGCGGCGCTTGACCTCGTCGCCGAAACCGGCGGCGCGGGTGTTCTCGTAGACCTCGGTGAGGTTGGCGCCCTCGGCCCGCAGGCCGTAGCGCATGCCGTCGTAGCGGGCCAGGTTCGAGGACGCCTCGGCCGGGGCCACGATGTAATAGGCCGGCAGGGCGTACTTGGTGTGCGGCAGGCTGATCTCGACGATCTCGCAACCGGCGTCCTTCAGCCAGGCGATGCCGTCGGCCCACAGCTTCTCGATCTCGGCCGGCATGTTGTCGACGCGGTATTCCTTGGGAATGCCGATCCGCAGGCCCTTGACCGACTTGCCGACGAAAGCTGCGAAGTCGGGAACCGGCACGTCCAGGCTGGTGGAGTCCTTGGGGTCGTGGCCGCTCATCGAGGTCAGCAGCAGGGCCGCGTCCTCGACGGTCTTGGCGATCGGGCCGGCCTGGTCCAGCGAGCTGGCGAAGGCCACCGTGCCCCAGCGCGAGCAGCGGCCGTAGGTCGGCTTGATGCCGACCGTGCCGGTGAAGGCGGCCGGCTGGCGGATCGAGCCGCCGG
>NZ_AKKF01000177.1 GCF_000281955.1 Caulobacter sp. AP07 | reverse complement strand
CGGATGGTCCCCAGCCGGTCGCCGGTCAGCACGAAGGTCACCGGCGCGGCGGTGGGCAGGTCGCCGTCGGCGTTGACCAGCACCGTGGCGGTCATGAACGTGCCGCCGTCCTCCTGGTAGAGGCGCGAGGACGCCTCGATCTCGGCCATTTCCTCGCGGGTGGGCAGCAGCAGACCGATCGACTTCTCGACCGCCACCTCCTCGGCGCGGGTCGGGTCGACCAGCTCGATCCACACCGCGTCGTCGGGCAGACGCCAGTCGGCGCCCAGACCGACGAGGTCGAAGCCCGGCGCGCCGTGACGCAGCACTCTCAGCATGGGAATATGGCCTTGTTCACGCCCGAGTCCTCAAGACTGGGGCATGACCCAGCGCGCGCCCGTCGTCAACGCGCGGGTTGCGGCTTGTCGGCTTCAGGCGACTGCGAAGCCGCGATCAGGGCGGCGATGCGGTCGGTCGAATCGGCGGCCTGGTTGATCATGTCCAGCGGCGAGCTGGCGCGCACCGAGGCGGCGACCTGGTTGGCGGCCGACTTGGCCAGCGACACGGCGGCGTTCTGGGCGAGGGCCATTTTCGACGTCGCCGCGGCGATCGTGGTGGCCTGGGCGTTCTGGTAGATGAAGCCGTGGGTCGGGTAGACGGTCGTGCCGAGGTCGCGAATCGGGTCGTACCAGACCTTCACCTCGCTCCAGTCGCCGGCCGGCGAGACGTCGACGACGGTGACGTCCTTCTCGACCTGGCCGCGGGCGCCGTTCATCACCGACCAGTTGGCGTGGGTGACCTGGATGACGCGATCGGTCAGGACCTGGCTGACGAAAGCGACGTGTCCAAGGTTCATGCGGCCGGTCGGCTTGAAGCACAGCACGGCGCCGGAGCGCGGCACGAAGCCCACGTCGTACTTGCCGACGGCCTGGCTCCACCACGTGCGGGCGTCGCCGAAAATCTGGATGCCCGACATCAGACGCGCGAACGGAACGCACTGCCAATAGCCGTCAGCCACCGCGCCGGACATCGGCACAAGGCTGATCATGGCGGCAGCGCACAGGGAACCCCAAAGGGTCCTCGTCCGTTTCGTCATGCTGTGGGTACTCCCCCGCGTCACTGGGCTAAGGGATAACCCTGACAGACAGATATGAAAAGTCTGTTTATCAGGCGCCGGCCGTGGCAGGGCGCCGCTCGCGCCAGCCCTTCGCCCAAGACTTCATGCGTTCACGGGCCGGCTTTTCGATGATGTGGTAGGACATCGCCGACAGCGGAACCAGCGCCAGGACCACCGCCAGCCAAGCATAGAGCGGCAGTTGGTCGCCCTCGATGTTCAGAAGCTTGGCCACGGCATTGACCGCCAGGATCTTCCACGGAATGCAGATCATGTAGGTCGAGTAGCTGATCTCGCCCAGATACACGAGCGGGGCCTGAGTCGCGAAGCGCGACCCCGCCGCGGCCATGGCCGCCAGCATGACGATCAGCCCGCCCAGGGTCATGACGATGACCGGGTCGGGGGCGCGAAAGTGCACAGCCAGCAGCACGGCGGCGCCCGCCAGACAGGCGCCCGCCCCCGAGAAGCGCCCGGTCACGGCCCCCGAACGCCACAGGGCGTGCAGGGCGCAGCCATAGGCGAAGCACGGCACGATGCGCAGGAAACCCCAGCGGATGGTGGCCTCGGTCAGGGGAAAGCCGCTCAGGGCCTGGAAGGCCGGATAGAGCGCAGCGATCAGAACAAGAGCCAGGCCGACGGCCACCCAGGGCAGGTTGCGCAGCCGCCAGGCGACATAGGCGAAGGCCGGGAAGCAGAGATAGGCGAACCATTCGGCCGAGATCGACCATGACGGATGGTTCCAGCCCGAGACCGGCGCGAAGCCCCAGGCCTGGACCAGCAGCAGGTTGGCCGGCAGGGCTTCCCAGGCCAGCATGTTGTGGTCCACCGCGATGCCCGCCAGGCCAGCCGCGGCGGCCATCAGCCCCACCCCGGCCAGGGTGACCAGGTGCAGCGGATAGACCCGCGCCAGCCGGTTCCACAGGAAGCCGCCATAGCGGAACTTCCCCTGGCCGAAGCCCTGCAGGTAGACGTGGCAGAGAATGAAGCCCGACAGGGTGAAGAACGCCTCGACGCCCAGATAGCCCTTGGCGACCATGGCCGGCGGGGCCGCCGCCGACAGGTTGGGCCAATAATGGTACAGCACCACCCAGAAGGCGGCGAAGAACCGAAGCGCGGTCAGGGGCTTGATATTGGCGGCGTCGGGCATATGTCGCATTCCAGTTTGGCGAAGCCTGGGGGCTTCCGTCGCGTTCCCTTGCATGAACGGCGCCTACGGAGGGGTAGGCGATGACGCGTATTCCAGACTGCAACCTTAGAACGGGACGATGAACGAACTCCTTCACCTCGCCGCGGACCCTGCCGCCTGGGCCGCCCTGGTCACTCTGATCGTCATGGAAGTCGTGCTCGGCATCGACAACCTGGTGTTCATTTCCATCCTCTCGAACAAACTGCCGCCCGAACACCGCCAGCGGGTGCGCCGCATCGGCATCTCGCTGGCCCTGATCATGCGGCTGGTCCTGCTGTCGACCATCGCCTTCATCGTCGGCCTGGTGCATCCGGTGTTCGACCTGGGGATCGCCGGACCGCTGTCGCATGGCGAACCGACCTTCGAGACCGCCTTTTCGTGGCGTGACCTGATCCTGATCGCCGGCGGCCTGTTCCTGATCTGGAAGGCCACCAAGGAAATCCACCACAGCGTCGATCCCAACGCCGGCGACATCGCCCCCGACGTCAAGACGGCGGCGGTGTCCAACGTCGGCAGCGCGATCTTCCAGATCATCCTGCTGGACATCGTGTTCTCGATCGACTCGATCCTGACCGCCGTCGGCATGACCGATCACCTGCCGATCATGATCATCGCCGTCATCGTCGCCGTCGGCCTGATGCTGGTGGCCGCCGACCCGCTGGGCAACTTCATCAACGACAACCCGACCGTGGTCATGCTGGCCCTGGGCTTCCTGCTGATGATCGGCGCGGTGCTGATCGCCGAGGGCTTCGGCGTCCACGTGCCCAAGGGCTATATCTACGCCGCCATGGCCTTCTCGGCCGGGGTCGAGGGCCTGAACATGCTGTCGCGCAGGAAAGGCGAGAGGAAGAAGGGTCACTAGGCTCGCCCATGCCGTCGTCCCTCCCCCTTGCGGGGAGGGTGGCGACGAAGCCGACGGGTGGGGCCCGGTGCAGAGAGTCATTGCGACGGCTCCCCCACCCGACCCCTTCGGGGCCACCCTCCCCACGAGGGGGAGGGACGGCGCCTGAGGCTGACTATCGCCATGCGATGGCCCCGCCTTGTTCGACGAACTCAAGCCGTCTAGGCCAAGGTCGCCCGGTTCGCATTGACAGGTTGCCCATGACCACCACCCAGACCTTCACCGACACCGAGCGCCGGCTCACGCTCGGCGCGCTGATGATCGTCTTCCTGCTCAGCGCCCTGGACCAGACGGTGGTCTCCACGGCCATGCCGCGGATCATCGCCGAGCTGAACGGCCTGGCGCTCTATGCCTGGGTCACCACCGCCTACCTGCTGACCTCGACGGTGATGGTGCCGATCTGGGGCAAGCTGGGCGACATCTATGGCCGCAAGCCGGTGCTGCTCTGGGGCATCGGCATCTTCCTGGCCGGCTCGTGGCTGTCGGGCCTGTCGGGCGAGTTCGGGACCGTGCTGGGCGTGGGCGGCATGGTGCAGCTGATCGTGTTCCGGGCCCTGCAGGGTATCGGCGGCGGGGCGCTGTTCACCACCGCCTTCGCGATCATCGCCGACCTCTATCCGCCGCGCGAGCGGGGCAAGTTCGCCGGCATCTTCGGCTCGGTGTTCGGCCTGGCCAGCGTGCTGGGCCCGCTTATCGGCGGCTATTTCACCGACCACGGCACGGTCCACATCGCCGGCCACCTGGTGGCCGGCTGGCGCTGGGTGTTCTACGTCAACCTGCCGTTGTCTCTGCTGTCGCTGTTCATGATCCTGGTGAAGATGCCGGCCCTGGAGCATCGGCGCTTCGGCTCGGTGGACTATCTGGGCGCCGCCCTGCTGGTCGCCGCCTTCGTGCCGCTGCTGCTGGCGCTGAGCCTGGGCGGCCACAGCTTCGCCTGGAGTTCGCCCCGCAGCCTGGGCCTGTTCGCCGCGGCGGCGGTCGCCCTGACCCTGTTCATCCTGGCCGAGCGCAAGGTCAGCAACCCGATCGTGCCGCTGGCCCTGTTCCGCAACCGCGTCTTCACCACCGCCAACCTGGCCGGCTTCCTGATCTCCATGGCCTTCCTGGGCGTGGTGACCTTCCTGCCGCTCTACATGCAGCTGGGCATGGGGGTGGACGCCACCACCAGCGGCCTGGCGATCCTGCCGCTGATGGGCGGGCTGATCGTCTCCAGCACCATCGCCGGCCAGCTGGTCAGCCGCATCGGGCGCTACAAGCCGCTGATGATCACCGGCGCGGTGCTGCTGATGGTCGGCGTCTGGCTGCTCAGCCGGGTGGGCGTCCACACCACCCTGCCCGACCTGTGCTGGCGGATGGCCATTGTCGGCCTGGGCCTGGGTCCCGGCCAGAGCCTGTTCGGCCTGGCCGCCCAGAACGCCGTCGAGCCGCGCGACATCGGCGTGGCCACCAGCTCCAACCAGTTCTTCCGCCAGATCGGCTCGACCATCGGCGTGGCGCTGTTCGGGGCCCTGCTGACCCACCGGCTGGCCAGCCTGGGCCAGGGCGCCGACCTGGGCGCGCTGCAAGGCATGGCGCTGAAAGCCACCGCCAGCGGCGTTCACCACGCCGCCGACCCGACCCTGAGCCTGGCCCTGACCCACGCCATCACCGGGGTGTTCCTGGCGGGGCTGGCGGTGATCGGAGCGGGCCTGGTGGTGATCCTGTTCATCCCCGAACTGCCGCTGCGCAGCCACCAGCCGGCGGCGGCGCCGGTACTGGAGAAGGAGCCGGTCTGAGATCGGATCGGGGACAGGCGCATGCGCCTGTCCCCGCCCTCGCCAAACCTCTCAACCGTCATCCCCCGCTTTATGCGGGGGACCCAAGCCGAGTTGATCTGGGATTGTCGGTCGACGCCGCTTAGGTCCCCCGAACAAGTCGGGGGATGACGGACGTGGGTGGGCAAGGCGTAGCCAGGCTCACAGAAAACTGTACGGGTCCACGTCGAACACCACCCGCACCGAATTGGGGACCTTGGCCCGGGCCCGCCAGGCGGCCAGGAAGCCTTGCAGGTCCACCGTGCGGTCGGCCCGGACCAGGAACCGCTTGCGCCGCCGGCCGCGCACCAGGGCCAGGGGCGCGTCGGCGGGACCGAACACCTCCACCCCGTCGGCATTGGGCGTCGCGGCCGCCAGGGCCTGGCAATAGGCCTCCAGGGCCGCCGCGTCCGGTCCCGAGGCGATCACCGCCGCCAGCCGGCCGAACGGCGGCAGGCCGGCCTCCTGGCGCATGGCCATCTCGGCCTCCACGAAGGCGTCGCGGTCCTGGGCCTTGAGGGCCTGCAACACACCGTGCTCGGGAGCGTAGGTCTGTAGCAGCGCCCGGCCCGGCTTCTCGTGACGCCCCGCCCGGCCGGCCGCCTGGGCCAGCAGCTGGAAGGTCCGCTCACCGGCCCGCAGGTCGCCGCCCCGCAAGGACAGGTCGGCGTCGACCACCCCCACCAGGGTGAGGTTGGGGAAGTTGTGGCCCTTGGCGGC
Organism: Caulobacter sp. AP07; assembly: GCF_000281955.1. Taxonomy (GTDB): domain Bacteria; phylum Pseudomonadota; class Alphaproteobacteria; order Caulobacterales; family Caulobacteraceae; genus Caulobacter. The sequence goes on along the minus strand of NZ_AKKF01000177.1, from coordinate 1,452 downwards.
GGCCTGGGTGGCGACCAGGATGTCGATCTCGCCGGCCGCCATGCTGTCGACCAGGGCCCGCGCGCCGGCCGCGTCGAACACGGTGTCGGACGAGAACACCGCGATCCGCGCGTCGGGGAACAGGTGGCGCGCCTCCTCCTCCACCCGCTCGACGCCCGGACCGATCGACACCAGGCTGTCCTTGGCCCCGCAGTGCGGGCAGGCCTCGGGCTTCTTCATCGAGAAGCCGGTCAGGTGGCAGACCAGCCGGCCGGAATAGCGGTGCTCGACCAGCCAGCTGTCGGTGTCGGGCGACTTCATCTTCTCGCCGCAGGCCCGGCAGAGGACCAGCGGCGCATAGCCCCGGCGGTTGAGGAACAGCAGGCTCTGCTCGCCGCGCGCCAGGGCCACCGACACCGCCTTGACCAGCGGCGGCGACAGCCAGCGGCCGGGCTCGGGCGGGGTCTCGCGCATGTCGATCAGGCCGATGTCGGGCAACTGGGCCGCGCCGTGGCGGGCGCTGAGCCGCAGCCAGCGGTAGCGGCCCTGCTGGGCGTTCCACAGGCTCTCCAGCGACGGCGTCGCCGAGGCCAGCACCACCAGCGCCCCCTCGATCTTGGCGCGGGCCACGGCCAGGTCGCGGGCCTGGTAGATGAAGCCCTCCTCCTGCTTGAACGAGCCGTCGTGCTCCTCGTCCACGACCACCAGGCGCAGGTTCCTGAACGGCAGGAACAGGGCCGAGCGGGCCCCGACCACGATCCGTGCCGCTCCGGTGGCCACGCCCTCCCAAGCGCGGCGGCGGCGGGGCGGCGAGACCCCGGAGTGCCACTCGACCGGGGCGACGCCGAACCGCTGCTCGAAGCGGGCGATCACCGCCTGGGTCAGGGCGATCTCGGGCAGCAGGATCAGCACCTGGCTGTGGTCGTCAGCGGCCAGAGCGGCGGCCACGGCCTCCAGATAGACCTCGGTCTTGCCCGAGCCGGTCACCCCGTCGAGCAGCGCCGCCTGGAAACCGCCGGCCGCCAGCATTTCGCCCAGCACGTCGGCCGAGGCCCGCTGGCTGGGATTGAGGGTCTGGGCGGGCAGGGACAGGTCGGGTTGCGGGAAGCTGTCGTCCGGTTCGATCCAGGTCACGGCCAGCGCGCCCTCGTCGACCAGGCCCTTGACCACACCGGTCGAGACGCCGGCCGCCGCGGCCAGGGCGCCCGAGGCCAGCGGCCCGGCCTGCGCGGCGGCCAGCACCTTCAGGCGGGCGGGCGTCATCCGCGCCGGCTGGGTTCCGGTCAGGACCAGGGCCTTGTCGGGCTTGGCCGGCGGATGGCGCAGGCCGCGCAGGGCCATGGCCAGGGGCCAGCCGGGGATGTCGACCGAATAGCGCGCCGCCCAGTCGATGAAGGTCAGGACGCCCGGCGGCAGCGGCGGGTCGTCCACCCGCTCCAGCACCGGTTTCAGCGGCCGGTTGCCGCCGGTCCC
>NZ_AKKF01000176.1 GCF_000281955.1 Caulobacter sp. AP07 | reverse complement strand
CCGCCGGCCGTCGCGCCGCGCCAGGCCGGCCAGGTAGGGCGAGGCGGAAAACACCGGCGCCAGGGCCGGCCAGGCGGCCTCGACCAACGGCATGGCCTCGCCGACCTTCTTGCCGATCGCCTCATGCGCCCGTTCGGCGGCCTTGGGATCGACGACGGGGCCGCAGGGGGTGAGGCGTTCGAGCAGGCGAGTCATGGCGCGCACTGTGGCGCGGGGGCGCTCCACCGTCATCCCCTGCCGTCACCCCCTCTGCCGCCATCCCTCACGGTCGTCATCCCCCGCTTTATGCGGGGGACCCAAGCAGCCAAGCAGCGTTCCTGGCGACCATCGGCAAGCTCGGCTTGGGTCCCCCGAACAAGTCGGGGGATGACGACCGTAGGGGCGTGGACATGGGGCGCTCGGCGGCGTGGGCGGTGGCGCCCCCTACCCCGCGAACAGCCTCACATACTCCTCGACCGGCCGCCGGGTCAGGGTGTCGTTGACATAGACCTCGACCACCCCGGCCTCGGGCTTCAGCATCCGCACCCCCGCCACCCGCATCCGGTCGAACAGGCCCTCGGCGACCTTGGGCTTGACCACCAGTTCGCGGATGTTGGAGGCGTTGGGCGCCGGCTTCACGGTCGCCAGGCCCTGTGCCTTCAGCGCCGCGAACAGCTGGTCGGCGGCGGCGAAGGCGGCGCGGTGGCGGGCGTCGAAATCGTCCAGCGCCGCCAGGGCCGGCACGGCGCATTCCCAACCCTGGTAGATCGTGCCGCCGAACCGGTGGCGCAGGTCGCGGACCTTGGCGATGTCGGCCTTCGAGCCGGCCAGCACCGCCCCGAACGGCGCGTCCAGGTACTTGTAGAGCGAGACATAGACCGTATCGAACAGCGCCGCGGTTCCCGCCACGTCGTAGCCGGGCGGGGCCAGCAGCAGGCGCGCGCCGTCCAGGTGCAGCCTGATAGTCTTGGCCTTGGCGTAGGCCGAGATTTCGCGGACCAGGGCCAGGTCGATCATCTCGCCCTTCACGCGGCGCACCGGGCTCTCCAGCGAGATCGCCCCGACCCGCAGCGGATAGGGGCCGTTCTCGGCCTCGTCGACCGCCGCCTTGATCTCGGCGAGGGTCGGGGCCGCGCGGCCCTCGGCCAGCGGCACCAGGTTGAGGCCCGACAGCAGCTGGGTGGCGTCGCTCTCGTCGCGATAGAGATGACTTTCGCGCTGGACGATCACCCGCGAGGCGTCGCCGGCCAGCACGCGGACGGCCAGGTGATTGGCCAGGGTGCCGGTCGGGAGGAAGGCGCAGTCCTCCTTGCCCAGCCGCGTGGCGAAGCGGGCCTCCAGCTCGGCGGTCGCGCCGCCGGACAGATAGGCCTCGCGGATCTTGGGTCGCGCCTGCAGCAGGTCCAGAAGGCGCTGGGTGTTCGCGACCGGATTGGGCGGGGCCGAGTCGCCGACCAGCCAGACGCTGCGCGCGTCGGCCGGCGGAAACGGCGGCGGGGCGGCGGGCGGCGGCGTCTGCGCCCGAACCGCCAGGGGCGCGAACGCCGCGCCGACCATGGACATCTCCAGAAAGCGCCGACGATCCATCACCCATCCCCCCGACCTGAAAGCCCGAACTGGGTACCATCGGTCGGCGAGATCGCCGCGTTAAAGCTTGCTCATGATCGCGGCGGCGGCGAGCGGCCTAACCGCGGCTTGACAGCTCAGGTTACAGGCGTAATCCTTGCGGTTCGAAGATGCGAGGCGCCATGAACATCACCCAGGCCGAGAGCCGCATCATGGACGCGCTCTGGTCCCGCCAGCCGCTGACGGTGGACGAGATCATGGCCGAGGTCGCCGAGCCGCAGGGCTGGGGCGAGGCCACGGTCAAGACGCTGATCAACCGCCTGCTGAAGCGCAAGGCGATCCGTTCCGACCGCATCGAGGGCCGGGCCCGCTACGCGCCGGTCATCCAGCGGGCCGACTATGTGCAGGCCGAGAGCCAGAGCCTGCTCAACCGGCTGTTCGACGGCCAGCTGACCCCGCTGGTGGCGCATTTCGCCCAGCATCGCGCGCTGTCGGCCGACGAAATCAAGCAACTGAAGACGCTGATCGCGGATCTCGACGATGGTGGCTGAACTCCTGGCGATGACCCTGTTGCGGGCCCAGCTGGCCGCCATGGCCGCCGTGGTCCTGGTGCTGCTGCTGCGCGGACCGGTGCGCCGGCTGATCGGCGCCCGCCTGGCCTACCGGCTGTGGGCCCTGGTGCCGGTGGCGGCCATCGCCTGCGTGTTCCCCAGCCTGTCGGAGACCCTGGGTTCAGGCCTGCCGCCGACCCTGATGGGCGAGGAGCACGCCTTCGCCCTGCTGGCCGCCTGGCTGGTCGGCGCCGTCGCCCTGGCCACCGCCATCCTGCTGCAGGAACGCGCCTTCCGCACGCGAGCCCAGGCCGGGCGCGCGGGTCCGGCGGTGATGGGCGTCTTCTGGCCCCGGATCGTGCTGCCCGCCGACTTCGCCGCACGTTTCGACGCCGAGGCGCGGCGGATGATCGACCTGCACGAGCGCACCCACATCAAGCGCGGCGACCCGATCGCCAACCTGGCCATCGCCGGCGTCCAGGTGCTGGGCTGGTGCAACCCGCTGATCCATGTCGGCGCGCTGTGCGCCCGGCTCGACCAGGAAATGGCCTGCGACGCCACCGTGCTGGGCCTGCGTCCGGAACTGCGCCGCACCTACGCCCAGGCGCTGGTCCAGGCCCACACCGTGCGGGGCGGCTCGCCCCTGGCCTGCTTCTGGGCCGCCCACCCGCTGCTGCTGCGGGTCAGGCTGCTGGCCCGGCCCGAGCCCAGCCATCGCCGCCAGACCGCCGGCGCGGCGGCGATCGCCCTGCTGGCCCTGGTCACCGCCGCCGGCGTCTGGACCGTGACGCCGCGCGGCCCCCTGCCGGACCACGAGGTCACCTGGCCCGGCCGCCTGCGCGCCGAGGCCCCCGTCGACGGCATCAACCTGCCCACCATCCACCGCTAGGACCGCGCGTCGGGGCGGCTCTCCGCCTTCGCCTTGACGAGTCGTATTACATGTGTAACTTTTCTAGTCTACAGATGTAATCCACGCCCGGCGTGGAGCCGAGCGGGGCCCCGGCCATGACCTTCGTCCTCAGGATGCCCGCGACGCGCGGCCCCAAGGCCCGGCGACGGGCGCTGGCGGTGCGGGCCTTCGACCTGGCGGTCATGGCCCTGATCGTCTTCGGGGTCGGGCTGATGCTCGTCTACGTCATCCAGTACGAACTGAAGGTCGAGCCCAAGCGGCCGGCTTCGGGCGCCCGGCTGGTCGCCGCCCGGTCGATGGCGCGGGTGCGCTGGGCCAGCGTCAAGCCACGGCTGATCGCCCGGCTGGACCAGCCCCACGCCCTGGAGCTGGGCCGGGTGTGGGCCCGGCGCGACGGCCGGGTCTGCGGCCTGGTCAACGGCTGGGGCAGCTTCGGCGGCCTGACCGGCATGACCCGCTTCTACGCCCAGGGCGACGCGCCGGTGTTCAAGCAGGACCACGCCACGGACTTCGAATACGAGTGGTGGCAGTGCAGGCGCGACCGCTACGTGATCATCCGCGAGGGCTCCGAGGAGACCGGATTTTGTCCGACGGAACTGGGGCGGAAGCGGTGCTTTGACGTGATCTATGGACGGCCGCCAAGCCGCTAGAAATCCCGACGCGGAACATGTCGCTCGAGATCCATCGCCTCGTGGAGAACGCGCAGAACCCGTAGGCGGCGGGCGTCCGGCAACTCATAGACCAACAGATGGCGGGGCTCGGCGACCTTCCCCTGCTCGGTTCTCGCCCGATCCCGGCTATGGCGCAGGTGATAGGTCCTTGTCCCTTCGCCGAGCTCCGGGCGCTCGACGCTGCCGGCCCGCCCCGGATCGCCGCATACATCGGCCAGCGCCACAGCGATCAAGACTTCATGCCGGCCTCGCGCGATCGGCCCGAAAGTCTCGACGCTGGCGTCAAGCAGGTCAGCGATGTCGTCCCGCGCCAGGAGCGTCAGTTCGAGGTCGCGCGGCGGCGTCAATCGACCGCGCGGCCCGTCCGGCCCAGGCTCGCCAGGAAGGTGTCGACCTCGCCGGCGGCGACGCTCAGCACACGACCGCGCCTGGCGTCCTCGCGTCCGGCCTCCACGGCCTGGCGCAGGTGTTCGATCTTCAGGTCATCCTCGCGCTGGCGCTGCTCCAGCAGCCGCAAGCCTTCGCGAACAACTTCACTGGCGTTCTGAAAGCGTCCGGTCTCGACATTGGCGTCGATGAACCGGTGGAAATGGTCGGTGAGATTGACGTTCTTCGTCGCCATGGGGCCATCCTCCAACGCCCAAAACTATGGTCGTTGGCAATCTTTGACAAGTCACTCCACCCGCGGCAGCACCAGGGCCACCCGCAGGCCGGGGCCGAAACCGTCATAGACGCCCGGCCCCTCGGCCAGCTCCAGCCGGCCGCCGTGCGAGGCGGCCACGGCCTGGACCAGGGACAGCCCCAGCCCCGCTCCCGGCTCGCTGCGGCTGTTCTCCAGCCGCACGAAGCGCTGGACGACGCGGCCGCGGTCCTCCTCGGGCACGCCGGGCCCGGTGTCGGTGACCGAGAACTCCAGCTCGCCGGCCGAGTTGCGCCGGGCGCGCAGCATGATCGCCCCGCCGGTCGGGGTGTATTTGATGGCGTTGTCGAGGATGTTGGCCAGGGCCTGGGCGATGAACTCGCGATTGCCCTTCACGCCCAGGGCCGGGACGATTTCGGCCTTGAAGTCCAGGCCCTTGTCCTCGCAGCTGGCCTCGTAGAGCTCGGCCATGTCCGAGGCCAGTTCGCTGGAGTCGAAGAGGCTCTGGTCTGGGGCCTGGCCGGCCGCCTGCAGCCGGGCGATGGCCAGCACGGCGTTGAAGGTCTTGAGCACGCCGTCGGCGTCGACCAGCGCCGTCTCCAGGGCCGCCATCGGATCGCCCTTGCCGTTCTCGGCGTCGATCAGGGCGACCTCCATGCGGGCCCGCAGGCGCGTCAGCGGCGAGCGCAGGTCGTGGGCGATGGCGTCGCCGGCGTGGCGCAGGCCGCCCATCAGCCGCTCGATGCGGTCGAGCATGTCGTTGAGCCCCTCGGAGAGCTCGTCATACTCGTCGCGCGTGCCCCGCAGCTTGGCGCGGGCGTGCAGGTCGCCGGCCCGCACGGCGTTCACCAGGTCGACCAGGCCCTGCATGCTGCGGCTGACGTTGCGGCTGACGATCACCCCGCCGGCCAGGCCCAGGATGATGACCAGCACCGCCGCCCCCTGGAGGGCGCGGACGATCTTCATCACATAGCCTTCGGACTCCTGGACGTCGGCCCCGACGAACAGGGCCTCGCCGCCGGTCAGCCGCTCCTGCACGCCACGCGCCGAGCGCTTGACCTCGGCGCCGTCGATGTCGGTCTCGGTGAGCTTGAAGGTCTCCCAGGTCGGGCCCGGGCCCTGGAAGTCGTCGATCGGCGACTCCTCGATCGAGCCGGAGATCCGCTTGCCGTCCTTGTCGAGCAGCAGATAGAGGAACGGCCGCTCGCCCGTGGCGCGCTCGACGATGGTCTGGTTGAGGGCGTTGATCCCGCCCACCCGATAGGCGGCTTCCAGGCTTTCCATCTCGCGGGTGATGTCGGCGTCGGCGCGGCGGTTCACCTCGCCGGCGGTGGCGATGTAGATGTAGCCGAGGAACGCGCTGGCGGCCGCCGCGAACAGGGCCAGGAACAGCAGGGTCAGCCGGAACGGCGTCGATCGGATCAGGCGCGGCAGGCGCATGGGCTAGCTCTTCTTGCCCGTTAGGGCGGCAATGTCTTGGCGGCTGTCGAAAACGCGCATGATCTCGACACCACCATCGGTCAACGGTCGATAGAATATTGTCCAGGGTCGAACGCTATGGCGACGTTCGGCTCCATCGATACCCCTTGCCACGGGTCCGATCTTCGGAAAGGACGCCAGGCGTTTGATGCTGGCGTTCAATCGCCGCATCACGGCCACCGCACGATCCTCGCCGCTGTGTGTGCTGATCCAATCAAAGATTCGCAACAGGTCGGCCCTCGCGGCAGCGGTAATAACAAACCGCGCCATCTTCCGTAATCAGGCCTGCTTCTTGGACGCCGCGAACCGTGCGCGACCTTCAGCGATGATGTCTTCGATATCGAATTCGGCGTACTCGCCGCGCGCGATCTGGTCACGCGCGACTTGAAGAGCGTCCTTCAGAGGCTCTTTGTTGCGTTCGAACCAGGCTTCAAGTTCGGCCTCGGAAAGCTCCGCGCCGAAGTCGTCCTCATCCTCGGGAACGGGCTGGGTCAGCTTGTTCATGGTCCCTAGCCTACCACAGCCCCGCGCGACCACCCAAGCATGGGCCGCCTACGGATCGAGCCGGTAGCCCGCCCCGCGCACGGTCTGCAGCATGGCGCGATCGAACCCCTTGTCGATCTTGGATCGCAGCCGGGAAATGTGCACGTCGATGACGTTGGTCTGCGGGTCGAAGTGGTATTCCCACACCTTCTCCAGCAACATGGTGCGGGTCACCGACTGGCCGGCGTGGCGCATCATGAACTCCAGCAGCTGGAACTCGCGGGGCTGGAGGTCGATTTCCTTGCCCTGGCGATGAACCGTGCGGTTGATCAGGTTCATCTCCAGCTCGCCGACCTTCAGGGTCGTGGCCACCGAGCCCGTCTCGCGACGCCGCGACAGGGCTTCGACCCGGGCGATCAGCTCGGCGAAGGCGTAGGGCTTGACCAGATAGTCGTCGGCCCCGGCCTTCAGCCCGATCACGCGGTCGTTGATCTCGCCCAGGGCCGAGAGGAACAGCACCGGGGTGTTGTCGCCCTCGCGGCGCAGGGTCTCGACCACCTCGACGCCGTTCTTCTTGGGCATCATGCGATCGACGATCAGCACGTCGAAGTCGCCCTTGCCGGCCTCGGCCAGGCCGGCCTCGCCGTCGGGGGCGTGCACGCACGCATAGCCCGCCTCGGTCAGGCCGTGGCTCATGGCCGCGGCGGCTTCCAGGTCGTCCTCGATGATCAGGATACGCATTCCAGGCCCCTAGATGCACGAAAAGGGGGCGTCACCGAATCGATGACGCCCCCGTCGTGTTCGTCGTCACGGCACGGATGGTGACGTGATCCGCGCGCGGGCGAAAGCCCCCGCGTATCGGCGTTCCCCTACGGAGCGATCTTCAGCGGCACGATCGTCGGACGACCGGCGCGGATGATCCGCAGGTTGACGCTGGGACGCTGCAGCTTCTTGGCCGCGTCCACCGCCGAGGCGACCTGGGTCGCGTTGGCGACGGGCTCGCCGTTGATGCTGGTCAGGACGTCGCCCTTGCGCAGGCCCTTCTCGCCGGCGTCGGAGCTGGCCTTGACGCCGTCGATCAGCAGGCCACGCACAGCGGGATCGATGCTGTAGGTGCGGCGGGCCGCGTCGTCGATCGGAGCCAGGGTCAGGCCCAGGGCGTCCGACTTCTGGACCTGCGGCTTGGCCGGAGCCTCGGCGCCGTTCTCGTCGGTGTCGTCGTCGTTGAGCGACAGTTCCTTCTCGGTCGGACGGACACCCGACTTGATGTCGACCGTGCGGGGCTTGCCGCCGCGCAGGACCGACAGCTTCAGGGTGTCGCCCGGACGGCCCTTGGCCACTTCGCGGGTCAGTTCCGAGCCGCTCTTGATGTTGACGCCGTTGACGGCGGTGATCACGTCCTCGGCCATCAGCCCGCCCTTCTGGGCGGGGCCGCCGGCCACCAGGTCGGCGACGATCGCGCCCTTGACGTCGCCCAGGCCCTGGGCTTCGGCCATTTCCTTGGTGAAGGGCTGGATCTGGGCGCCGATATAGCCGCGCACCACCTTGCCGCCGCTGATCAGCGCCTTGGCGGTGGCCTCGGCCACGTCGGCGGGGATGGCGAAGCCGATGCCCACCGAGCCGCCGGTCGGCGAGAAGATCGCGGTGTTGACCCCGATCACCCGGCCGTAGATGTCGAACGACGGGCCGCCCGAGTTGCCGCGGTTGATCGGCGCGTCGATCTGGATGTAGTCGACGAAGGTCGACGAACTGTCGCCCAGGTCGCGGTTATAGGCCGAAATGATCCCGGCCGTGGCGGTGCCGCCCAGGCCGAACGGGTTGCCGATGGTGATCACCCAGTCGCCGACCCGCGGCTTGGCCTGGTTCTCGAAGTTCACATACGGGAACGCCGCGCCCTTGGCCTTGGGATCGACCACCTTCAGGACGGCCAGGTCGGTGCCCTCGTCGCGGCCGACGATGGTGGCCTTCAGTTCGCGACCGTCCTTCAGCACCACGTTGATGCCGTCGGCGTCGGCGTCGGCGACCACGTGGTTGTTGGTGACCAGGTAACCGTCGGCCGAGATGAAGAAGCCCGAACCGGAGGACTGCTGCTTGGGACCGGGGGTTTCCTCGCCGTCGTCGCCCGGCTTCTGGCCGCGCGGCACGATGTCGAAGCCTTCCAGGCCCGGGATGCGCAGCTTCGGCGCGGCGGCGGCCTTGGACGTCACGTCGATCTGCACCACGGCGGGCGAGACCTGTTCGAAGATGTCGGCGAACGACAGGGGCGCGCCGGGCGGCGGCGCGAACATCGGGGCCGGAGCGCCCGAGGCGCCCGAGGTGCGGACCACCTGGGCCGGTTCGGCGGCGCCCGCCGGAGCCATACGCATGCCAACCCCGGCCAGGGCCGCGCAGGCCACGCCCGCGCCGGCCACCGCACCGACAAAGAAACCAGACTTCCTAGCAGCCATCTTACGTCTTTCCTCACCCACGGCGCGCGGCGCCGGGTCCTTGGCTTGAGAACCTAGTTGCGTTGACGAAACGCGCAATGGTCTTCGACTGATCTTTCCGCCACGCTCAAGATAGTCTTGGCGCGTCTTCGCGGCGCAATCGTGTCATTCGTCCTTCAACAGCACCTGGAGTCGCGCCTCTTCGGCCTGGGACAACGCTTCGGGGTCCTCGCCGGCGGGCGACGGCGCCGCCCGGCGACGCAGCAGCACGATCATCAGCACGGCGCCTAAAACCAAGGCGACAACGGGCGTTGCCCAAAGCAGGGCGTTGCCCGGCGAGAACGGCGGCTTGAGCAGCACGAACTCGCCGTAGCGCTCGACCAGGAACGCCCGGATCTGGGAGTCGTTGCGACCCTGCTTCACTTGGTCGCGCACGATGGAGCGCAGATCGCCGGCCAGGGCGGCTTCGGAATCGTCGATCGACTCGTTCTGGCAGACCAGGCAGCGGACCTCGCGGAAGATCGCCCGGGCCCGGGCCTCCTGGGCGGGGTCGGGCAGGCGATCGGCCGGGTCGGCGGCGGCCCCGGCGAGGCAGGCGACGGCGGCGAGGATGGCCAGCAGCCGCCTCACGCCGCATTCTCCGCGCGCTTGGCCACGCCGAACCGCAGCCGCCGGTCCGACAGCGAGATCAACCCGCCCAGGGCCATGACCAGCGGACCCAGGAAGATCAGCCGCACCCACGGATTGACGAAGGCCCGCACTAGCCAGGCCGGCTGGCCGTCGGCGCCCGCCCGGCGTTCGCCCAGCACCACGTAGAGGTCGTCCAGCGCCCGCGGGCAGATCGCCACCTCCGAGGTGGTCTGGCGGCCGGTGGGGTAGAAACGGCGCTCGGGGGTGGCGGTGCAGATCGCGGCGCCGCCCCGGGTGATCTTCACGACGCCGCGCTCGGCGATGTAGTTGGCGCCCTCGACGGTCCCGACGTCGGTCAGGGCCAGTTCATAGGCGCCCAGCTTCAGCTGGCCGCCGACGCCCAGCGCCTGGGCGGCCTCGACCCGCCAGGTGGTCTCGAACGACGCGCCCAGCACGAACAGGCCCAGGCCCGCATGGGCCAGGGTCGTTCCCCAGGCGCCGCGCGGCAGGCCCGTGGCCCGGCGGCGGACCTCGGCCCAGGGGGCGCGGAAGGCCTTCACCCGCTCGGCCAGCTCCAGCAGCGCGCCGCCAACCAGCCAGACGCCCAGGGCCAGGCCCGCGCTGGCCAGGGCGCTGCGCGGGGCGACGACGGCGAAGGCCACCAGGCCCAGGATCGCGGCGCAGGCCAGGGCCAGCCACAGCCGGCGCGTCACCAGCCGCGCGTCGCCGCGCTTCCAGGCCAGCAGCGGCCCGGCCGGCAACACGGCCATGGCCAGCACCATCAGCGGGACGAAGGTCATGTTGAAGAACGGCGGCCCCACCGACACCGCCTCGCCGTCCACGGCCTCGCGGATCAGCGGGAACAGGGTGCCGACCAGCACCACGGCCGTGGCCGTCGACAGGATGATGTTGTTGAGGACGATGGCGCTCTCGCGGCTGACCGGGGCGAACAGGCCGCCGGCGTTCAGGCTGGGGGCGCGCAGGGCGAACAGGGCGAAGCCCGACCCGGCCGCGATCCCCATGATGGTCAGCAGCAGCACGCCGCGGGCCGGGTCGACGGCGAAGGCGTGGACGCTGGTCAGCACCCCCGAGCGCACCAGGAAGGCGCCCAGCATCGAGAAGGTGAAGGCCGCCAGGCCCAGGAACACCGTCCAGCCCGGCAGGGCCCCGCGCTTTTCCAGCACCACGGCCGAGTGCAGCAGGGCGGTGCCGATCAGCCACGGCATGAAGCTGGCGTTCTCGACCGGGTCCCAGAACCACCAGCCGCCCCAGCCCAGCTCGTAATAGGCCCAGAAGGCGCCCAGGGTGATGCCGACGGTCAGGAAGCTCCAGGCCGCCAGGGTCCAGGGCCGCACCCAGCGGGCCCAGGCCGCGTCGACCCGGCCCTCGATCAGGGCGGCCATGGCGAACGAGAACACCACCGAGAAGCCGACATAGCCGCAGTAGAGGAACGGCGGATGGAAGGCCAACGCCGGGTCCTGCAGCAGCGGATTGAGCGACGCCCCCTCAACCGGAACGTCCAGCAGCCGGGCCATCGGGTTGGAGGCGAAGACGGTATAGGCCAGGAACAGCACGCCCAGCGCGCCCTGGACAGCCACCGCATAGGCCCGCAGGCGCGGCGGCAGGGCCTTGCCGTAGACCGCCATGGCCGCGCCGTAGCCGGTCAGCACCAGGCACCACAGCAGCATCGAGCCCTCGTGGCTGCCCCAGGCCCCGGCCACCTTGTAGAGCATCGGCTTGGCGGTGTGGGAATTGGCCGCGACATTGGCCAGCGAGAAGTCGGAGACCACGAAGGCGTGGACCAGGGCCAGGAAGGTCAGGGCCACGCACAGGAACGCGCCCAGGGCCGCGCCCTGCCCGGCCCCGGCCAGGATCGCCATCCGCCGCGCCCCGCCCACCGCCGACAGCACCATCTGCAGCGCCGACAGCACCAGGGCCACGACAAGGGCATAGGCCCCGAATTCGGTGATCATGGGCGGGCTCCCCTTCTCCCCTTGCGGGAGAAGGTGTCGCGAAGCGACGGATGAGGGGTCGAAGACGCGGTCAGCCGCGCACGGAAGCGCCGGCGCAACCCCTCATCCGACCTGCTTCGCAGGCCACCTTCTCCCGCAAGGGGAGAAGGAAGGTGAAGGAGCATGCTCACGATGTCGGCTTCCCCGGCTTGTAGCCCTCGTAGGAGGGTTTGCCGCCGTCCCCGCGCCATTCGCCCTGTTCCTTCAGCGCCTTGGACACTTCGCGCGGCATGTAGCGCTCGTCGTGCTTGGCCAGCACCTGCTTGGCGACGAAGGCGCCGGACTCGTCGAAGGCCCCGGCGGCGACGATGCCCTGGCCCTCGCGGAACAGGTCGGGCAGGTCGCCCTGGAAGCGCACCAGGCTGGTGGAGCGTTGGTCGGCGACCACGAACTCGACCCTGCCGTCCGGATGCTTGACCACGCTGCCGGCCTGGACCAGCCCGCCCAGCTGCACCTTGCGCCCGGCGGGCACGTGGACGGCGGCGGCCTGGGAGGGGGTGTAGAACAGCGAGATGGCGTCGCGCATGCCCCACAGGGCCAGGCCCACGGCCAGGGCGACGACCGGGGCGGCGACCGCCAGGACGGTCAGGCGGCGGCGCGCCTTGCGGGATTTGGGCAGGAAACTCATGGGGCGCTCCTGGTTGGGGCGACCTGCGCCGAACGCGGCGTCTGGGCGGCCTGGCGCAGGGCGGCCAGCACCTTGGGCTGGTCGTGGAAGCGGGCCTGGGCCTTGGCCAGGGCGGCGTCGCGGTGGGCGGTGTCGCCGAGCACGGCGTAGGCCCGCACCAGCTTCACCCAGCCGTCGGCGTCGTCGGGATTGGCCTCGAGCCTGGCCGCCAGGCTGGCGACCATGCCTTGAATGAAAGTCTCGACCTCGGGCTGGTCGCCCGTCGCCGGCGCGGCGGCCTGTTCGGACGGCGCGCCGGTCGGGGCGAGGCTACCGCGGGCTTCCGTCTGGGCGATCTCGTCGCCGAAGGCGGCGCGGCGCGGGTCGTCGGCCGGCAAGGTCGCCAGCAGGGCGCGCCAGTCGGCCAGGCCGCCCGCCAGGTCGCCGTCGGCGATCCGGCCCTTGGCCAGGTGGTAGCGGGCGCTGACATTGGCGGGGTCGCGGCGCAGGGCCTCGGCGAAAGCGCGGCGGGCGTCGGTCCCGACCTCGCCCTGGTCCTCGGCGACCAGCACCTCGCCAAGCCCGACCCACAGGTCGACCCGGTCGGGGGCCAGCCTGACGGCGTGACGCAAGGCCTGGGCGGCGCCGGTCGCGTCGCCCGCCTGGAAGCGGGTCAGGGCCAGGAGCCGGAAGAGTTGCGGGTCGTTCGGCTTGGCGCGCGCCGTCTCCTGCAGCACGGCCGCGATCTGCTCGGGCTGCAGTTGCGACAGGGGGGTCTGGCGCCACTGGGCCACGCGCTTGAGGTAGGGCTGGTCGGCCAGGCCGGGAACGCCGATGAACAGGTAGGCGGCCAGGGCGCACACCGGGGCCAGGAACGCCGCGAACAGCACCAGGGGCCGGGCCTTGGGACCCGAGGCCGGCCAGGCCTGCTGGTGGTCGGCGGCGGCGATCAGCCGGCGGCCGGCCTCGGCGCGGGCGGCCTTCAGCTCGGCGTCGGCCAGCAGGCCGCGCTCGGCCAGGTCGTCGATCTCGGACAGTTGCCGGCGGTGCACGGCCAGGCTGGCGTCGTCGCCGCCCCCCGCGTCCATGACCATGGACGCGCGCGCGGCGCCGCGCAGCACCAGGGCGGCGACGACGGCCGACAATCCCGCCGCGGCGATCCAGAAAGCGATCATGCGCGCGTGTTAACGGGGAATGGCGACGGCCGTTAGCGAAAAAAGCGCGTAAGGGCGGGCGGGTCCGGGGCCCGGCCCCTAGGCCGCGGCCGCCATCGCCGCGGCGGCGCGGCGGCGAACGATCTCGGCGGTCTTCTCGTCGCGGCTGTAGGCGATGAAGCCGGCGGCCAGGTCGAGATAGCGCTGGGCGATCGCCCGGTCGCCGCCCTCGCCGGTGCGGACCACGTAGAGGATGTCCTCGATATACTGGTCCAGGCGGCCGTTGAGCTTTTCCAGCACCTTGGTCCGGCTGGCCCCGTAGCCGCTGTGGGCGGCGCAGGCGCGGATGTCGGCCACGAAGGCCAGGATGGCGGTCATCCGGCGAGCCTGTCGCTCGTCCGGCTCGGCGGCCAGCAGCGGCACGCCCTTGCCGTTCTTGCCGCCGAGGATCGAGATCGGCCGCAGCGGCAGGGTGGCCAGCAGTTCCTTCTCGGCCACGTTCATCCGGCTCTCGACGGCCTGGGCGATGGCCAGCTTGTGCTTGGCGATCCGCCGGCCCCACGGACCGTCCCGGTGCAGGGCCACCGACTGCTCGAACTCGGTGATCTGCTGCGACATCTTCTGGGCGGCTAGGGCCGCCCTGCGCCCCTCGGCCTCGCCCTTGTCGGCGTCGAAACCGCGCACCAGGTCGATGCTCTTCTCGATGTCGGCCAGCACCCGCTCGCCGAACACGCTGACCTCGGACGAGGCCCAGAAGCGGTCGCCCGGCCGGTCCATGACCGCCGAGATCACCCGCAGGATCCGCCAGTCGTCGGGCAGGTGCGCCGCCAGCATCTCGAACAGCAGCGGCCCGGCGTCGGGGCGGATGTTGCACGCGTCGTTATAGGCCAGGCGGGCCGACGAGGCCCGCTCCTCGCTCATCCGGCTGACCCATTCCGACAGCTTGGGCAGGGCCGAGCGGACGATGGCCGACAGCTCCAGGCACGAGGCCAGTTCGTCGACGTCGCAGATCTGGTCTAGCACCACGAAGGCGGGGACCGCCTGGGCGCGCACGCCCTGGGCGGCGACCTTGCAAAGCGCGTTGAAGACGTCGGGCGGGCCCTGTTCCAGGTCCCACGGATTGCAGCGCGCCGCGGCCTCCTCGACCTGGCGCGGGGCCACGGTCCGCAGGGCCTCCCACAGCAGGGACAGGACACGGGGCGGGAACGAGGTCTGTTCGGTGTCGCGGACGGCGCACAGCGGCGCGATCGGAGCCAGGACGCTGTTGCGGACATAGCGGGCGGCGGTCTCGTCCTCGACCAGCCGGCGCACGGCCGCCAGGGCGCCCTGCCCGCCGGCCGGACCGGACAGGGCGAGCTCCAGGCTGCGCAGCGCGGCGTCGGGAGAGGTTTCCACCAACTTCCGGACCATCAGCAACTTGTCGGCGGCGATCCCGGCCATAACCCCCCGCTGGACCAGCCCAAGACGGGCCGCGTCAACCATGTTGCCAACGAGGTTAAGACTTTCCGAAACCATGAGTTTTTGCAGGCGCGGAGGCAGCGTCGAAAGGTCGCTGGGGATGTCAGGTTGAGACGCGGAAACCGCCCCTCTCCTATAAGGAGAGGGAGGGGCCCGCGCCGCAGGCGTGGGAGGGTGAGGGGTTACGCCGTTTCAGATTCGGGCAGGGCGCTGGGGGAATCGGCCATGCCCCCACGGTCGTCATCCCCCGACTTGTTCGGGGGACCCAAGCGGGGTCGGCCAGGTCGTCAAGCTCAGCTTGGGTCCCCCGCATAAAGCGGGGGATGACGACCGTGGGGGCAAGCGAGAAATCACCCCTCCGACCGCGGCAGCACCAGCGTCACCCGCAGCCCGCCCAGCGGCGAGGCGCCGAGCGTCACCGAGCCGCCATAGGCCCGCGCCAGTTCGTCGACGATCGACAGGCCCAGGCCCGAGCCCGGCGTGTGCTCGTCCATCCGCTGGCCGCGTTTGAGGGCGTCGGCCCAGCGGTCGGGCGGCAGGCCGGGGCCGTCGTCGTCCACCGTCAGGGTCATCCGTTCGGGCGAGCTGGCCACCGCCTCGGCCCGCACCTTGGCCCGGCACCACTTGCCGGCGTTCTCCATGACGTTGCCGGCCAGCTCCATGAAGTCCTGGCGCTCGCCCTGGAAGCACAGGGTCTCGGGGCAGCGCCAGTCGATCTCGACGCCCTTGTCCTGGAAGATCCGCTCCAGGGTCACCGCCAATTCGTCGAGGATCGGCTCGACCGGCGTGCGCTCGCCCGAGGTCTGGGAGCGGGCGGCGGCCCGGGCCCGGCGCAGGTGGTGGTCGACCTGCTCGCGCATGGTCGCGGCCTGGCGCTCGACCACCTCGGCCAGGGTCCCCGGCTGCTGGTTGGCCTCGGTCAGCATCACCGACAGCGGGGTCTTCAGGGCGTGGGCCAGGTTGCCGACGTGGGTGCGCTGGCGCTCGACGACCTCCTGGTTGTGGGCCAGCAGGGCGTTCAGCTCGACGGCCAGCGGCTCCAGCTCCTCGGGATAGAGCCCTTGCAGCCGCTCGGCCTTGCCCCGGCGCACCGAGCCCAGCTCCCGCCGCAGCCGGAACAGCGGCAGCAGCCCGACCCGCACCTGGATCACCACCGCCGAGACCAGGCCGGCGCCCAGCAGGATCAGGGCGATGGCGGTGTTGCGGGCGAAGATGTCGGCGTCGCGGTCGATCGGCGCGCGGTCCTCGGCGGCGATGAACACCACCGGACGCGGATAGCCCGGCAGGCGGGTCAGGATGGCGGCGGCGCGCAGCCGCGCGTTCTGCGGCCCCATCAGGTCGAAGAACTGGGTCTTGCCCGGATCGGCGGCCAGGCGTTCTGCCTGGACCTTCGGGATGGTCAGCGAGCTATCGAACAGCGACCGCGACTGGTCGATCATCTTCAGGGTCCCCTCGGGACGCATCTCGAGGATCTGCCAGTAGCGGCCCGAATAGACCCGTGTGGCGCGGATGTCGGTCAGGAACGGCGCCTTGACCACCCCGTCCTCGACGCTGGAACTGGCGTAGAGGTCGTCGGTCAGCACCGTCAGGGCCGCGTCGAAGCGGCGGATCGCCGAATCGCGGAACTGGGCGGTCAGGAACACCCCGGCCACCAGCAGCACGACGACGTTCCAGATTCCGGCCAGCAGCACCAGCCGGCGGACCAGCGATCGCTTGCCGAGGTCCCACACGGCTCAGGCGCTCCTGTCGAAATTCACTCGGTCGTCTCACCTTCCAGCGGCGTCAGGCGATAGCCCAGGCCGCGCACGGTCTCGATGCGCTCGCTGCCCAGCTTCTTGCGCAGCCGGCCGATGAACACCTCGATGGTGTTTGAGTCGCGGTCGAAGTCCTGGTCGTACAGGTGCTCGACCAGCTCGGTGCGGCCGATCACCCGGCCCTGGTGCATCATCATGTAGTGCAGCAGGCGGTATTCCAGCGAGGTCAGGCGCAGCGGTTCGCCGTTGACGCTGGCCCGGGCGGCGCGCGGGTCCAGGCGCAAGCCGCCGCAGGTCAGGCTGGGCGAGGCGTGGCCGGCCGAGCGGCGCAGCAGGGCGCGCAGGCGGGCCAGCAGCTCCTCGGTGTGGAAGGGCTTGGTCAGGTAGTCGTCGGCCCCGGCGTCGAAGCCGGCGACCTTCTCGTTCCACGAGCCGCGGGCGGTGAGGATCAGCACCGGCGTGGCGACGTTGCCGCGCCGCCAGCGCTCCAGCACCGACACCCCGTCCACCTTGGGCAGGCCCAGGTCGAGGATCACCGCGTCATAGGGCTCGGTTTCGCCCAGGAACTGGGCTTCCTCGCCGTCGGCCGCGTGGTCGACGGCGTAGCCCGCGTCGCCCAGGGCCAGCTTCAGCTGGCGCGACAGGTCGGGATCGTCTTCGACAAGCAGGATACGCATGAGGGACCTTTGTCTCTGAACGCTGGGTGGGCGCTAGTCGGCGCTGAGGATCTGGCCGGTGCGGGCGTCGACGATGAAGTCGATGCGGCGGCCGTCGGCGGTGGCCCAGCGTACGCGATAGTTGGGGCCTTCCAGGCCGGCGTCCAGCACACGGCCCGGAGTGCGGCGGCTGATCTGCTCGATCACCCGGCTGAGCGGCACCAGCTGGCCCGACTGCACGCCGCCACGCGCCTGGTCCTGTCGGGCCCGCCAGTCGGCGCCCAGCGAGTCCGGGCCGCGTTGCGCCGACGCCACGCCGGGTAGGGCGGAGGCGGCCAGCACGGCGGCGAAGAGGATGTGGATCGGCTTCATGGATTCGGTTTTAGAGCCTCGCGGCTGAATAGAGGCTGAACGTGGCCGTTATGGACGGTGAACGAAGTTCTGTCACGGGCCGGAAGCGATCGCGGGGCCGTCCCGCCGAGCCGGACGCCCACCCGGCCGACGGACTTGTCATCAAAGCTGAGCCATTCTAGCCTGCAATCTTTACGCGTAGCCGCCCGAACGGGCTCGAACGCCGTCATCCGTCGATAACCGATCATTGCGTTTGGGGAGGACACGATGAAACCGTTCACGACATCCCGGCGCCTGGCCGCGGCCTGCGCCCTCGCCTGCCTGCTGGCCGCCGGGACGACGGCCCACGCCGCCGCGCCGGCCGCCGACGTTCCGGCCGAGGCGGCGGCCCCGCCGGCGGACCCGCCGCCCGCGCCGAACACGCCCGAGCTGTCGCCCACGCAGTTTCAGGGCGTGATCCTGGAGATCGGCGTCCAGAAGGGGGCCAAGGCCGCCAACTTCGACCAGCTCACCCTCCAGCCCGACGGCCCCTATCAGCCCGTGACGCTGCCGGTGGCCCGGCCCGAGGACAAGCTGGCGCTCCAGGCCGGGGCCAGGAAGGGCGACCGGATCTGGGTCAATGTCGACGACCCCGTGAACCCGACGCGCATCGTCGGCATTTCGCGGATCGCCCGCCCGGTGGCGACCCCGGTCCTGATCGGCGCCGTCGCCGGCGTCGTCGTCCTTCTGGGGCTGTTCGTCAGTCTGGCCACCCGGGGCAGGCCGCAGAGGTTCCTGGTCGGCCACGACGGCCGCCTGAGCAACTCCCAGTGCCAGCTGGCCCTGTGGTTCGGCGTCGTCGCCGTCGCCTACGGGGCGACGCTGGTGCTGCGATACCAGGTGCTGGGGCCCGACTTCATCGGCGGGATCGGCCTGACGACCAACGTCCTGGCCCTGACCGGTCTGAGCGCCCTGACCTTCGGCGGCGCCAAGATCGTCTCGACCCAGAAGCAGGACGCCGCCAGCGACGCCGCGGCCGAAACCGCCACCACCGCCGCCAGCGTGGCCGAAACCGCGGCGAACATCGCCAGCACCACGGCCGCCGTCGCCGGCGTCCCCACGGACAACCCCGTCATCGCCAGCACGGCCAGCGCGGCCGCCG
>NZ_AKKF01000175.1 GCF_000281955.1 Caulobacter sp. AP07 | reverse complement strand
ATCACCGACGCCAAGGTCATCGTCACCTGTCCGGGGCGCAACTTCGTCACGTTGAAGATCACCACCGAGGACGGGGTGCATGGCATCGGCGACGCCACCCTGAACGGCCGCGAACTGGCGGTGGTCGCCTATCTGCAGGAGCACGTCGTCCCCTGCCTGATCGGCCGCGACGCCCACGCCATCGAGGACATCTGGCAGTTCCTGTACAAGGGCGCCTACTGGCGGCGCGGCCCGGTGACGATGTCGGCGATCGCCGCCGTCGACGTGGCCCTGTGGGACATCAAGGCCAAGCTGGCCGGCCTGCCGCTCTACCAGCTGCTGGGCGGGGCCAGCCGCACCGGGGTGATGGTCTACGGCCACGCCAACGGCGCCACCCTCGAGGACACCGTCGCCGAGGCCCTCAACTACCAGGCCATGGGCTACAAGGCCATCCGCCTGCAGACCGGCGTCCCCGGCCTGCCCAGCACCTACGGGGTCTCCAAGGACAAGCTGTTCTACGAGCCGGCCGACGCCGCCCTCCCCACCGAGAACGTCTGGTCGACCAGCAAGTACCTGCCCACCGTGCCCAAGCTGTTCGCGGCGGCCCGCGACGCCCTGGGCTGGGACGTCCACCTGCTGCACGACAGCCACCACCGCCTGACCCCGATCGAGGCCGCCCGCCTGGGCAAGGACCTGGAGCCCTACCGCCCGTTCTGGCTGGAGGACGTCACCCCGGCCGAGAACCAGGCCAGCTTCCGGCTGATCCGCCAGCACACCACCACCCCCCTGGCGGTCGGCGAGGTGTTCAGCTCGATCTGGGACTGCAAGCAGCTGATCGAGGAACAGCTGATCGACTACATCCGCACCACCATCGTCCACGCCGGCGGCATCTCGCACCTGCGGCGCATCGCGGGCCTGGCCGAGATCAACAACGTCAAGACCGGCTTCCACGGGGCCACCGACCTGTCGCCGGTCTGCATGGGCGCGGCCCTGCACTTTGATCTCTGGGTCCCCAATTTCGGCATCCAGGAATATATGCGCCACACCCCCGACACCGACGCGGTCTTCCCCCACGCCTACACGTTCAAGGACGGCGAGCTGCACCCCGGCGAGGCCCCCGGCCACGGCGTCGACATCGACGAGGCCCTCGCCGCCCAGTTCCCCTACAAACCCGCCAGCCTGCCCGTGAACCGCCTCGAGGACGGCACCCTGTTCAACTGGTGACGAGACTCCCGCCCCGCCTGTCGGGGCGGGCGATGCGCGGCCTGCGGGCCGCGTGTCGGAGAAGGCGTCCGCCGAAGCCCGCCCCCGCCGCGGCGGGCGCCTCCTCCCCTATTTCTGAACGCTGGAAGCTCCGCCCTCGCTGGCCTTGTGGATGTACTGCTCGGCCACCAACCAGGCCTTGACCGGCCGCAGCGAGCCCAAACAGCCGGCCAGCAGCGCCGGAAACACCGTCGCGAACTGCACCCAGAGCGGCGGCTGGTAGGCCACCACGGCCCAGGCCCAGACGGCGATCACCAGGATCCCGACGCCCGTCATCACGAAGAAGGCCGGGCCATCGGCCGGATCGGCGAACCCATAGTCCAGGTCACAGCGGTCGCAGCGCTTCGCCAGTTTCAGGAAGCCGTCGTAGAGCTTGCCCTCGCCACAACGCGGACAGCGGCAGAGCAGGCCCGAACGCAGGCTGGAAGGGGCGTTGAAGGCTGTGATCATCGGATCACTCCATACAATATCGACTTGATTGCATACATTTCAAATGCAATGTATGCATTCGATCATGGAGACGCAACCATGACCCGCGATCGCCCCACTGCCGGCTGGCTCAAACGCGTCGCGCGAAACGGCGGTCAACCGATCTATCTGGCCTTGGCCGAGGCCTTGGAGGCCGCGATCCGCGACGGCGAGCTGCAGCCCGGCGACCAGTTGCCGCCGCAGCGCGCGGTCGCCGGCCAGTTGGGCGTCGACTTCACCACCGTCACCCGGGCCTACGGCGCGGCCCGCGCCCGGGGCCTGGTCGAGGGGGCGGTCGGGCGCGGCACCTTCGTGCGCCGGGCCACCGACGACGAGGCCGGGCTGGTCGACCTGAGCATGAACCTGCCGCCACCGCCGCAGGGCGTGTCGCTGGCCGCGCTGCTGAAGGAGACCACCGCGGCCATCCTCGACCGCACCGACGTCGCCACCCTGATGGCCTATCACGCCGGACCCGGCACGCCCGCCCAGCGCGCCGCCGGCGCGGCCTGGCTGGCGCCCTATGTCGGCGCGGTCACGGCCGAGCGCCTGGTGGTCTGTCCCGGCGCGCAATCGGCCCTGACCGCCGTGCTGACCACCCTCGCCCGCCCCGGCGCCGGCCTGGTCGTCGAGCCCCTCACCTATCCCGGCCTGACGGCCCTGGCGCGGCGGCTGGACCTGCGACTGGTCGTCTGCCCGGTCGATGACGACGGGTTTGTCCCCGAAGCCCTGGCCAGGCTGTGCGCCGAGGAACGCCCGGCGGCGATCTACGTCGTCCCGACCACCCGCAACCCGGTGGCCACGACCATGGGCCTGACGCGACGGCGCGCGGTGGCGGCCATCGCCGAAGACAGCGGAACCTGGCTGATCGAGGACGATCCCTACAGCCGATTGTTCGACACCCCGCCTCCGGCCCTGGCCGCCCTGGCGCCGGACCGCACGTTCCATATCGCCACCCTGTCCAAGACCCTGTCGCCGGGCCTGCGCACCGCCTTCCTGGTCGCGCCGACCGGACCGCTGGCCATGCAGGTGACCGCCAGCCTGCGCGCCACGGCCCTGATGGGGTCACCGCTGACCACGGCCGTCGCCGTGCGCTGGATCCGTGACGGCGCGGCCGAGCGCCTGCTGAACGGGGTGAGGCTGGAAGCCCGGGCGCGCCGGGCCCTGGCCGCCGAGATCCTGCCGATGGCCCGGGGCGCGCCGGAAGCCATCCATGTCTGGCTCGACCTGCCCGCCGGTTGGGACGCCGGGCGCGTGCATGGCCTGGCCGCCGCGCGCGGCCTGTCGCTGGTCGCCGCCGACGCCTTCGCCGCCGGTTCGGAACACCCCAACGGCCTGCGGATTTCCCTGGGCGGCCCCGCCAGCCAGGCGCTGCTGCGCGACGCCCTGAGCAAGGTCGCGACCCTGCTGGCGAACGACGCGCCACCCCGCGTGATCGTCTGACCAAACAAAAGCCCCGGAGCGTGACCGCTCCGGGGCAAGTGGGAATAGAGGGGGATACAGCTAGACAATGCGCCAGTCGCCGATTGGTTCAACTTGAACGATCAACGCGGCTGAACGACACGCTCCGGCGACCGGCGAGGCCCTAGCGCAGCGACCAGCGGGCCAGCGGCACATGCTCGGTCCGGCCGAGCAGGCTGTGGATCAAACTGAAGCCGCCCACCCGCCAGGTCACCGGTTCGAGGGGCTGCTCGGCGACCAACTGTCGGTCGTAGAGCATCGTGACGTGCGGGGTGAAGGTCTTGCCCACCAGGCGGCCGCCCCCCGCCCGCGCCATGGCCAGGCCCAGGTCGCGCTGGAAGGCCCGCAAAGCCTCGAGCCCTTCGCCGCCCTGCAGGACGAACGGATTGTTGCCGCCGTTGTGGAAGCTGGCCGCCCGGTCGAAGGTGACATCGAACGACGGGGTCGAGACGGCCTCCGCCGCCTGGGTCGCCATCGCCACGATGTCGCGCCGCAAGCCGGCGTGGTCGCCCAGGTGATGCAGGGTGACGTGGAAACGCTCCGCCGCCAGCGGCCGGCCGCTCAGTTGGTGGGCGGTCCGCAGACGCTCGGCATGACGCGTGACGACGGCGGCGGTCGCGGGGTCCGGAAAGATCGCGAAGAACAGCCGGTCGGTGACCGGGGCCGGCGCGAAGAGAGAAAACTGGTCGGACACTCGGGCCTCATGCGTGGAGTTCATCGTCCGCGCCAGGACGCGGCGGCCCCGCATCCTGTCCCGGGCCCGGCCCGCAAAGTCGCATGGCGCGGGCGTCCGCCGATAGCCGCAATATGCGCGCCGCCACGACCCCGCCTGACCGATGGCGATAATGCATAGCCATATAGGCATGATAAATTCGGAAAATCCCGCTCGGAATGGGACCATATATGTCAGCCTACTTTCTCGCTTGACCAACACATACCTCAATGGCTATACGATAACCCATAGCCCAAAGGGTATGGATTTCAAATGTCGAACGCACACGACGTGCTCTTCAGGACACTCGCCGATCCGACCCGACGGGCTCTTTTCGAACGCCTGTGCCGCGAAGGCGAGAAGACGGTCGGGGCCCTGACGGACCGGGCCGGAGTCTCGCAGCCGGTCGTTTCAAAGCATCTCGGGATTTTGAAGCAGGCCGGGCTGGTGCGCGACCGCCACGAAGGCCGCCACACCCACTACAGCGCGCAACTGGGCGCCCTGACCCCGCTGGTCGACTGGACCAGCCAGATGGCGGGGTTCTGGCAGAGCCGGTTCGACGACCTCGAAGATCTCCTCAGAAGGATGGACCAATGAGCAACCTCGCAACTGAAACCCTCTCCGTCGTGGTCGAACGGGAGATTTCCCATCCGGCCGAGAAACTCTGGCGCGCGCTCACCCAGCCGCACCTGATCGAGGAGTGGCTGATGAAGAACGACTTCAAGCCCGTCGTGGGCCACAGCTTCAATCTTCGCGGTGAATGGGGCGGCGTGCTGGACTGCGAGGTCCTCGCCGTCGAACCGAACAGGACGCTGTCCTACACCTGGAATTTCAAGCACGACGACGCGGCCTACGATCTGAGGAGCGTGGTGACCTTCACGCTCACCCCGACGGCCGCGGGCACGCACCTGCGCATGGAACAGTCGGGTTTCCGGCCGGATCAAAAGCAGGCCTTCGGCGGCGCCAAGAGCGGCTGGCGGCAGTTCTTCGAGAACCTGGATCAGCTCCTGGCGCGGGCGGACTAGGGCCGCCGCCCCGCGGTTCGCCCGATCCGCGTCGTCTCGTCTTCAGAGGAGGTCCCCTTGAACTGGAACAACTGGATTCGACAGATTCACCGCTGGCTGTCCATGGCCTTCACGGCGGGCGTCATCACCTACATGGTCGCCATGACGCGGGGACAACCCGCCGCCTGGTTGGGCCTTTTGGCGCTGATCCCGCTCATCCTGCTCCTGCTCACCGGCCTGTACCTGTTCGCGCTGCCCTATGTCGCCAAAGGGCGCGTCGCGCGCCGCGCCAGCGAACAGGCGTGAACGCCATGGCCAGCAAGACATCCAAGACCTCGGCGAAGGTCGTCGCCAAGCCGCCCCTTCTCTCGGGCGGCAATCCCCAGATCGCCAAGGGCGATGGCGACGCCCCCGTCCAGGCCTATATCGCGGCCATGCCGGGCTGGAAAAGCGACGTCGGGCGCCGCCTCGACGCGCTCATCGCGCGCGCCGTCCCCGGCGTGCAAAAGGCGGTCAAATGGAACTCGCCGCTGTACGGGGTCGAGGGACAGGGCTGGTTCCTGGGCGTCCATGTCTTCGCAAAGTACGTCAAGGTGGCCTTCTTCCGCGGCGCGTCGCTGAACCCTGTCCCCTCCGGGACATCCAAGCAGAAGGACGTACGTTACTTCCATATCCACGAGAACGACCCGCTCGACGAAGCTCAACTCGTCGACTGGGTGAAGCAAGCCAGCCAGTTACCCGGCGAACACATGTGAGCGGCCAGCGCGAGGAGACGATCATGAGGAAGATGGACAACGGCGCGACGGAGGAAACCGAAGGGGGCTCTCCCTCTCAGTTGATCGACGCGAAAATCCAGGCGCTGGGCGATTGGCGGGGCGAGACGCTCGCCCGAATTCGAGCCCTCATCCGGCAGGCCGACCCCGACGTGGTCGAAGAGTTGAAGTGGAGAGGGGTTCCGGTGTGGTCGCACGCGGGAATCGTCACGACCGGCGAAACCTACAAGGACGCCGTAAAGATGACCTTCGCCAAGGGCGCCGCGCTGGAGGACCCCGCGGGGCTGTTCAATTCCAGCCTCGAAGGCAACACCCGGCGCGCCATCGATTTCCACGAGGGCGACACGATCGATGAGGAGGCGTTGAAGGCGCTCATCCGCGCCGCGGTGGCGCTGAACACAGCTCGTCCGGCCAAGTCCCGGAAGAAGCCAGCGGACGCTTGAGGCGCGCCCACGACGGCAGGCGCGGCCCCGCGCCGTCAGCCCCGCAGATAGGCGGTGATAGCCGCCCGGCGCTTGATCTTCAGCTTCTCGAGGATGTTGTGAACATGGTTCTTGACCGTCGCCGCGCCGATCCGGAGCTGCATGGCGACTTCCTTGTTCGACAGCCCCTGGGCGATCAACTCGGCGATCTGCTGCTCGCGCCGGGTCAATAGCGACGGCTCGCCGCGCGCGGGATCGCGGTCGCCGGCCAGGCAGCCCAGCCGGTTGAACAACATGCCCGCGATGCGGGGCGAACAGGGCAGCTCGCCCCGCATCGCGTGCCCGACGGCCGCGGCCAGCTCGGCCGTGGTTCCCTCCCGCCAGACGAAGGCCGAGAGCCCCGCCTCGGCGCAGGCCAGCACCCCATGCTCGTCGCCGTCGATGCCGAAGCCGACGATGCGGGTCGATGGCGCGCCGCGCAGGATCGCCCGCGACAGGGCCAGGCCGTTCGGCAGCGAACCGTCGAGCAGGACGGCGTCGGGACAGAGCGCTTCCGTGCTCTCGATGGCGTCGGCGCTGCTGGTGGCGCCGACCACCTCCAGGGCGCCGCCGCGCGCCAGGCTGAGGGCCAGGCCCTCGCGATAGAGCCGCACGTCGCTGACGATGAGCACGCGGGGCCAGATTTCAGCGCGTCCCACGGCCGTATCCCGCCCTGGTGATCCGTGGGCCGTTTCGCCCGTCTCGATCATCTGGTCCACCCTTGCCAGTCCCGGGCGCGCGGAGGCGCGCCATGCAGCATGTCGTACACAAGCGCACTGTTCAGGCTGCGTCGGTCCCGGCGACCGACCTGGACCACGATGTCCGCGAATAGCGGCCTGCCGGCGTCGACGCCCCCAGCGCCAACGCCTTCGGTCCGCACGGACATCTCGTCCAAACGCCCCGTATCGTATTCTTAACCATACGACCGATGGTAGTAGTTTAGCCGACGCCGCCCATTTCGAAAACCCATGTTCGGCATGGATTTCGACAAAGTTCATGCCGTTCAACCCCATGGCCTGGACCGAATATGGACCATCTGGTCCATGCCCCTGGGTCAAAACCGCTCCCGAACGCTCAATGATCGCGGCTCGAACCCGCAAATATCGGGCGCAGGACAACCGCAAGCTTAGCCGCGACGCCGGACCGTCCGGTCCATGCTCCATCTAGACCGGTTTTTGCCCGCTCGGTTCATTCCCGCCCTCCGGACGACCGCCTAGCGTTCCGCAAAAGAGGCCGAGGGGTCTGTGACCAAGATCCGCATCCTTCTCGCGAGCATGCCCACGATGTTGACCGACATCATCGACGACCTTGTGTCCGAGCAGAGCGACATGCTGGTCGTGGCCAAGGCTCCGACCACCGACGACTGGATCGGCGCGGCCCGGCGCGCGGCGGCCGACGTCGTGATCGTCCGCAAGTCGCACGATCGGCAACCCGTCGATCCGATCTCGGACGTCGCCGCCCTGGGCCGATTGCGGATCCTGGCGATCGACGACGGTGGCCGCACCGGCAGCCTCTATCGCCTGCATCCCGAACGGGTGGCCCTCGGCGAGCTGTCGGGCGAGCGCCTGATGGCCGCGGTCCGCGCCGCCGCGCGCGAGGCGGACTAGGACATGGCCAACACCCGCGCCATCGCCGCCGCCAGCGCCGCCATCGCCGGGCTGCTTCGCGACCGCTATCCGCGCGACGACTTCGGCTCGTCCCTGGAGGTCTCGCTCTACCAGGCCAAGAGCTTCGAAAGCCCGATGGGCGACGGTTTCTCGGTCTTCCTGTGGCGGGTGGGGATCAACGCCAACCTCCGCGCCCTGCCGCCGAGGCGGACGCCCGACGGGCGACGCTACCGCGCCTCGCTGCCGCTCGACCTCTACTACATGATCACCGCCTGGGCTGACGACACCGAGCGCCAGCAGAGGATGCTGGGCTGGGCGATGCGGGCCCTGGAGGACGCCGGCCCGCTGTCGGCCGCCCAGCTCAACCAATATGTGGCCGAGGACGACACCTTCCGCCCGGAAGAGGCCGTCGACGTGGTCTGCGACCCATTGAGTCTGGCCGACCAGCTGACCCTGTGGGACCGGCTCAAGAAGCTTCCGCCGTCCGTCAACTACGTGGTGCGCATGGTCCTGCTCGACTCCGACGTCACGCTCGACGGCGGCCCGCCGGTCCAGGTGCGCGACTTCGACATGGCGGTGCTGCGATGACCGGCTTCGCCGTGCTTGAGCGGATCAGCTATCCCGCGCCGCTGGGCCTGGTGTTCCAGGACATGGCGACCGGGGCCTGGGTCGGCGACCACCTCGACGTCACGGTCCACGATCGTCGCTCGCCCTTCGCGCGCCGGACCCTGACGCCCAACCGGACCGGGGTCTGGAGCGGCCGCCTGCCGGGCTTCACCGACGCGGCCCTGACGGCCGACGACTGGAGCGCCCTGGCCCGGCCGTTCCGCGTCGAGGTCCGCGATCCGCTGGGCCGCTTCCTGCCGCTGGCCTTCGACGCCGACCTGCCGGCGAAGGGCCTGTATGACTGGGCCGGCTGGTCCGCCCTGCCCGCCTCGCCGCCCGCGCCGTTGCTCGACGACGGTTCGCCCGTCGGCGTCATGACCGGCCGCATTCCGTTGTTCTCGGCCCCGGCCCGCCGCGTCGCCCCGCCCATTGTCGAGATCCACGCCGAACTCGCCGACCTGACCACCGGCCGCCCGGCCGCCTGGGCCCTGGTCGCCGCACGGATCGACGGGGTCACCCGGGGCCTGGGCCTGGCGGACGCGACCGGCCGCACCGCGCTATTCTTCCCCTGGCCCGCGCGGCCAAGGCCCACCCTGTTCACCTCGCCGCCGGCCATGGCCGACTTCCGCTGGGACCTGACGCTGGACGCCTACTACCAGCCGGTCGTCGACGACTCGCCGCCCAGCGCCGACGGGCCGCCGGAACCGCCCGACCTGGCCGACATCCTGGCCCAGCTGGACCGCCCGGTGACGCCGCTGGCCTCGACCCTTTCACCGATCGAGCCCCTGGGCGTCCAGCCCCTGACCTACGGACGCCCCCTGACCCTGCGCACCTTGGAAACGGCCGAAGGGCCGTCGTCCAGCCTCTTCCTGACCTCGAATTGACCCCGCGAGGAGACCGTCGATGCCCGAATATCTAGCCCCTGGCGTCTATGTGGAGGAGGTCTCCTTCCGCGCCAAATCGATCGAGGGCGTCAGCACGACGACCACCGGTCTGATCGGTCCCGCCCGCTACGGGCCGCTCGACATCGAGCCGGAGATCATCACCAGCCTCGTCGAGTTCGAGCGCGTCTATGGCGGCAAGGAGCGGCTGATCTGGAACGGCGCCCCGACCGACAACTACCTCTGGCACGGCGCGCGCGCCTTCTTCGAGGAAGGCGGCAAGCGGCTCTATGTCAGCCGGATCTTCCGAACCAGCGACAGCGGTACGGGCTACGCCGAGCCCGCGGTCAGCGAGACGCCGCCCGTCACGGTCCGCGCCCGGTTCCCGGGACGGGCCGGCGACGCGAGGGTGACCTTCACCTTCCGCCTGGGCCAGAACGTCCTGGCCGACACGCCGGACGGTC
The DNA here is from genome assembly GCF_000281955.1 of Caulobacter sp. AP07. Taxonomy (GTDB): domain Bacteria; phylum Pseudomonadota; class Alphaproteobacteria; order Caulobacterales; family Caulobacteraceae; genus Caulobacter. The sequence goes on along the minus strand of NZ_AKKF01000175.1, from coordinate 29,978 downwards.
CCGCCCTGCGCTCGACCATCGATCGCGACCTCGTCTACATCGGCGGATCGATCGACGCCTTCCACCTGGCGCTGTGGGACGAGGCGGCGCGGACCTGGCGGTTCAACAACACCGACGACGACATCGAGACGGCGACGCTGGAACTGGCCGACCTCGACCCGACGACGACGGCCGTCCGCACCCTGACGGTCACCGTGACGGTCGAGCCGACCGGCCGCGACATGCCGATCTTCGTCGCCGCCGACCTGGCGCTCGATCCCAAGCATCGTCGTGGCGGAGCGCCGGATTCGGTGTTCGCCTATTTCGCCGCCCAGCCGGCCAGCCTGTCGCGGTCGCGCACCATTCCGATCGTCATCTCGACGGCGGCTCCCGACGGCCTGGCGATCCTGCAGGACTTCATCAACGCCTATGTGATCGCCAGCCCGGTCGGCAGCCCGCCGGACCTCGGCATCGAGGGCAACCTGCTGGACGACGACAGTCCGCCCGCCCGGCGCAGCCTGGTGGTCAATCTGCGCGGCGGCGGCGACGGTCTGCGCCCGTTCGCGAGCCATTATGCGGGCGAGGTCGACGGTACGACCGACCGCAAGACCGGGCTCAAGCAGTTCGAGGACATCGAGGACATCTCGATCGTCGCCGCCCCCGGCTCCACGGCGATCTATGACAGCCAGACCCAGGGCATCCTCTCCCAGTTGATCATCCACGCCGAGCGCATGCGCTACCGGATCGCCGTGCTCGACAGCGTCAAGGACCAGACGATCTCCGAAGTCCGCGAAATGCGGGCGCTGTTCGATTCCAGCCATGCCGCCCTCTACTATCCCTGGGTGCGCGTGATCGATCCCCTGAGCCAGGAGGAGATCAACGTCCCCCCCTCGGGCCACGTGGCCGGCATCTACGCCCGCAACGACATCGAGCGCGCGGTCTACAAGGCACCGGCCAACGAGGTGGTCAACCTGGCCATCGGCTTCGAGAAGCTGCTGAACAAGGCCCAGCAGGAGGTGCTGAACCCCGAGGGGATCAACTGCTTCCGCTTCTTCGAGGGTCGCGGGATGCGGTTGTGGGGCGCCCGGACGATCAGTTCCGACCCCGAATGGAAGTACGTCAACCTGCGGCGCTACTTCGCCTATCTGGAGCGCTCGATCGACAAGGGCACCCAGTGGGCGGTGTTCGAGCCGAACGGCCCGCAGCTGTGGGCCAATGTGCGCCGCACGCTCGAGGACTTCCTCCTCAACGAATGGCAGAACGGCGCCCTGCTCGGCGACAAGCCCGACCGCTCGTTCTTCGTCAAATGCGACCGTTCGACCATGACCCAGAACGACCTCGATAACGGTCGGCTGGTCTGTCTGATCGGCGTCGCCCCCCTGCGTCCCGCTGAATTCGTCATCTTCCGCATCGGCCAGTGGACGGCCGACCGCAAGATCTAAGGGGAGCCATCATGGCCGTAGAACGCGAGCGTCCGTATGTGCAGTTCAACTTCCTGGTCGACCTCGGCGACGGGGTCACCGAGGGGCCCGGCGCCGGCTTCCAGGAGGTGAGCGGCGTGGGCATGGAGGTCACCGTCTCGGAGTACCGCAACGGTAATTCCAAGGAGAACTCCGTCCAGAAGATCACCGGGATGAACAAGTCGACCGACGTCACCCTGAAGCGGGGCGTGATCGGCAAGCTCAACCTTTACAAGTGGCTGGATCAGATCCGCAACGGCGACCAGGCTGGCCTGCGCACCGTCACCGTCCAACTGCAGAACGAGGACCACAGCGAGGTCGTCCAGACCTGGAAGCTGCTGCGTGCGCGCCCGATGAAGCACACCAGTGGTCCCTTCAACGCCAAGGGCACCGACGTGGCGATGGAGGAACTGGTCCTGGCCTACGAGCGGCTGGAGATGGAATAGCCGCATGTACGGTCCCGGCCTCCTCCCGGGCGTCAGTTTCGACGCCGCGCCGCCTCCACGGCCCGACCAGCCGCCGCGCATGGACATCGCGGTGTTCGTCGGCTTCGCGGCCAACGGACCCGTCCACCGCCCCGTGGCGGTCGACGGGGTGGCGGCGTTCGAGGCGGTGTTCGGCGGCGACGCGCCGCTGGGCTGGGACGTAACGCGGGGCGAGCGGGTGGTCGCGGCCCTGGCCCCGACGGTGCGTGGCTTCTTCGCCAATGGCGGCCGGCGCTGCTGGGTGATCCGCGTGGCCAGGACCGAGGACCTGGAGGCGCGCTGGCGCGGCGTGGCTCAGGGCGCGCTGAGCGAGCTCCAGAAGCGCGACCTCGCCAGGCGCGGCCGCTTCGTCCTGCCCGGCCTGGTGTCTGCGACCGCCAGCGGAGCCTTCGAGGCCGCCCAGGCCCAGGCGCGCGGACTGGGCGCCGGCTCCGACGGCCTGCGGGTCTCGACGCGGCTGAACCGCGCCGGCCTGGCCTCCCAGGGCCTGGCGTGGGACGACGACGGCGCGCGCTTCCCGGCCCAGGGCTGCCGGGTCGGCGACCTGGTCGAACTGACCGACCCCGGCTTCATCCATCGCGCCTACGCCCATGTCGACAGCCTCGTCGACGGCGTGGCCCAGGCCTCGTGGCGCGGCCGGTTCGCGCGGGTGGACCAGGCCGACGTCGGCGGCCTCGGCGCCGCCGACCTGCCCGGCGACGACGAGGTCTCCAGCCCGGCCAGCCTGGCGCCCGCCGCCTTGACGCGCCTGACCTTCAGCGCCCCCGCGCCCCAGGGCCTGCGACCGGGACGCTGGGCGCGCTGGCTCCACGCCGGCCATCAGGTCTGGCTGCGGATCGACACCGTGCGCGGCGCGGCGGCCGGCGGCGAGACGGTGGTCGAGGGCCCCGCCTGGCGCGCCCTGGGTCCGATCGCTCCCGCGCCGGGCCCTGTCCTGCTAGCCCGTCTGGCCCTCGACCTGCGTGTCGAGAGCGGCGCCTCGCCGACCGTCCAGACGGAGATCGGTCTGACGCCGGACCATCCGAACGCTTGGTGGAGCCATCTCGACGACGACCGGTTCTACGCCCGGCCGCGCGACGCGGTTTCCGGTCGCCCACCGCTGAGCGCGTCGGACGACGACGTGCTGGTCCCTCCGACCGCATGGCTGCCCTTGGGGCTGGAGGCGACGTTCGGCGACGCCCTGGGCCCGCTCTCCATGACCGGAACCGCCCTCGAACGCGACGGCCTCTCGCGCCAGGACGCCGAGCTGTTCCTCGACCCCCGCCTGGCCGACCTGACGGTCGCCACCCTGACCACCGAAGCCGAACGGATCCGCGAGATCGACGGTGAGCGATTGTTCGGCGTTCACGGCGCCCTGGGGGTCGGCGAAGGCCGCGAATGGAACGAGGCCAGCCTGGTGGCCGCGCCGGACGCCGTCCAGCCGCGCTGGGAGCGACGGCCCGACGAAGTCGTCCCGCCCCCGGCCCCGGCCGCCTTCAAGCCGCCGCCCCACTGGTTCAACCATCGCGGCGCCTGCGCCACCGCGCCGGCCGGCGCCCAGGTCGAGGGACCCGACTTCGCCAACTTCCTCGACCGCGACAGCTTCGTCGTCGCCACGCCGGTGCTGCAAGGTCCGGTCGGCGCGATCCCGCCCGGCCCGCTGACCCTGACCTGGACCACGGCCGATCCGGCGGCGCTCTACGTGCTGGAACAGGCCACGCGCGCCGACCTCTCCGACGCCGTCGAAATCTGGCGCGGGACCGCCCTGTCGCACACCCTCGACGCCGACCGTGAGGGCGTCTTCTACTACCGGCTGACCGCGATGGTCAGCGACACCCCCAGCGTCCCAGCCGCGATCGCCGTGGCGGTGCGCGCCGACGCCTGGCTGGCCGCGCCCTTTGACGAAGAGGCCCGCGAGGCGCTCCTGAGCGTCCACCGCGCCCTGCTGCGACTGGCCGCCGCCAGCGGCGAACTGTTCGCCGTGCTGTCCCTGCCGCGCGACGACCGCGCCGCCCATGCCGTGGCCCACGCCGCCCGCCTGACCGCCCGGCGCGATCCGTCGCTGCTCGGCGACGGCCTGGACGACGGCGAGCGCCGCGCCCTGTCCTACGGCGCGCTGCACCATCCCTGGGTGTTGTCGTCGACGCCGACCCGGGCGGCCGACGGCAAGCCGCGCCTGGCCGCCTGCCCGCCCGACGGCGTCGCGACCGGCGCCCTGGCCGCCCGCGCCAACACCCGCGGCGCCTGGATCGCTCCCGCCAACGAGCCCTTGCGCGACATCGTCGGCCTCGACCCGCTGATCGAGCTCGCCGATCGCCCGGCGCTCGACGCGGCCCGGATCAACCTGATCCGCAGGGAGCCGCGCGGGTTCCTGGTCCTCGACGCCGACACCCTGTCGGACGAGGCCGAATGGCGGCCTATCCCGACGCGCCGCCTGTTCAGCCTGATCCGGCGCCTGGCCGTGCGGCGCGGCGCGTCCTACGTCTTCGAACCGAACGGCGACCTCCTGCGCCGCGCCGTCGAGCGCGGCTTCAGCCAGATGCTGGAGACCCTGTTCCACAAGGGCGCCTTCGCCGGCGCCACCCCGGCCGAGAGCTTCCGGGTCACCGTCGATCCCAGCCCCGCCGACCGCTTCGCCGGACGGCTTCTGGTCGAGATCGCCGTCGCCCCCGCCGCGCCGCTGCGCTTCCTGACCGTCCGTCTCCGCCAGGTCGGCGAGCGCTTCACCTTCTCGGAGGAGACCTGATGGCCGCCGCCGCTGCGTACCCCTTCACGACCTTCAACTTCTCGGTCGAGATCAATCGCGGCCAGGATGGCGGCGCGTTGGTGGCGGCGGCCTTCTCCGACTGCGACGGCCTGGACATGAGCATGGAGGTCAAGACCATCCGCGAGGGTGGCTCCAACAACCGCCAGATCCGGCTGAACGGTCCGGCCACCTACGCCAACCTCGTGCTCAAGCGCGGCATGACCGCCAATTTCGACCTCTGGAAATGGTTCAGCGACAGCATCGTCGATCCCGGCCTGCGGGCCGACGCCGAGGTGGTGATGCTGGGCGAGGACGGCCAGGCCGAGCGGGCCCGCTTCCGCCTGGCCCGCTGCGTGCCGATCAAGATGAAGGCCCCGGCCCTGTCGGCCAAGGACGGCGCGGTCGCCGTCGAGGAACTGCACATCGCCTACGAGTCCCTCGTCCTCATACCGGGGAAGGGCTGAGCCATGGGCGAGCTGGTCAAGGCGCAGTTGATCGAGCTGAAGCAGGACTTCCAGAGCGAGAAGGACGGCGGCCAGCGCGTGGCCGTGCAGTTCAATCCCGAAACCCTGAAGGTCACCTTCGCCAACCAGATCGTCCAGCCCCAGGGCGGCGACCAGGCGGCCGGCAATTCCGGTCGGCAGTTCGTCGGAGCCGGCACCACCAAGCTGGCCCTGACCCTGTGGTTCGACGTCACCGCCATGACCGAGGACGCCGTCGACGACGTCCGCCGGCTGACCCAGAAGGTCATCTACTTCATGACCCCGGTCCCGGCCGAGGGCGACGCCACCAAGCTGGCCCCGCCGGGCGTGCGCTTCATCTGGGGCTCGTTCCTGTTCGACGGCATGGTCGAGGGGTTGGAGGAGTCGCTGGAATACTTCTCGCCCGCCGGCAAGCCGTTGCGGGCCAACCTGACCCTGACGCTCAGCCAGCAGAAGATCCTGGAGGCCAAGTTCGAGGGCGAGGGCAAGGTCCCCGCCCGGCCCGGCCACAAGCCCCTGAACAGCGCCAAGGCCGGCGACTCCCTGCAGTCGATGGCCGGGGCCGGCGGCAAGGGCGGCTTTGGCTTCAGCGCCAGCGTGGGCGGCGGCCTGGGCGGAGGTTGGCAGGCGATCGCCTCGGCCAACGGCATCGAGGACCCGCTGCGCCTGTCGCCGGGCCAACTGATCGACCTGGACGTCAAGGCCGGCGCCGGCTTCGGCGCCGCGATCTCCGCCCCGTCCCTTCCCTCCCCCCGCATCAGCGTCGGCGCGACGCTGGCGTTCGACTGACGAGGAGCCCCGCCATGCCCGTGGTCATCAACGAGTTCGAAGCGGTCGCGGACGCTCCGCCGCGCGACGAGGCCGGCGGCGCGGCCGAGGGCGGCGGCGAGGCCAAGCTCGAACTGGCCGACCTGCGCCACCTGATCGAAACCCTCGCCCGCGACGCCGCCCGCGCCTGGGCCCACTGAGCCGCCGGAACCGAAGACCTCCATGCCCAGCTCCAACCTTGCCATCCTGCCGACCCGCCCCGCCCGTCCGTCGATCGAGATCGACGGCGAGCGCCAGGCGACGCTGACGGCCGCGCTGCTGAGCCTGGAGATCGCCGACGCCATCGAAGGCATGACCCGTTGCAGCCTGACCCTGGGCAACTGGGGCGGCGCCGATCACCCCGGTTTCCAGCACTTCGACCGCCGCACGGTCGAGTTCGGCAAGGCCCTGGCCATCAAGGTCGGCGACGAGACCCTGTTCGAGGGCAAGATCTCGGCCATCGCCGCCGACTATCCCGACGGCGGTCCGCCCAAGATCGGGATCCTGGCCGAGGACCGCCTGCAAGACCTGCGGATGGTCCGCCGCACCCGGTGCTTCACCGACAAGTCGCTGGCCGACCTGGTGCGGAGCATAGCCGGCGATCACGGCCTGCGGGCACAGGTCGACCTCCCGGGCGCCGCCACGAAGGTCCAGGCCCAGCTGAACCAGAGCGACCTGGCCTTCCTCAACGACCTGGCCCGCCGCGAGGACGCCGAGGTCTGGGTCGAGGGCGACGCCCTGCACGCGGCCAAGACCCGCGGCGGCGAGGCCGTCGAGCTGGCCTGGGCCGGACCGCTGCGCGAGTTCCATGTCTCGGTCGACCTGACCCATCAGCGCACCGCCCTGGTCGCCTCGGGCTGGGACGTCGCCGAGCGGGCCGTGGCCAGCTACCGCGCCGAGGCCGCCGCGATCAGCGCCGAACTCGGCCAGGACGTCGGCGGCGCGACGATCCTGCAGCAGGCGTTCGGGCCCCGGGTCGACACCCTGGCCCACGGCCTGCCGCGCGACGGCGGCGAGGCCCGCGTCCTGGCCGAGGCCAGTTTCCGTCACATGGCCCGCCGCTTCGTCACCGGCCACGGGGTCGCCGAGAGCGGCAAGGGCGTGAAGGTCGGGAGCAAGCTGAAGCTCTCGGGCCTGGGCCCGCTGTTCGACGGCGACTACCGCGCCACCGCCGTCACCCACCGCTTCGACAACGCCAAGGGCCTGCGCACGGAATTCCGCTGCGACCGGCCCGGGATCGGCCGGCCATGAGGGCGCTGTTCGACCTCGACCGCCAGGAGCGCCAGTGGGGCGAGCGCCAGCCGGAAGGCTGGGGCGGTCGCTGGTACGGTGTCGCCCCCGCCCAGGTGCTGGACATCCAGGACCCGGACAACCAAGGCCGCGTGAAGGTCGCCCTGCCCTGGGCGCCGGACCCCGACGGCGGCCGCTACGAGGCCTGGGCCCGGATGGCGACCCTGTTCGCCGGCAAGGATCGCGGCAGCTGGTTCATCCCCGACGTCGATGACGAGGTCCTGGTCGCCTTCGAGCACGGCGACCCGCGCCGGCCCTACGTCCTGGGCGGACTGTGGAACGGCAAGGACGCGCCGCCGGAGTCGATGGCCAGCGGCAACAACAAGAAGGTCATCCGGTCGCGCAACGGCGTGAAGATCACCTTCGACGATCAGGACGGCCAGGAGAAGCTGATCCTCGAAACCCCCGGCGGCCAGTCGGTGACCCTGAAGGACGGCCCCGGCGCGGTCGAGATCGTCGACAGCAACGGCAACTCCATCAAGCTGGAGGCCGCGGGCGTGACGATCACCGCCTCGGCCAAGGTCACGGTCAACGCCAGCCAGGTGGCGGTCAGCGCCGGCATGGTCACGGTCGACGCCGGCATGTCGCGGTTCTCCGGGGTGATCCAGTGCGACACGCTGATCTCCAACAGCGTGGTCTCGGCGTCGTACACTCCAGGCGCGGGGAATATCTGGTGAACGCTCCCCTCCCCTCGAAGACGGGCCATCCCGTCGCCTGGCAGGCGCCCCGGCCGCTGTGGAGCGGCCTCGCGGGCGCCGGCGCGCCGGCCATCCTGCGCTTCGCCGGCGACGACTTCATGGACCAGATGCTGGCCACCCTGGCCAACGACCCGGCCCGGATCGGCGAACGGCTGGCGCGGCCGGAGACCTGGCGCAGTCCGCCCGGCGAGACCGGCGAGGCCGACCTGGTCCAGCGCGTGCCGCTGCCCGGCTTGATCGCCGACGCGCGCCGCAAGCGCGCCCTCAAGGTCCGCGCCCCGGCGATCGCGCCGCGCCCGCCCGCGCCCCTGAAGCTCTACCAGCCGGCCCATCAGCGCTTCTACCTGGTCGGCGCCAGCCTGGTCTGCGCCATCCCCGGCCTGCCGGAGCGGACGATCGCCGGCGGGGCCGAGACCGTGGGCTTCGTGATCCGCCGCCTGCTGCCGGGCGTGGCGGGCGAGACCGGCGACACCGCCCTGCGCGAGTTCGCCTATCTGAAGGGCGGCGAGACCGCGACCTGGCGGCGGGTGTCGAGCGGGACCGGCGCCGCCAGCCTGGCGCCCGGCGAGGAGCTGCTGCCGCTGTTCCCGATGGCCCACCAGGACGAGGCCCTGCGTCGCCGCACGCTGTGGAGCGGCCTCGTCCCCGTCGGTCGCCGCGAGGACTACCTCTCGGCCGGGGTCAACCGCACGCCCCAGCCGCTGGCCGAGGGCCAGCTCGCGACCCTGAACCCCACGCCGCCGGTCGCCCCCGCGCCGTCGATCACCGCCCGGATGACCCAGTTCAAGATGGAGGTGGCCGAGCCCTGGAAGGGCCTGGTGCGCGCCGCCCTGCTGGCCCAGACCCGGCTGGCCGAACAGCATCCCGACAGCACCGAGACCGCCGACACCAAGCGTCCCCGCGCCCTGGTCCTGAACCTCGGCTGGCAGACCCAGTCGTGGCTGATCCTGCTCGACTTCGCCGACTGGCTGGCCGCGCACCTGCCCGAGGTCTGGGCGGCGGTGGGCAGCGGATCCCCGGCCGGGCTGCTTCCCAAGCCGCTGGCGGTGTTCAACTGGCTGAACACCACGACCGTCAGCCCCCTCATGACCCAGGGGATGCTCAACGCCGGTTCCGAGATCAAGCCGATGGCGGGGTCGTTGCGCGAAGCCCTCAAGATGGTCGCCCAGACCGCCACGCGGGACGGTCTGGAAGCGGCCGAGACGCTGTATTCCGTCGACACCAAGGGTCAACCGGTCTGGCCCGCCAAGCATTTCCCCCTGGCCGGATTGAACCACAACCTGGCCGCCGACGGGGCCTACAAGGCGGTGTCCGGCCTGGGCGTTCCGGGCGCGACCGAACTGGACAGCCAGCCGGCGATCGCCAACCCGGTCGATGTCGCCGAGTCCCTCGACCGCGTGACCGCCCTGGTGGTTCGCGCCCTGGTCGCGCGCGACGAAAGCGACGCCCAGCCCCTGCCCTTCGCCCTGAAGCTGCGCGACGTCATCCTCCAGACCGGCGACGACCCGGGCTGGTTCGTGATCCGCTTCGTGCACATGAACCGCGACTGCGGGCCGCTGCACCCGCCGACCGTCTCGGCCCCGACCGAGCGGTTCCAGCTGGCCAGTTTCTTCGACCCCGACGCGCCGGTGCGGCCGATCCGCATCTCGCTGCCGCTCGACACCAGCGCTGCGGGCCTGCGCAAGCACGGGCGCGGCACGGCCTTCGTGATCTCCGACATGCTGTGCGGCCAGATCCAGCGCGCCAAGGGCATGGGCCTGGTCGACCTGGTGCGCTCGGTGCTGCCGTGGCCGCTGCACAAGGCGCTGGAGGTGGGTGAAGGCGGTCCCTGCAAGGGCGGCGGGCTCAACATCGGCATGATCTGCTCGCTGTCGATCCCGATCATCACGATCTGCGCCCTGATCCTGCTGATGATCATCGTCAGCCTGCTCGACTTCATCTTCCGCTGGATGCCCTGGTTCGTGATGTGCTTCCCGATCCCCGGCCTGAAGGGGAAGAAATGAGCGCGCCCAACCCCTTCGGCAAAAGCCTCTCCTTCCCGCCCCGCGTCGGGATCGACGGCCGCATGGCCTGGTCGGAGGGCGAGCAGAACATCCGCGAGTCGATCGCGGTGATCCTGCGCACCGAACCCGGCGAACGCGTCGCCCTGGCGCCGTTCGGGGCGGGACTGGGCCGGTTCCTGTTCGAGCCCAACAACGCCGCCACCCACGTCCGCATCGAGGGCGCGATCGGCGCGGCCCTGGCCCGGTGGGAGCCGCGCATCAAGCTGGAGGGCGTCGAGGTCACGCCCGACCCGCGCCAGGCCGACGCCGCCCTGGCCGCCGTCGACTACCGCCTGGTGGCCACCGGCGCGCGGGCCCGAATCAGCGTCACCGTCCCGCTCGGCCAGGCCTAGGAAGAGGAACCCGCCATGCCCCTTCCCGCTCCGCCGCTCGACAGCCGCCGCTACCAGCAACTGGTCGACGAACTGCTGGCGCGCGCGCCGGTCCACACGCCCGAATGGACCAATTTCAACGCCAGCGACCCCGGCGTCACCCTGGTCCAGCTGTTCGCCTTCCTGACCGAGAGCCTGCTCTATCGCGCCAACCAGATTCCCGAGCGCAACCGGGCCAAGTTCCTGAGCCTGCTGGGCGTGCCCCTGTCTCCGGCCGTGGCGGCCAGGGGACTGGCGACGATCGCCAATGACCGGGCGGCGCTGGACGTCCAGGCGCTGTCGAAGGACATGGAGCTGCGGGCCGGCGAGGTCCCGTTCCGAACCGGCCAGGGCCTGGACGTGCTGCCGATCGAGACCCGTGTCCTGCTCAAGCGCGCGGTCAGCGAGCCGACGCCGGAGCTGCTCGACTACTACAAGCTGCTCTACGCCTCGTACGGCGGGGCCTTGCCCGAGGACTTGGCGCTCTACGAGACCGTCGCCTTCGACCCCGCCGCCGGTCCGGCCGACCTGTCGCTGACCACCGACCGCTCGCTGTGGATCGCGATCCTGGGCCGCAAGAGCGACAGGGTGGAGGGCGACGATCCCTGGCTGCCGGTGCGCAAGGCCCTGGCCGGCCGCACCCTGTCGCTGGGCCTGGCGCCCGCCACCGACGTCGAGACCCGGACGCTGAAGCCCGGCGGCGCGGCCATCGCGCCGGCCGACCTGCTGTCGTTCGAGCTTCCGCAGGTCAATTCGGCCCTGGCCTTCGACGCCGACGGTCGTCCCGCCCCCACCTACCGCCGGCTGGAGACCCGCGCCGACTTCGATCCCCTGACCCAGCCCGGCGTGATCCAGATCCAGCTGCCCGACGCCGGGGCCATCGTCAGCTGGCGCGATCTCGACCCCCTGGAAAGCGGGGTCGGCGACCTGCCGCCAGCCATCGAGGACGGCGCCCTGGCCGATCGGCTGATCACCTGGCTGCGAGTGCGGGCCACCGGCGCGGCCCTGGTCCGGCTACGCTGGATCGGCGTCAACGCCACGCCGATCCATCAGTACGAGACCATCGTCGCCGAGCGGCTGGCCGAGGGCGACGGGACCATCGACCAGGTCCGCCAGCTGTCGCACGCCCCGGTGCTGAAGGGCACGGTCGAGGTCAGCAGCATCGAGGACGGGGTCGAGCGGCGCTGGCGGGTGATCGACGACCTGCTGGCCGCCGGGCCCGAGGTGGCGGCGGCTGGCGTCGACGGCGTCGCCGGCCCCGTCGATGTCTTCGCGGTCGACGCCGAGGCCGGCCGAGTCACCTTCGGTGACGGTCTGACCGGGCGCCGCCCGGCGCCGGGCGCGCGGCTCTATGCCAGCTACGGCTTCAGCCTGGGCGCCGAGGGCAATGTGGCGGCCGGGTCGATCAAGGGCGGACCGCTGTTGCCGGCCGGATTCTCGGCGACCAATCCCATCTCCACCTGGGGCGGGGCCGACGCCGAGGGCACCGCCAGCGGTGAGAAGCAGATCCGGCGCTACCTGCAGCATCGCGACCGCCTGGTCACCGCCGACGACTTCGTGTCGATCGCCTGGCGCACGCCCGGCGCGGCGATCGGCCGGATCGAGGTGCTGCCCGCCTGGCATCCCGACCTCGGACAGGCCGGCCCCGGCAGCGCGCCCGGCGTCGTCACCCTGATGGCCATTCCCTCCGCCGATCCCGACCACCCGGCCGCGCCACGCGCCGACCGGCCCTTCCTCGACGCCCTGTGCCGCTATCTCGATCCGCGCCGGCTGGTGACCACCGAACTGGTGCTGCGCGGAGCCAACTATCGCGGCCTGTGGATCTCGATCGGCGTCGAGGTGGCCGGCGGCGCGTCGGTCGCCCAGACGGTCGAGGCTGTCCGCAAGCGAATCCGGGCCTATCTCAGCCCCCTGCCGCCGACGGGCGCTGGCGTCGCCGACCTGCAGGGCCAGCTGTTCGGCCCGGCGCCGGACCCCGCCCTGCGTGGCTGGCCGCTGGGCCAGGCGATCAGCGCCCGGGCGATCCTGGCCGAGGCGGCGCGCACGCCCGGCGTGGTCTCGGTCGCCGACGTGCTGCTGGCCGAAGGGACGCGCGGGGCGACCGCCGGCGTCGAGATCAGCGGCCTCGACCTGCCCGAGATCCTCGGCCTGTCGGTGACGGCCGGCGATCCGATCTCGCTGGAGTCGCTGCGCGGCGACACCGGCGCGGCGACCTCCACCGGCCCGGCGCGCCTGCCCGTGCCGATCGTGGCGGAGACCTGCTGATGAACGTCAACGGCGGCCGCTTCCATCTGCTGCTCGGCCCCGGCGACTGGGGGCGCTGCCTGGGCGACCCCGACGGCGCGCCCCGGCCGTTGACGACGTTGTGGTCGTCGCCGGAGGACGCATCCGCCGCGCCGCCGCCGGCCTGGGACGCCGCGCGCGCCGAACTGACCTTGCCGCCGCGCCTGGAGATCCTGCCCGCCACGGAAGGCGAAGCCCCGCTCGACCTGGCCGCCCGGCGCGGCGCGGCGGCCGACGCCCACGGCAACGTCTACTGGATCGCCGACAGCCGGGCCCAGCTCCTGGTGCGCTCGGCCGGCAGCGGCGAGACCAGCGCCTTCTGGCCCGACACCCACGCCGAAGCCGAGGACGCCCTGTTCGCCCCGCACAGGCCGGCGCCGACCACGGCGCAGACCTTCATGGGCATGGTCGTCACGCGGGACGCCTGGCTGATCGTCGCCTTCGAGGCCGCCGACCGGCGCGGCTTCCTGGTCTTCGACCTGGTATCCGGCGGCCCTCCCACCGAACGGCTGTGGACCGCCGGGTCCGGGCCGGCCGTGCACGACATGGCTCCGCGCCCGGACGGCGGCGTCTGGCTGCTGGACCGCACGGATCGCCGGCTGTGGGCGCTGGATCGCGGCTTCTCGGTGACCGGCATCGGCGCCGACGGCCCGGAGGAGCCCGAGCTGTTCCAGCCTCTGGAGGGCGCGCCCCGCACGCTGCGCGCGGCGACGCGTCCGACCGGTCGTGACCTGACCCTGGCGGCGGCCGACATCGACCCGATCGCGCTGGAGCCGCTGGACGACGGCGGCCTGCTGGTCCTGGACCGCACGGCGACCGGCGGAACCCGAATCTTCCGCCTGCCGGCCGACGGCGGCGACGCCACCGCTCTGCTCGAACTCGACGACCCCACCCAGGACCTGGTCGTGGCCAAGGGCGCGGTGCGGGGCGGCGAGCGCGAAACGCGCCTGTTCCTGGCCGGCGGGGTCGGCAACCAGGCGCGGGCCTGGCGGCTGGCCGAGGATGGGACGCTGATCGGCACGGCGGAGCTCTTCCCGCTCCGGCGGTTCGGCGGCCGGGCCCTGATCGCGGTCCAGGGGGCGGCGCACTACGACAGCGGCCTGTCCTCGCCCCGCTGGACGCCGCTGGTCGAGAAACCCCGCGTCCGTTACGCCGAGACCGCCGAGTTCCTGACCCCGGTGATGGACGGCGAGACCCCGCAATGCGTCTGGGACCGCCTGCGGCTCGACGCCGTCATCCCCTCCGGAACCTTGGTCGAGGTCTGGGCGCGGGCCAGCGACAACCCGGCCGACGCCGACGGCCTGCTGGGCGCGCCATGGGTCGCGCAGCCCCGCCCCTGCCTGGCCTGCGACGGCGGCGACCTGCCCTGGCGCGGCCCCCTGGCCCTGCCGCCCGGCGATCCGAAGACCGGGGCCGGGACCTGGCATCTGCTGTTCCAGGAAGCGCGCGGCCGGTACCTGCAGTTGCGCCTGAAGCTGTCGGGCGACGGCGCGGCCAGCCCCCGCCTGCGGGCCCTGCGCGCCTGGTATCCGCGCTTCTCCTATGTCGAGCGCTTCCTGCCGGCCGTCTATCGCGAGGAGCCGGGCGACTTCCTCGAGCGGTTCCTGGCCAACATGGAAGGGGTCAACACCGCCATCGAGGACCGCATCGCCAAGGCCCAGGCGCTGTTCGACCCCCGCACGGCGCCGACCGAAGCCCTGGCCTGGATGGCCGACTGGTTCGACGTGGCCCTGGATCCGGCGTGGGACGAGCGGCGACGGCGGCTGTTCGTGGCCAGGGCCGTCGACTTCTTCCGCTGGCGCGGCACCCGCCATGGCCTGGAGCTGGCCCTGGCCCTGGCGTTCGAACCCTGCATCGACGAACACCGCTTCGACGACCCTGACCCCGATTGCGTGTGCCCCCGCCCCATCCGCATCGTCGAGCGCTATCTGAGCCGCCGGATCGGCGCCCTGGCGGCCGGCGATCCCGGCTCCGCCGAGGGCCTGAAGCGGGTCGCGCCCGGGGCGCGCTGGACGCCTGCCGAGGGCAATGTCGGCCTGGCCGAGCGCTGGGCGCGCTGGCTGGACCGCGAGCCGACGGCGGACGAGCTCTACCAGGCCTTCCCGCTGTTCACGCCCGACGCCGCCCTCCACGACGGCGAATCCGCCGACCGGGACGGGTTCTGGCTGGCCGAACTGGGCTTCTTGCCGCGCTCCGGCGCCGAGGAGCGGACGCGCTGGCGCTGTTTCCAGACCACGCGCCTGCTGACCGACCCCGACGCCCTGCTCGACCTGCCACGCGGCGGACCGCCGGCCGGGCTCGAAGCGGCCTGGAGCGAGTTCCTCGCCCTAGCCTCGCTGGACCGCCGCCGCTGGCAGGACTTCCTGGCCGGTCGCTATCGGCGGATCGGCCGGCTCAACGCCGCTCATGGCGGCGACTGGACGGACTTCGACCAGGTCTCGCTGCCCGACCATCTGCCGCAGGGCGAGACGGCGATGATCGACTGGTTCCAGTTCGAGAGCCGCCTGCTGCCGATCGCCCGCTCGGCCCACCGCTTTTCGGTCCTGCTGCCGATGACCACCAGCGGCGAAGCGGCGTTCGACACCGAGCGGCGCCTGGTCCTGGCCCGACGCATCGTCGCCCTGGAAAAGCCCGCCCACACCGTGTTCGACGTGCGCTTCTACTGGGCCATGAACCGGCTGGGCGAGGCCCGGCTGGGTCTCGACACCCAGATCGGCCAGGGCAGCCGCGCCCCGGAACTGATCCCGCCCGCCGTGCTGGGCGCGGCCTATCTGGGCGCCAGCTTCATCGGCGCCGACGGTCCCACCGTCGGCGGCGACCGCCGGAGGCTGGCATGCTGACCGCCCGCCTCCATCGCAACCCCTTGAACCCGAACCGCCCGGAGGATCCTGATGGGATGCTGTGACAGAGGATCGAGCCTCGTCTCGGCCGGACCGGCCGACCCGTCGCTACACGTCAACTACGCCAAGGGCATGGTCCTGGGCGTCGACGACTTCGTCCAGGAGTTCACCTATCTGTCGGGCCGCGACCAGTGGGCGGTGCGGGAGCTGGCCGGCTACGGCGTGACCAGCGGCCTGGCGGTGACCGTCGAGGACGACGCCGCCGGCCCGCGCGTCCGGGTGAGCGCCGGGGCGGCGGCCGCGCCGAGCGGCCAGCTGATCTGCGTCAAGGCCGACCAGTGCGGGGCGCTCAACGCCTGGCTGGCCAAGCCCGAGAACGCGGCGCTCGTGCCCGACCACATCGTTCCGGCCTCGCTGCCTGGAGCCGGGGTGCTGCCGCTCTACCTGACGCTCTGCTACGCCGACTGCCAGACGGCCCTGGCGCCGATCCCGGGCGAGCCCTGCCGATCGGAAGAGGACCTGATGGCCCCGTCGCGGGTCGCCGACGACTACCGCCTGACCCTCGGCGTCGCGCCACCGCCCCAGACCGAGCACGACGCCATCGCCGACTTCGCCCAGTGGCTGGGCGCCCTGACCACCGCCGGCCCGGCCCTGCCGCCCGCGGACGAGGAAGCCGCCTGGCTGGCGGCCCTGCGCGCCGCCGCCGCGCCCTGGCTGGAGATCGACAGCGAAAGCCCGCCCGCCTCGCCGCCCGAGGACTACATGTTCGGCTCGCCGCCGCTCAGCCTGGAGGTCGCGCCGGAGCGCTATCCGGCCTTCCTGCGCCTGGCCTTGCGACTGTGGGTGACCGAGCTTCGGCCGCTGTGGATGGCTCGCCGTTGCGGCGGCCTCGCGGACGTCCTGGACGACTGCGTCCTGCTGGCCCGCCTCGACGCGCCGGTGATCCTGGTCGGGTCGGACGGCGGAACCTGGCAGGTCGACGGCCTGGCCGCCGACGTCGTCATCGATCAGGGTGCCCGGCCGGTGCTGGCGTCCCTGGCCCTGGTGCAGGCCCTGCAGACCTTGCCGCCGCCCTCGCTTCCCGCCGCGCCGCCCGGCGCGACGATCGCCCTGGCCGACCTCAACGTCGACACCACCCTGGACGAGACCCACGTCTGCGTCCTCTGCAAAGGCGCCCTGGCCCTCACCCTGCCCAAAACCGCGCCCGCCAACCGGGGACGCCTGCATGTGATCAAGAGCCTGGGCGACAGCCTCAAGCTGGTCGCCGACCCCGCCGACACCTTCGACGGCGCGGGCGACACGCTCGGTGTCGATCCCGGCAAGGCCGTGACCCTGGTGTCGGATGGAAGCGCCGGTTGGCGCGTCCTTTCGGCCCTGGCTTGAGGAGGGCGCGATGGGCGAGGTCTTCCAGCTCCAGGAACCCCTGACCGAAGGCGGCGTCCGCTCGGTCAACTTCTTCAACGGCCGCCTGCTGACCGGCGGCGACCTCGGACGCGAACAGGCGGCCCGGCGCGAGGTCGACGCCCGTCTGGGGCTGGCGGTCGGCGACGGCGTGGCCTTCGGCCTGGAAGTCACCGACGGCGGCCTGACCGGCGACAGCCGCCTGCCGACCGTCAAGGTGGCCGCCGGCCTGGCGATCAATCGCCTGGGCCAGACCCTGCGCCTGACCCAGGCCGCCCAGGTGGCCCTGGCCCGCGGCGGCGGCGCCTCGGCCTCGGGCGACTGCCTGTTCGGCGACTGCGCGCCGGTGCTGGGCGGAACCTATGTGGCCGGCGCCGGGGTCTACATCCTCACCCTGGCCCCGGCCGAGGCCCGGGCCGGCTCGGCCCCGACCAACGGGCTGGACCCGGACAATGTCCGCTGCAACACCGACGTGGTGGTCAGCGGCGTCCAGCTTCGCCTGCTGGCCGTGCCGCCGTCGCTGCTGCCCGGCTTGTCGGCGGCGGACCCCGACTATCGCAACGCCCTGGCCTATCGCGCCTTCGGGACGGGCGTGACCACCGACTGGACCGCCGACCTGCTGGGCGCGACGCCGCGCGCCGACGACCTGACCGACGCCATGCGGCGCTTCGGACTGGGCGACGCCGACGTGCCCCTAGCCCTGCTGGCCTTCACCCGCGCCACCGACCTGACGTTCATCGACGCCTGGAGCGTGCGCCGCCCGCTGGCCGCCGCCGATCCGGGCGGGCTGGCCACCCTGGCGGGCGCGCGGCGGGTCGCGGTCGGCCAGGCGATGTTCCGGCAGTTCCAGGGGCACATCGCCGACCTGACGGGTCCGGGCGGCGGCCTGGGCGCCGCCACGGCGACCGGCCTTTTCGGCCATCTTCCGGCCGCCGGGATCATCCCCGCGCCGAGACCGACGCCCGGGCAGAGCCCCGTCCCGAGCTTCTTCCAGGGCCTGACGGTGAGCGGTCCCCGCTATCTCAACGCCGCCGAGGCCGAGGCGCTGATCCGCGAAAGCCTGGTCCGGCCGCCGATCACCGTCGGCGACGGCGCCTTCGTCCAGCTCTACCGGGTGGCCGAGACCGACATGGCCATCGACCAGGCCCCGGCCAGCCCGAGCCGCCCCGCCCCGTTCGTGATCTTCGCCAGCGGCCACCTGCCCTACCGCGCCGACGCCCGCTTCGACCTCTTCCGCTGGGACTACGCCCACTACGCCCTGCAGCCCTGACCCGCACCAATCCGCCGAGGACAAGCCCATGCCTCCGACCACCACCGCCAGTCCCGGGAATATCGTCGTCCCGATGTCGACCATCCTGCAGGCGCTGGACGGCGTGCTCACGCCGGCCGAGCGCGACGCCCTGCTCGGCGCCGTGGTCGGCGTCCGGGCGGGCCAGGTTCAGCCCGGCGACCTGATCACCGCCCAGTTCGTGAACAGCCTGCTCGAGGACATCAACACGCTGCAGCTGCGGGTCGCCGCTCTGGAAGGCAGCGCCGGCGGGCCGGTCCTGGTGCGGATCGAGCCGTCGAACGAGACGGCCGTCGGCGAGCTGCTGACGCTGATCGGTTCGGGTTTCGACATCCAGCCCGGCAAGACGACGGTGCTGATGGGCGGGGTCCAGATCAGCGCTTTCAACCTGGGGTCCGACTCCACCAAGCTGATGTTCCAGGTTCCCGACAGCTTCACGGGCCTGCCCAAGACCGTCGCCGTCAGCGTCAAGGTCGGCGACCGCAGTTCGACCAGCCTGGCCTGCCTGGTGAGCCCGCTTGTTCCCCAGCAGGGCGGCCAAGTGGTGATCGAGCCCACGACTCCGGCCCTGGGAACCATCGTCGTCGGGAACACCTATCCGATATCATGGCAGGTCGACAGCCAGACCATCCTGCCGGCCACCTATCGCTTCGCGCTGCTGTTCACGGGGCTGACCGGCTCCACCGTGACCGCCTGGAAGACCGCCGCGAGCATCGTCCCCACCGGCGACCAGCAGATCACCCGCGGCGCCCCGATCACCGTGACGGCCAACGTCAAGGTGCCCACCGGAGCCTCCAAGGCGACCATCTCGCTGGACGTCACCTCGACCGACGGCCTGTTCCACCACACCTCGTCGCCGCTCGACCTTGTCGTCGGCCAGGCTCCGGCGGTCAGCGACCCGCGCGTCACCTTCGATCCGATCTCGATCGGCGCGGCCGCCCAGACCGTGCGCAAGGCCCAGATCACCGTCGACGGCGCCTCGCTGGCGGGGGTGCAGGTCAAGTTCGGCCAGACCGGCGTCATCCCGCTCACCGTCCGCCTGCAAGCCGACGTCGAGCATCCGGGCACCGCGACGGCGGCGGGCGACTACACCTACACGGCGGTCATCGAAACGCCGGCCGGGCGCTGGGCGGCCCCGATCGTCGCGCCGACCGGCAACACCGGCGTCGCGGCGGGTTCGACCCGATCCCTGAACCTGACCGTGCAGAACACCGACGCCGGCACGTCGCCGATCCCGACCTTCCTGAAGATCAGCGCCGCCCATCGCCCACCGGGCAGCGCCGCACCGGCCGACTTCACCTCGTTCATCCGCATCCCGATCCAAGGCTACGTCAGCTGAGGCGCACCCGACCAGGAGAACTCCATGTCCGCCACCGACACACTGTGCTTCGCCAACGCCGACGGCGTCACCGGCAACCCGACGATCGACGGCTTCTTCTTCACCGACGCGGGCATCATCACCACGGAGACCGAACCCGGCTATGTCGGCGGCAGTCGCATGACCTTCGGCGGCGCTGGATTCCCGCCCGTCGTCTTCCAGGGCGTGCGCGACACCGGCACGGGCACCCTGGTGTTCGCGTTCCTCTGCCGCCTGGACAGGACGTTCGATCCTCGTGACGTCGTGGTGCTGGCCTTGCGTCCGGCGGCCGGCGCCGGCGACCAGGCCCGCCGCCGGATCGATATCTTCCCCAGCTTCCTGGACGTGGGCGCCGACGACCCCGGCCCGGCGGGCGACCCGGACGACATTCCGCCCGGCGTCCCCATGGGCGACGACTACCATGTCCGGGGCAATCACGTTCCCCAGGCCATCAACTTCTATCGGGCGGACAATTCGGCCGCGCCCTGGACGGCCTATTCCCCGGTCACACCCGGCGCCTACGAAGTGAAGGTTCGCACCTGGCGACCGCCCGTGGCCATGGGATCGCCGGACGAGTCGGCGTGGAGCGTCGAAATCCGCGTGCCGGTCAGCACGGCGACCGGCGGCGCCGACTGGATCAACCTGTCACCCGCGGGCTTTGGTCTCTATTTCAGCGTCGTGCGGATCGGTCAGGACGTGGCGGCCGGGCCGGACGTCGTCGATGACTACTACGCGACCCAGTTTCGCTTCCCGGTGGCCCCGGGCAACGCCCTGACCGGCTATCTCGACACCACCCTGCAGATCGACCCGTCCTGGTACGGCACGGGACTGATCCCGGCGCTGCAAGTCCCGGCGGGGTCCAACCTGGGCCAGGGCGTGCGATTCCAGAACGGCGCCATGGGAGTCGGTTGCCGCAAGCCCAGCACCGGCTCGGCGCTCAGCCACGAAATCAGCAACACAGAGAACAACCTGCTCGTCTCGATACTCGAGAACACCGGGGCAGCGGCCGCCAACAACGTCACCGCCGAGGTTCGCCTCGCCAACTGGGGACTTGGCCCGCCCGATTTCAGCGCCTGGGCGCGCCCGGGAGGGTTGCTGCACAATCCCTCGAACCCGATCACCGTGCCCAGCGGCGGCGCAACCGCCGAGGCGCAGTCAGACTGGCCGGCGGGAGCGATCCCGCCCGCCTACGCCGCCCACAAGCACCAGTGCATCTGGATCCAGCTGTCATCGAGTTCCGCCGTCAACTTCGCCCAGTCCAGCGTCCGTCGGAACATGGACTTCATCAACCTGTCGGAAGTCGAGCGTCCCGCCGAGGTCAGCGGCGTCGGTTATCCGCCGCCCAAGGACGGCGGCAAGACCCACGACTTTCTGCTCTTCACCCATGTGCGCAAGGTCCGGGTGCGCGACCTTATCGGCAGAGGCGTTGTCCTGGGAGACGAGATGCCGGCCTTCGCGGCGGGAGCCCTGCAGCAACCGGAGCCGCTGCCAGTGCCCAAACTCGAAATGGGCTCCACCGCGGTCGGCAATCAACAGCAGTGGAGGGACACTGTCCTGTATCTGTGGGTCACCGAAGGCTATCGCCGCACCGGGCAGACCCTGACCATCGGCAAGATCACCGCCGAGGTGCTCGACGAGGGGCCTGGCGCCTTCGGCTATGTCGCGCGGCACGAGGGGATCGACGACCCGTTCAGTTGGTCCTTCGAGGGCCCTGGACTGACCCGGCGGCGGCCGGGCGTGCATGGCCTGAAAGTGCCTCACGACGGAGTCACCACGCTGAACGTCAAGCTCAAGGCCGACAAGGATGGCCCACGCGGCGACGTGTCGAAGGATCCCCCGGCCAAGGGTCCCGGCATCGGGGGGCCGGACGGCGGCTCCGTTTCCTCCGGCGACGGCCCGACCGCGGCGACGGTGGAGAACTGGGTCAAGCGGAATTTCAAGTGGTGGTGGCTGCTGATCCTGCTGATCATCCTGCTGCTGATCCTGCTGATGCGGTGATCCATGCTCGTCCCGTCGCCGGACCAGGGCCTGACCGTACAGCGCGCCCGCCTGCGGGGCGGCGGCGCGAACGCCAGGCGCGTCCTGGAGGCCGCCCTGGCGCCGATCGACCCGTCACGCATCGGCTTGCCTCGCCGGGCGATGCTGATCGTCCGGCGGCTGGCCGCCGCCGCACCGCTGGGCCGTCCGGGATTCACCCTGGCGGTCGAGACGGCCTTGCGAAACAGCCTGGCCCGCGCCGTGCGACCGGCGCGGGACAGCGTCGCCGGCCAGGCCGACTCCATGCTGTTCGACGACGAGGTCGAGCTGGCGGGCTGGCTGATCGGCGGCCGGGTGCGAAACGATCCGCCGGCGGCGCGCTGGTGGTGGCCCGCCGCGCTGCGCGGCCGTCCGCCGGCGGCCTGGTGGCGGACCGAGGTGTTGCCGCGCGGCGACCTGCTGCCGCGCGTCATCGTCTGGCTGGCCGAGCGCGGCCTGGCGGAACCCTGGCTCGCCGAACTGGATGACGCCGAACTCGACCTGGCGCTCGGCGCGATCGTCCATGCCCACGCGCTGGACCCCGCCTGCGTCGAAGCCCGCCCTGGCGTTCGCCCACGCCGGGCGCCCGCCAAGCGCGCGGTAAACGTCCAGGCCTTGACCGTCCTGCTGCGAAGAACGCCCGAACTGGTCGCCAGCCGGCTTTCCGGTCCGGCCCGGCGCCTGCTGGCCGTGGCCTTGACCGTTCGCCGCGACGCGCCCCAGGCGCGCGACCCAGGTTTCGCGGCCGCGCTCGAAGCGCTCGACGCCCTGGTCCCCGGGAGCGATCCGCAACTCATCGCGCGGTCGCCGGCGCCGGACCAAGCCGCCGATGTCCCATCGAAACGAAAGCCTTCCACGTCCAGGAGCGCTTCGCGACGCGCGACGATCGGGCCCGCGCCGGCCGAACCCTCTGAACCTGGACTGGAGTCGGAGCCCGGTGAACTCGACGCCCCGTCCCTGGACGGGAAAGACACCGCAACCGTCGCGCCCGAAGCACGTCCCGCGCCCGCGCCAGGGTCACCGCACGACCCGACACCCTCCAGATCCCCGGCGCCCGTCCTCCCGCCCGGCCCGGCCCTCGCCGCCGTTCTAGACGCCGAGGATGTCCACGAAACCGAAACGACGGGCGGCGTCCGACGCGTGACGGTCAGGTTCGGCGGGCTGTTCTACCTGCTCAACGCCTTGCTGGGCCTGGAACTGTACAGCGACTTTTCCCAGCCGCGCGGCCGCAACCTGGCCTTGTCGCCCTGGGACCTGCTGGCGATGTTGGGCGCCCGATGGTTTGGCCCGGCTTTCGCGGCGGACCCCATGAGCGGGTTCCTGGCCGACCTGGCCGGGCGAACCCCGCGCCGGCGCGCCGGCGCTGGCTTCGTCGCGCCGAAGACCTGGATCACACCTGGCGCCTGGCTGCGTCCCTGGGGCCAGCCGGCCACGGTCATCGGCTGGGCGGGACGCCGCCGACTGATGCTCTGGCACCCGGCGGGTTTCGCGATCGCCGACGCGCCGAGACGGCCTGGACGCAACGGGCGCGACCAGCTCGCGAGACTGGCGCGCCGGGCCGGCCTGGCCGCGACGACCATCGTGACCGCCGCGCGCGCGCCGGTCCGGCTGGGCCACGGCCGCGACCGCTGGCTGGGCCTCCTGACCCTGTACCTGAGCGCGCGCCTGTCGCGAGCCCTGGGCGTCGACGCCCGCGACGCTCCCGACCTGGTCTGTCGGCATCCGGCCGTCGTCGAGATCAGCGACGGCGTGCTCGATATCCACCTCGCCCTTGCCGACCTGCCGCTGGCCCTCAGGACGGCTGGGCTGGACCGCGACCCGGGTTGGATTCCGGCCGTCGGGCTCAAGCCCGCCTTCCATTTCACCTGATCGAGGCCGGCCATGACGCTCTCCGCTCCCTTCGCCGCCATGCCCCAGGACGCCGCCGGTCATTTTCGGCTGGCCTTGCTGGGTGTGGCGGGACGGCTGGCGGAGCTGGCGGCGGGCGAGGACCGGGTCGGCCTGCTGGCCGCCTGTCCGTTCCTGGCCGAGTACCAGGCCGAGATCGATCGCCTGTTCGGGGCGGCCTGTCCCGGCGCCGAGGCCTGGCGTCGCGCGGTCGAAGCCTGGGCCCCCCGCCTGCCGCCCACGCCGCTGACCGCCCTGCGTCGCGCGGGGTTGGCGACGCTGGACGTCGATCTGCTGCTGACCATTGGCCTGGTGGAGGAGGATCCGCGTTTCGCCGCCTTGCTGGCCGGAGACGACGGCGCCCGGCCGACCCTGGGCGTCCTGATCGGCCTGTGGCGCGGCCACGGCGACGCCGATCGCCCAGAGGCCGTTCGCGCCGCGGTGCTGAACCTGCTCCAGGCCGGCCTGGTTCTTGTGCTCAACCCCGACGCGCCCCGCATGGCCTGGCGGCTGGCGGTCTCGCCCGCCTTGTGGGACGCGCTCGGCGACGCCTGTCCCGAGATGCGCCTGGCGCAACGGATTCCATCCGAAAGCCTGACGCCGCTGAGCGCCTTCATCCCGCCGCGCGGCGAGGCCGTGGAACAACCATCCTGGACGGCCCTGCCCGACCACCTGGCGCGGCAACCCGGCCGATTGATCGTCGTGCGCGGCCCCGCCCATAACGGACGCAAGACCCTGGTCGGCGGCGTCGCGCGGGCCCTGGGCCTCGGCCTCCTGCGGATCGAGGCCGCCGGCCTCGAGGACGAGGCCCACTGGCGGCTCTGCGGCGCCCTCGCCCGCCTGTGGGGGGTCATGCCGCTGGTCGAGCTGGCGCTGGTCCCCGGCGAGAGCCGCACCCTGCCGTCCCTCCCCCTCTGGGATGGCCCGATCGCCGTGGTCATGGGGCCGACCGGCGGGGTCGCCTGCGCCGATGGCCGGCCGATCCTGACTCTGGAGCTGTCGGCGCCTGACGCCCAGGCCCGCGCCCGCCATTGGCGCGAGGCCTCGCCCGGCGGCGCCCCGGCGGAACGGCGGCGGCTGGCCGAAGACTTTCATCTGACCAGCGGGGCCATTCGACGCGCGGCCGCGGCGGCCGAGGGTTACGCGGCCCTCGATCGCCGTGCGGACCTGACCGCCGACGACGTCCGCCAGGCGGTGCGCGGTCTGCACGACGCCCGCATCGAGACCGTGGCCGCCCGGGTCCGCGCCAAAGGCGGGCTGGGTCGGCTGGCGCTGGAGCGCACGGCGCGCCTGGAGCTGGAATCGCTGATCGCCCGCTGCCGGCACCGGGAGGCCTTGGCCGTGGCGGCCGGCGACGGACCGGGCGCCGCCGGAGTGCGGGCCCTGTTCAGCGGTCCTAGCGGCTCGGGCAAGACCCTGGCCGCCCAACTGGTCGCCGCCGAGCTGGGCAAGGACCTCTACCGCATCGACCTGGCCTCGGCCGTCAGCAAGTACATCGGCGAGACCGAGAAGAACCTCGATCGGGCCTTCGCCGCCGCCGAGGACCTGGACGCCATGCTGCTGCTCGACGAGGGCGACGCGCTGATGGCCCGCCGCACCGATGTCGGCAACGCCAACGACCGCTACGCCAACCTCGAGACCAACTTCCTCCTGCAGCGGATCGAGACCTTCCGGGGCATCCTGCTGGTCACCACCAACGCCGCCGAGCGCATCGACAAGGCCTTTGCCCGGCGCATGGACGTGGTCGTGCCGTTCCGCGCCCCCGACGAGGCGCGGCGCTACGAGATCCTCGAACGCCATCTGGGCGACCACGCCGCTTCCGACGAGCTGCTGCAGGAGATCGCCTGCCGCTGCGCCCTGTCCGGCGGCCAGCTTCGCAACGTCGCCCTGCACGCCCGGCTGCTGGCCCTGTCGGGCGATCGGCCGCTGGACGACGAGGCGCTGCGCTCGGCGCTGCTGCGCGAATACCGCAAGACCGAGGCGCAGTGCCCGCTCAAGCCGGCCGTGTCGGCGGGTTGACCCCATGGCCGCGGTCCAGCGACAAGCCGAGACCAGCAAGAGCGCCGCCCCCCAGGCGGCGACCGCCCGACGCGACGCGGCGACCACGGACAGCCCGTCGGCGACGGCGTGGAGCGCCCGCACCACCGTCCTGCTGTCCACCCGGACCCAGGCCGCGCCCCTGGCCATCTCCTCGCCCGGCGACGCCGCCGAACACGAGGCCGAGACCCTGGCCCACAGGGTGGTGTCGATGCCTCCGCCGGCCAGCGCACCGCACCTGTCACGGGGGTCGCCGCTCGCCGCCCGCGCGCCCGCCGCCGCGCCGGCTTCCGGCGGCGACCAGGCCCAGACCACCGCCGCGACCGCCGACGCCATCCAAGCCGAACTGAGCGGCGGCGCGCCCTTGCCCAAGGCCGTCCAGGACTTCATGGCCCCGCGGTTCAAGGCCGACTTCTCCGGCGTGCGCATCCACACCGACGCCAAGGCCGAGAACCTGGCCAGCCGACTGGGCGCCAAGGCCTTCACCTATGGTCGCCACGTGTTCTTCAATCGCGGCCAGTTCCAGCCGGCCACCAAGGCCGGCAAGGAACTGATCGCCCACGAGCTGGCCCACACCATCCAGCAGAGCGCCACCGTCCAGCGCCAGGTCGACACCACGGTGTCGCAACGCGCCCAGCCCCAGGTGCAGCGCGGGATCATCAGCGAGGCCCTGGACTGGTTCGCCGACAAGGCCAACTACATCCCCGGCTTCCGGCTGATCACCGTCGTCATCGGCATCAACCCGATCAATATGAGCCGGGTCGAGCGCAGCGCCGCCAACATCCTGCGGGCCCTGGTCGAGTTCCTGCCCGGCGGCGGCCTGATCGTCGAGGCGCTGGACCGCTACAGCATCTTCGACAAGGCCGGGTCGTGGATCGAGAGCCAGATCGCCTCGCTCGGCATCGGCCTCGGCTCGATCAAGGCCGCGCTCGACGCCTTCGTGAATGGTCTGGGCGTCGCCGACGCCTTCCGGCTGGGCGCCGTCTGGGAACGGGCCAAGCGGATCTTCACCGAGCCCATAGACCGACTGATCGCGTTCGCCAGAAGCCTGGTCTCCGCCGTCCTCGACCTGATCAAGGAGGCGATCCTCAAGCCGCTGGCCGCCCTGGCCGCCCGCACGCCGGGCTGGGACCTGCTGAAAGCCGTCCTGGGTCGCGACCCGATCACCGGCGAGGCCGTGCCGCGCACCGCCGACACCCTGATCGGCGGCTTCATGAAGCTGATCGGCCAGGAAGAGATCTGGGAGAACATCAAGCGGGCCAACGCCATCCCGCGCGCCTGGGCCTGGTTCCAGAGCGCCATCAGCGGCCTGATGGCCCTGGTCACCTCGATCCCCGAACGGTTCATGAGCACCCTGCGGTCGCTGGAGATCATGGACCTGGTCCTGCCGCCTCGCGCCCTGCTCAAGGTGGCCGGCGCCTTCGCCAGCTTCATGGGCGATTTCCTGAGCTGGGCCGGCGGCACGGTGATGGATCTGCTGAAGATCATCATGGAGGTCGTGGCCCCCCGGGTGATGCCCTATGTCAAGAAGGCGGCGGGCGCCTTCGACACCATCATTCGCAATCCGATCGGTTTCGTC
This sequence comes from Caulobacter sp. AP07, assembly GCF_000281955.1. Lineage (GTDB taxonomy): Bacteria > Pseudomonadota > Alphaproteobacteria > Caulobacterales > Caulobacteraceae > Caulobacter. The sequence goes on along the minus strand of NZ_AKKF01000175.1, from coordinate 2,951 downwards.
GGCACGCTGGTGCAAGCCGGCAAGCTGGGCTTCAGCAACTTCGCCAAGAACTTCCTCACCCACCTGCGCGCCTCGCTGGTGGGCTGGCTGACCGGGGCGATGACCGGCGCGGCGGTCTACATCCCGCAGGGCTTCAGCCTGCGCGAAATCCTCAAGTTCGCCCTTTCGGTGCTGGGCCTGACCTGGACCAACATCCGCACCAAGCTGGTGCGCGCGACCAGCGAGCCCGTGGTCCGCGCCCTGGAGACCGGCTTCGACATCGTCGTTACCCTGGTGCGTGAAGGCCCGGCGGCGGCCTGGCAGAAGATCCTCGAGACCCTGGGCAATCTGCGCGACATGGTCATCGAGCAGGTGATGACCTTCGTGAAGGACCGTATCGTCTCGGCCGCGGTCACCCGATTGCTGTCGATGCTCAGTCCAGCCGGGGCCTTCATCCAGGCGATCATCGCCATCTACAACACGGTGATGTTCTTCGTGGAGCGGCTGCGCCAGATCGCCGCCGTCGCCGCGTCCTTCATCGACGCCATCGCCACCATCGCCGCGGGCAACATCGCCCCGGCGGCGGCCCGCGTGGAGTCGACCCTGGCCGGTCTGCTGACCCTGGTGATCAGCTTCCTGGCCCGCATCGCCGGCCTGGGCCGGGTGGCCGACGCGGTGACCAACATCATCAATCGCATCCGCGCGCCGATCGACCGGGCCCTGGATCGGGTGGTGGCCTGGATCGTCACCCAGGCGCGGCGGCTGGGACAGGCGGTGGCCGGGGCTGTGCGCGGCCCCGATATGCGCACCCCCGCCGAGAAGCAGCGCGACCTCGACCGCGCCGTGCGCGAACTGCGGCCCCAGGTCCAGCGGATGGTTCGGCGCGGCGTGCCGCGGCCGCTGCTGATGGCGCGGCTGTTCATCTGGAAGAACCAGTACCGCCTGACCTCCCTTACCCTCGACGGCAATGGCATCAACGCGACGATCAATCCGACGGCGCGGATGTATAATCTGGCCGAGGTCAACATGGGCGCGGCCCTGGAGCCGATCCTGCAACGGGCCGAGGCGGCGTTCATGGGCGGTCGTGGACCCGCCTCCCCGGCCATGGGTCAGGCGCGCAACGCCATTGCCGGCGGCGGCACGGCGCCGGCTCCGCTGACCCAGACCGAGATGGTGCAGATCTATCGCGAGATTCGGACCGGCGACCTGCCGATCGCCATGCAGCAGCGCGGACAACAGCACTATCCTCGCCAGGCCATCACCGATCCCGTGATCCAGGGCTACACCGGTCAGGTCAGCGCCCGGCCGATCCGCGGCGTCGACCAGGAGCCCAATCGGCTGGCCACGATGCAGAACCTGTATGTGCCGGAAGCCGGCCGCTACATGTACTCGCGCGACGAGAACGCGCCGCTGATCGTGCCGCCGATGCCGGAGGGCGGGCGGCCCCGGCCCCTGCCAGTCAATGTGGCCCAGCGGGCCGGCGAGGATACGCGGATCATCACTGGCCTGCGCGACGAGGTCGAGGTGGCGCGCCACGCCGGCAACCTGGCGGCCAACCGCGTCGCCACCGGCCTGGTCGGGGCCGGCGTGGCGACGACGGGTGAAATGACGGTGGGCCGGATGGCCGGCATGGCCACGGGCTATTCGGCCGCCGCCGGCACCGGTGGCAACCGGGCGGCCGCCACGCCGCGGCAGATCGACAGCGCCACCCAGGTGCGCCAGGGCAGCTACGCCGTCATCTTCCAGCGCCTGCGCGCCGTCCTGGCCAATCCCAACAACCGCGTGCTGGCCGAACCCGGCGGCGCCCAACTGGTCGAACTTGCCCAGGCGTTCGAACGGTGGGCCGCGGGCGCCCTGACTCCGCTGAACACGGCGCGCACCGACGCCGACGCCCGGCGGCTGGGCGATGAACTGGCGGGCCGCTTGGCCGCCTTCCTGCAGCAGAACACCCAAAGGTAGCTCGGTATGCGCTCGCTCAGCCTCATTTTGAACGACGATGTTCCCGAGCCCGAATTGGTCGAGCGGATCGGAGACGACCTAGTGGCTTGGGGTCGCGACAATGGCTTGAACCTGATCCATCAACCGGCCGCGTCGGATGGCGCTCCAGTCCGGATCGACCGTTGGTTCGACCCGGACGGCCAGTTGATGTTCGAGTTGGTCCGGGACGAACAACTGGGCCATCCGTATCTCAGCATCGTCCACCCCGACAAGGCGCGGCTCCGCGAGGTCTGGGAGGCGATGCGCGGCGCGCCGCAAGGTCGGTCGATCGCAGACCTCAAGCGGGACGTCGCCCGATCCGGAGCCAGGGATCCGGCCGCCTATCTGCGCCTGGCGATGGGTCTGGCGCCGGAGCCCGACGCCGAGGCCTCCGACTTGATCGCCGAGGGGCTGACCTCCGCTGACCTCGAAACCCGTGCCCAGGCCGCCATGGCGGCGGGGCTGCTGCTTTGGCCGGCCTTCGAGTCGCCGCTGGAAGCCGCCCTGGCTAGCGAGCCGGATCGCGGCGTCGCCGACGTCATGACAGCGGCCCTGCGCTTTCTCCGCGCCGAACGATAGGGAATTGCGGCATGTCTCCAGCGGTCTCCTGCATCATGCCCACCGCCGACCGCCGGCGGTTCGCGCCCCAGGCGATCGCGGCGTTCCTGGCGCAAGGTCGCGACGACGCCGAACTGCTGATCCTCGATGACGGCGGCGACGCGATCGGTGACCTCGTCCCCGACGATCCGCGCATCCGCTATGTCCGCGAGGACACCCGCCGCGTGGTGGGCGCCAAGCGCAACCGCCTCTGCGAGATGGCGCGCGGCGAGGTCATCGTGCACTGGGACGACGACGACTGGCATGCGTCCGATCGCCTGGATCGGCAGCTTCGGGCCCTGAACGACACCGGCGCCGACGTCTGTGGCCTCGACCGGGTGGTGTTCCTGCGCGACGACGGCGCGGCGGCCTGGGACTATGTCTATGGCGGCCGCGAG
>NZ_AKKF01000174.1 GCF_000281955.1 Caulobacter sp. AP07 | reverse complement strand
CCTGCGGATAGACAGCCGCCATGCCGTCGGCTGTCAGGGTCCTGATCCATCGGGGCTTGGTGACCTTGCGGGCTTCGGGACTGGCTGGATCGCGGAAGCGGAAGGGCACATCGACGGCATAGTCGTCGAGATCCTTCTTCTGGTCGGGATTGAAGTGGACCCTGAAATTGTCGACCAGGGACCTGGCCGCCTTGCCGAATCCGCGATTGGCCGGGAGTTCGGAGATGATGTCGCAGCGGGTCAGGCCACCAGTCTTGTCGAACCCGCAACGCAAGGCGACCTGGCCGGTGCCGGCGTCCTTGGCGTTGGCTGGCCAGGCGGCGCGAACCTGCTCGGCGCTGGGCGTGGCGTCCCACGGCGGGTCCAGCACCAGCCCGTTGCCGCCTCCCCTGGGCAGGCTGTCGCTACGAAAGCCCTTCCAGACGATCGGGATCACCACGTCGTCGCTGACCACCGGCTTGCCGCCGCGGATCTTGGGCGTCATGCGAAACTGCGGCGCCAGCTGCAGGGCGGCCAAGCCAAAGCCCAGGCCGGGTGGCGTCTCGCTCGCCACCACGCATTTTTGCAGGAAGCCCTCGATGCTGAGCTGGCACTTGATGCTGGCGGAGCCATCGACGCCCTTCTTGGCCGCCGCCACGGGGAAAACCGCCCCCAGATCCTGGGCCGTCGGCTTCTTCATCCAGTCGGGATTGGAGTCGCCGGGCGCGAGCCACCGGAAGTTGGTGAGGAAGCGCCGGCCGACGATGGATTGGCCATTGCGGTCCTTCGTCTTGACCCGCTCCTTGGTCACCAGGGCCATGGCGGCCTCGCCGAAGCCCAGGCCCTCGGGGTCTTCCTTGAAGATGCGGCAATCGACCTCGCGGCCCTGGTCGTCGGCGGTGCAGTCCAGCACCGCCCCACCGCTGACCTTCTGATCGGCGGCGGCCTTGGGATAGGTGGCGGCGATCTCGGTCGGCGTCACCTGGCGCGCGGTGACCTGCCGGACCTCGTCCTTCGGCGCGTCCTGCGCCGCCGCGGCGCCTGCCAGCGCGAGGGCGGACATCATCGCCAAACCCCAGACCTTCATGCTTTCCCCCCGGACCTCTCAGACGCGCATCCCCTACGGCCTGAAGTTGAGCATCTAGGGCTTTCCGGCGGGGCGCGCCAGTCCCCCGCTATCGTGTCCGAGGGTGTTCCCGTGCGGCCCGCGACCGCCTATCTTGCCCGTCATGACCGACACGCTCGCGCCTGATTCCGCCGCCGCTCCCATCCCTGGTGAAGAAGGCGCCGCCCGTCCCCTGACCCAGGACGGACCGGCCGTGCGGCTGTTCCTGGTGGACGGCTCGGCCTACATCTTCCGCGCCTACCACGCGCTGCCGCCCCTGACCCGCAAGAGCGACGGCCTGCCAGTCGGCGCGGTGCAGGGCTTCTGCAACATGCTGTGGAAGCTGCTGCGCGACATGCAGGGCGACGCGCCCACCCACCTGGCGGTGATCTTCGACCATTCGGAGAAGACCTTCCGCAACCAGCTCTATGACAAGTACAAGGCCCACCGCCCGCCGCCGCCCGAGGACCTGATCCCGCAGTTCGCCCTGGTCCGCGACGCCACCCGGGCGTTCGGCGTGCCGAGCATCGAGCTGGCCGGCTACGAGGCCGACGACCTGATCGCCGCCTATTCGTGCGCCGCGCGCGACCTGGGCGGCGAGGCGGTGATCGTCAGCTCCGACAAGGACCTGATGCAGCTGGTCGGCGAAGGCGTGTCGATGTTCGACCCGATGAAGGGCGCGCGCATCGACCGCGAGCAGGTGTTCGAGAAGTTCGGCGTCTATCCCGAGCGGGTCGTGGACGTGCAGTCGCTGTGCGGCGACAGCGTCGACAATGTTCCGGGCGCGCCGGGCATCGGCATCAAGACCGCCGCCCAGCTGATCAACGAATATGGCGACCTCGATACGCTGCTGGCCCGGGCCGGCGAGATCAAGCAGCCCAAGCGCCGCGAGACCCTGATCGAGTTCGCCGACCAGATCCGCCTGTCGCGACAGCTGGTCCAGCTGGACTGCGGCACGCCGCTGCCCGAGCCGATCGACGACCTGACCGTGCGCGAGCCGGACAAGCAGGTGCTGGCCGATTTCCTGGAGCTGATGGAATTCCGCTCCCTGGCCCGCCGGGTCGGCGACGGCAACGCCTCGGCCGCGCCCCGCATCCTTGGCCAAGGGCTGGGGGACCGTCCGGCCGCCACGCCGACCGCTCCGGTGCTGGGCGTGTCGTACATGGGCGCCGCCGCCCGGGCGGCCGCCAATCCGGTCGCCGAGCCGGCGAGCATCGACACCGCGACCTATGTCCGCATCCAGGACCTCGAGACCCTGAACGCCTGGGTCGCCAAGGCCACGGCCAAGGGGATCGTCGCCTTCGACACCGAGACCGACGCCCTGTCCTCGGCCACCGCCGGCCTGTGCGGCGTCTCCCTGGCCATCGCGCCGGGCGAGGCCTGCTACATCCCGGTCGGCCACTGCGAGAAGGACGGCCTGGCGCTGGAGGCGGCCGCCGACCTGGTGCAGGTGCCGCTGGACCAGGCGATCGCCGCCCTCAAGCCGCTGCTGGAGGACCCGGCGGTGCTGAAGGTGGCCCAGAACGCCAAGTACGACATCGCCGTCCTGGCCCGCCACGGGATCGACGTGGGTCCGATCGAGGACACCATGCTGATCAGCTACGTGCTGGAGGCCGGTCTGCACGGCCACGGCATGGACGAGCTGTCGGAGCTGTGGCTGGGCCACAAGCCCATTCCCTTCAAGCAGGTCGCCGGCTCCGGCAAGGGCCAGATCAGCTTCAAGCACGTGGGTCTGGCCGAGGCCACGGCCTACGCCGCCGAGGACGCCGACGTCACCCTGCGGCTCTACAACGTGCTCAAGCCGCGGCTGGCGCGCGAGGGCCTGCTGACCGTCTACGAAACCCTGGAGCGTCCGCTGCCCAAGGTGCTGGCGGCGATGGAGAACGACGGCGTCCGCGTTGATCCGGAGACCCTGCGGCGGCTCTCCAACGAGTTCTCGATGCGCATGGCCGAGTTCGAGGCCAAGGCCCAGGAACTGGTCGGCCGCCCCTTCAACCTGGGCAGCCCCAAGCAGATCGGCGACGTGCTGTTCGGCGAGATGGCCCTGAAGGGCGGCAAGAAGACCGCCACCGGCCAGTGGTCCACCGACAGCGACGTGCTGGAAGCCCTGGCCCTCGAGCACGAGCTGCCGCGCGTGCTGCTGGACTGGCGCCAGCTGTCCAAGCTGAAGGGCACCTATACCGAGAACCTGATCGCCGCGATCGCGCCGGGGGGCGGCAACCGGATCCACACCTCCTACGCCCTGGCGGCCACCACCACCGGGCGGCTGTCGTCGTCCGACCCCAACCTGCAGAACATCCCGATCCGCACCGAGGAAGGCCGCAAGATCCGCAAGGCCTTCATCGCCGCGCCGGGCAAGGTGCTGATCAGCGCCGACTACAGCCAGATCGAGCTGCGCCTGCTGGCCCATATCGGTGACATCCCGCAGTTGAAGAAGGCCTTCCAGGAGGGCCTGGACATCCACGCCATGACCGCGTCGGAGATGTTCAACGTGCCGATCGAGGGCATGCCCAGCGAGGTGCGCCGCCGGGCCAAGGCCATCAATTTCGGCATCGTCTACGGCATCAGCGCCTTTGGCCTGGCCAACCAGCTGTCGATTCCGCAGGGCGAGGCCGGGGCCTATATCAAGACCTATTTCGAGCGCTTCCCGGGCATCCAGGCCTATATGGAGGCGACCAAGGCCTTCGTGCGCGAGCACGGCTACGTCACCACCATCTTCGGCCGGAAGATCAACATCCCCGACATCGGCGGCAAGTCGGTGGCCCACCGGCAGTTCGCCGAGCGGGCGGCGATCAACGCCCCGATCCAGGGCGCGGCGGCCGACGTCATGCGCCGGGCCATGGTCCGGATGCCGGGCGCGCTGAAGGCGGCGGGGCTGTCGTCGAAGATGCTCTTGCAGGTGCACGACGAACTGGTGTTCGAGGCCCCCGAGGCCGAGGCGCAGGCCACGATCGAGGTCGCCCGCGAGATCATGCAGGGCGCCGCCGAGCCGGCGGTGGCCATTTCGGTGCCGCTGACCGTCGAGGCCCGGGCCGCCGCCAACTGGGACGAGGCCCACTAGGGGGCTCTGGAGCAAATAATTTTTGCTCCTGCGCGCACGCCGCCTCCGGTAGAGCCTTACGTAAGGGAAATGTCCCAAGCCCTTTGACCGTGCAATCTTGGATGTCGCGGAGGGGCTTCGGCCAGCCGACGGAAGGGTCCTGTGGGGCGCAGGTGCGACCTTCCGCCACGCTACGGTTAATGTCGTGGAAACCGCGCGCGCCGCAGAGCTGGGACTGCGACGCGTGCTTTCGGACGTTCTAAATACCCGTGGTCTCTGAAGTTTTCGCGCTCGTGGTCCATAACGGAGAGCGGCCGTGAACCTTGGCGATCTGAAAATCCCCCACAAGCTTCTGGCGGTCTTCGCCGTCATGTTGACCGCGATCGCGGTGATGGGCGTGACGCTTTACGCCAATCAGCGGGGATACGAGGCTTCGGTCGATCGCACCGGACGGGCCCACGAATCGCTGCGCGCCGCCGACACCGCCGCCTTCCGCCTGACCCGCCAGGAAAACTCGCTGCGAGGCTTCCTGCTCTCGGGCGACGACTACTACGTCAAACGGCTGGAAGAGGCCCACAAGCCCAAGTTCCTGGCCGCCCTGGACGACCTGCGCAAGCTGGCCAATGGCGACGAGGCCGACCTGGCGCGCATCGCCGACGTCGACGCCGCCTATGCCAGCTACCGCACCCAGGCCATCTCGCCCGGCGAGACCCTCGGTCGCGATCCGGCGACCCGTCCGCAGGCGGTTGAACTGGTCAAGCACGACGGCGTCGCCGACAAGGCCGTCGAGCCGGTCGAGAACGCCATCGAGGCGATCGTCAAGCAGTCCGAGGCCATCGTCGTCGCCGAGGCGGCCGCGCAGAAGAAGGCCTCCCTGCACGCCAAGCTGGCCCTGATGATCGGCATCGGCGTCACCATCGCCGTCGCCCTGGGCGGCGGCCTGCTGCTGACCGGCGCCATCGCCGGCCCCGTGGCGGCCATGACGGCGGCCATGCGCCGCCTGGCCTCGGGCGACAACGGCGTCGACATTCCGGCCGCCGGCCGCCGGGACGAGATCGGCCAGATGGCCGCCGCCGTCGCCCACTTCAAAGAAGCGGCGATCGAGAAGATCCGCATCGAGGGCGCCGCCGCCAGCCAGCGCCAGGCCGCCGACACCGAGCGCGCCGCCGTGGCCAGCGAGAAGGCCGAGGTCGAGCGCAGCGACTCGGTCAACATCGCCGCCCTGAACGAGGCGCTGGACCGCCTGGCGGGCGGCGACCTGACCCACCGCATCACCATTCCGTTCTCGCCCAAGGCCGAGAGCCTGAAGTCCAACTTCAACGCCGCCGCCGACCGCATGCAGGACGCGATGAAGGCCATCGCCGCCGCCACGGGCGGGGTCAACAGCGGCGCCGACGAGATCGCCGTGGCCTCCGACGACCTGTCGCGCCGCACCGAGCAACAGGCCGCCAGCCTGGAAGAGACCGCCGCCGCCCTGGACGAGATCACCGCCACGGTGCGCAAGACCGCCTCCGGCGCCAAGGAAGCCTCGACCGTCGTCGCCGTCGCCCGGAGCGACGCCGAGAAGTCCGGCACGATCGTCGGCCAGGCGGTCAGCGCCATGACCGAGATCGAGACTTCGTCCAACCAGGTCAGCCAGATCATCGGGGTGATCGACGAGATCGCCTTCCAGACCAACCTGCTGGCGCTGAACGCCGGCGTCGAAGCGGCGCGAGCCGGTGACGCCGGCCGCGGCTTCGCGGTGGTGGCGCAGGAAGTGCGGGCCCTGGCCCAGCGTTCGGCCGAAGCGGCCCGGGAGATCAAGACCCTGATCTCGACCTCGACCCAGCAGGTCGGGGCCGGCGTGGCCCTGGTCGGCCAGACCGGCGAGGCGCTGCGGCGGATCGTCGACCAGGTCGCCTCGATCGACACCCTGGTCAACGAGATCTCGGCGTCGGCCACCGAGCAGGCCACCGGCCTGAACCAGGTCAACACCGCCGTCAACCAGATGGACCAGGTCGTCCAGCGCAACGCCGCGATGGTCGAAGAAGCCACCGCCGCCGCCCATTCGCTGAAGGGCGAGGCCAGTCAGCTGTCGACCCTGGTCGGCCGCTTCCGGGTCGGCGCCGAAGCCGCCGCGCCGGCCTCGCGCGGCAGCGCTCCGGCCCGCCCCAACACCTCGGTCCGCCCGGGCCGTCCCGCGCCGTCCCGCGGCGGCGCGGCGGTGGCGGTCAGGAACGACGAATGGGAAGAGTTCTGATCCGGCGACCGATCAGCAAAGACCCATCGGCGAAACAGCAAGGGCTCCTCGGCGATCGAGGGGCCCCTTTCGTTCGGGCTCAGTACCAGCCCGCCTCGCGCAACGCCCGGGCATAGGCCCGGCTGACCGGGGCCTCGACGCCGCTCTTCAGGGTCAGGGTGGCGCGACCGTCGCCGCGCCGGGCCTGCTCCACGGCGTCCTTGGCCACCCACCACGAGCGATGGGTCTGGGCCCCCTCGATGCCCTCCAGCTCGGCCACGGCGTCGGACAGCCGCAAGAGGATCAGGTCCTGCCCCTTCGAGGTGTGCAGGCGCAGATAGTGGTCCTGCGCCTCGACGGCGTAGATGTCGCCGCCGCGCAGGCGCGGGGGCAGGCGTTCGAGGAAACGGGGCGGCGCCGCCGCCGGCGGAGCGGCGTGGGTCAGGGCCGCGCGGTGGCCGGCCAGCATCATCAGGGCGGTCATGCCGCTGGTCATCACCAGGGTGACGCCGAGATAGGGGCCCAGATTGTGCGAGGTCAGGGCGGGCCGGCCCGACAGCAGCCAGTTCAGCAGCATGAAGATCGGCGTCAGCACCGTGACGATGACCAGTCCGCGCAGCCACGGCGACTGAACGCCCAGCGACGCCTCGCCCAGCAGGCTCATATGGACCGAGCCGACGATCGCCCCCAGCACCGACAGTCCGATCCAATAGATCAACCGGGGAACCAGCGGCACGCCGCCGCTGCCCAGGGCGCCGATCAGGGCCAGGAACAGGCCGGCCACGACCGCGACCGCCAGGGTGCGGACCAGGCGGCGCAGGCCCAAACGCTTCAGGAACGCCGCCATTGACGCTTCGCCAACGGCGGCCCATCGCCATCCACGAACTCCAGACGGCTTTCCACGCACCTTCGAATGACCCCCGAGCCTGTCGGTCCTAAGCCGGATTCGACCTTGATCGCCCAAAGCGGCGCGATCGCATCGGGAGAAACAAGATGTCCGACACCCAAGTGTCAATCGGTCCGGTCCGCTTTCTGCGCACGCTGCTCATCGGCCTGGCCGTGACGGTGGCCCTGGTCCTGGCGGCGGGCGCGGCGCGAGGCGTGGGGCCGGTCGCCATCTGGAACCAGTTCACCCACCTGGCCGGCCACCTGCACGCGCCGGATTTCGGCCTGCTGGCGGTCGCGCCGATCCAGATCCGCCTCCACGTGGCGGCGGTGAGCGCCGCCCTGGTGGTCGGGATCGTGCTGATGCTGGGCGTGAAGGGCGATACGGTCCACCGGACGCTGGGCTGGACCTGGGTGATCGCCATGGCGACGGCGGCGATCTCGTCGCTGTTCATCCATCGGGCCAACGGGGCGTTCAGCTTCCTGCACCTGTTCGCCGGCTGGACCCTGATCGCCCTGCCCATGGGGGTGTTCGCGGCCCGCAAGCACAACATCCGCCTGCACGGGCGGACGATGACCGGCCTGTTCGTCGGCGGCCTGCTGATCGCGGGCGCGGCGGCCTTCCTGCCCGGCCGGCTGATGTGGCGGATCGTGTTCGGCTGACCTCGGACGAAACGCGCTGCGCTTGCCACATCGGCCGGGCTGGGCCTACGAACGGTCAAGCAACGCGCGGATCGCAGAAATATGACGTCGCAAGTTCGTGCCCCCCGAGCCCAGCCTACCCCTCGGGCAAAGGCGGCCGGACGGGGCCGGCCGTCCAAGGCCGCCGGCCGGGACCTGAAGGAGACCATCCTCGACGCCGCCGAGGGGCTGTTCGCGCGCCACGGCTTCCACGGGGTGACCATCCGCCAGGTGGCGGCCGAGGCCGGCGTCGACACCGCCCTGATCCACTACTATTTCGGCGCCAAGCGCGAACTGTTCGACGCGGTGTTCCTGCGCCGGGCCGAGATCCTCAACACCGCCCGCGGTCTGTCGATGGACGCCTACGAGAAGAGCCACGCCGGCCGGATGACCGTCGAGGGGGTGATCGAGGCCTTCATCGAGCCCTTGCTGCGCATCTCGCAGGACGGCGGCCAGGGCTGGAAGAGCTATTTCGCCCTGGTGGCGCAGGTGAACAACACCCCCGCCTGGGGCGGCGAGACCATGGCGCGGTTCTTCGACCCGGTCGTCCATCGCCTGGTCGAGACCCTGAAGGTCGTTCGTCCGGACGCGGAGTATCGCGACCTCTACTGGAGCTACCAGTTCCTGACCGGCTCGATGATGCTGGCCCTGTCGGAGACCGGCCGCATCGACTCCCTGTCCGAGGGCCAGTGCCATTCCAGCGACCTGGGCGCGGTGCGGGCCCGGCTGTTCGCCTACTGCGCCGCCGGCTTCGAGGCGGTGATCGACCGCGCGCCAAAGGCCTGATTCTCACCTTTCCCGGCTTCGCGGGACCGTGGAACCGTCATTTCATCACTTAGTGAAAAAAGACTAGCGCGAAACTCGCGTCTGGGTGACAGTGCTCTCCAATTCGCGGGGCAATGAATTCGCGAGCGCCGGGAAGTGCGTCCGTTCAGCGGGGCCGTCCGGCACGGGACGGAACGCATAGGGGAGGGGAAACCCAATGAAAACGATGCTCAAGTTCGCCTTGATGGCGGGCGCGGCCTGGTCCGCGACGGCCACGGTCGCGACGGCTCAAGATCAAACGCCCGCCGGCGCCAATTCCGCTTCGGTCGAGGAACTGGTCGTCACAGCCCGTCGCCGCGAGGAAACCCTCAAGGACGTGCCGGTGGCCGTCTCGGCCTTCAGCGCCGAGACCCTGGAGCGCCAGGGCGCCAACGACATCACCACCCTGTCGCAGACGACGCCGAACATCACCGTGCAGACCGCGCGGGGCTCGAACTCGACCCTGATCTCCTACATCCGCGGCATCGGCCAGCAGGACCCGCTGTGGGGCTACGAGCCCGGCGTCGGCCTCTATGTCGACGACGTCTACATCTACCGCCCGCAGGGCGCGGTGCTGGACGTGTTCGACGTCCAGCGCATTGAAGTGCTGCGTGGCCCGCAGGGCACGCTGTACGGCCGCAACACCATCGGCGGCGCCATCAAGTACGTGACCAACAAGCTGGGCGACGAGGCCGGCGCCAGGATCAAGGGGACCTACGGATCCTACAACCAGACCGACCTGCTGGTCTCGGGCCAGACCCCGGTCGGCGGCGGCCTGTCGGTGGGCGGCGCCTACGCGCTCTACAAGCGTGACGGCTACGGCAAGAACCTGACCAGCGGCAACGACCAGTACAACAAGGACGTCCAGGCCTATCGCCTCAGCGCCGAATACGCCCCGACCGACGCCCTGTTCTTCCGCCTGGCCTACGACAAGGTGAAGGACGACTCCAACGCCCGCCACGGTCACCGCGAACTGCCGGCCCTGGTCGGCGGCTACAAGGTGTTGGACGTCTATGACACCCAGGCGGGCCTGAGCGACGACAACTCGGTCGAGACCGAAGGCGTGTCGCTGACCGGGTCCTGGGCGGCGAGCCAATATCTGACGCTCAAGTCGATCACCGCCAGCCGCAAGGGCCACACGGACACCCACATCGACTTCGACGGCACGCCGCTGCCGACCCTCGATGTGCCGGCCACCTACGACGACCGCTCGTTCTCGCAGGAGCTGCAGGCCGTCTACGCCGACGAAAACGTCCAGGGCGTGTTCGGCCTCTACTACATGAACAGCCAGGCCTCGGGCGAGTTCGACACCATCGCCGGCAATCTGGGCGTGGCCATCGCCGACGGCGGCAAGGTCAGCACCCAGAGCTTCGCGGCCTTCTTCGACGTCAGCGCCAACTTCACCGACCGGTTCAAGGTCTCGCTGGGCGCCCGCGCCACCCGCGACCACAAGCGCAGCAACACCTTCCGCCTCTTCTATCTCGGCGCCACGCCCACCCCCTATCAGGGCGGCACGCCGCGCCCGATCCTGCAGGTGCGCACCAACTACAGCGCCGAGAAGACCTTCGAGCAGTTCACCCCGCGGCTGTCGGCTTCCTACGAGCTGACCGACGACCTGAACACCTACATCTCGTACTCCAAGGGCTACAAATCGGGCGGCTGGGACATGCGCGGCGACGCCTTCCTGACCCCGCAGACGGTCGACGGCTACCAGCCCGAAGTGGTCAACGCCTACGAGGCGGGCCTGAAGGGCTACCTGTTCGACCGCCGCCTGTCGTTCGCCTCGGCCGTCTTCCTGTCGAAGTACAAGGACCAGCAGGTCACCACCCAGGTCGTGGTGCCCAGCGGCATCGCCAGTTCGGTCGACAACGCCGGTTCGTCCACCCTCTACGGCGCCGAGTTCGAGGCCCAGGCCAAGTTCAGCGCCAACCTCTCGGGCACGGTGGCGTTGGGCTACATCCACGCCAAGTACGACACCTTCAGCCGCTTCGTGCCGGCGGGCGCGCCGAACCCGGTGAACCCGTCGCAAACGATCCCGGCCGGCGGCCAGATCGTCAACGTCGCCGACCTGTACGGCTTCCAGAACACGCCGGAATGGACGGGCAATGTCAGCCTGACCTGGCAGGGCGACCTCGCCGGTGGCCGACTGATGATCACCCCGATGGTCAGCTATCGCGACAGCTACCAGCAGTTCGAGCTGCCGCTGCCGCTGCTCGACCAGAAGGCTTTCACCCTGGTGGACCTGACCGCCAGCTGGGCGCCCGACAGTGGCCGCTACAAGATCTCGGTGGCGGGCAAGAACCTGACCGACGAGCGCTATCGCATCGGTGGCTATAACTTCGGCGTACCCACCTACAACAACTCGGTGATCGGCTTCTACGGCCCGCCGCGCACCTACTCCGCCTCGCTCGAGGTGAAGTTCTAAACCTTCTCGACCCTCCACGACTCGGCGACGGCTTGCTGCAACAGGCCGTCGCCGTTTCTCTATCGGCGACACGAATCGCGGGCGGACCCTTCTCGATGAGCGACAGGCAGAGCGACACCCCGGCCGGCCGTGGCCCACGCTACCGCTACGTCGTGCTGGCGATGCTGATCCTGGCCTACACCTTCAACTTCCTGGACCGGCAGATCCTCGGCATCCTGGCCGGGTCGATCAAGGCCGAGCTGAACCTGACCGACACCCAGCTGGGCCTGATGGGCGGGGTGGCCTTCGCGGCCCTCTACACCACCCTGGGCGTGCCGATCGCCTGGCTGGCCGACCGGGTCAGCCGCACCTGGATCATGACCGCCGCCCTGACCATCTGGAGCGGCTTTACCGTCGCCTGCGGCTTCGCGGGCGGCTTCTGGTCGCTGTTCCTGTCGCGGATGGGGGTCGGGATCGGCGAGGCCGGCGGCGTGGCCCCGGCCTATTCGCTGATCAGCGACTATTTCCCCAAGTCGCAGCGGGCCCGGGCCCTGGCGGTCTATTCCTTCGGCATCCCGCTGGGCACGGCGCTGGGCGTGCTGTTCGGCGGGCTGATCGCCGCCTATGTCAACTGGCGCTTCGCCTTCATCGCCGTCGGCCTGGCCGGCGTGGTGCTGGCCCCAGTCTTCAAGTGGGTGGTCAAGGACCCGGCGCGCGGCGGCATGGATCGCGAGGACGGCGCCGCGGTTCCCGCCACGCCGCCCAAGGCCCCCGGCATGGGCCAGGTGCTGGCGACGATCCTGCCCAAGCCCAGTTTCTGGCTGCTGGCTTTCGGCGCGGCCTCCTCGTCGATCTGCGGCTACGGCGTGGCCTTCTGGCTGCCGACCTTCTTCCAGCGCAGCTTCGGCCTGGACCTGACCGAACGGGCGATGTTCTACAGCGCCCTGTCGCTGATCGGCGGCGTGGCCGGCATCTGGTTCGGCGGCGTGCTGGCCGACCGGTTCGGGACGCGCAACAAGGCCGCCTACGCCCTGGCCCCGGCGCTCTGTTTCCTGGTGGCCCTGCCGTGCTTCCTGCTGGCCATGAACGTCCATTCGCTGGTCTGGGCCTTCCTGCTGTTCCTGATCCCCACCGGCCTCAACCTAGCCTGGCTGGGTCCGGTGATCGCCGCCGTGCAGCACTTGGCCCCGGCCTCGATGCGGACCACCACCTCGGCCCTGTTCCTGTTGATCAACAACCTTCTGGGCCTGGCGGTGGGCCTGTGGTTCTTCGGTTACGTCTCCGATCTGCTGGCCCCGCGCTACGGGGCGGAGTCGATGCGCCACGCGCTCTATTTCGGTCTGGGCTTCTACGTGCTGAGCGCCATACTGCTGATCCTGGCCTCGCTGCGGCTGAAGCGCGACTGGGTCGAGTAGCCGCGCCGATCGGAGCGCCACCGTTCCGACACGTTCAGGTTACAAGAGCGCGCTGACGAACGCGGGACTATGACCATGGGCGGCGACGACCGGCACATCTTCCACGACCCCTCCGGACGCCGGGACCGGCGAATGCGGTTGGTGCTGGGGATCACCCTGTCGGCCCTGGCCGCGGTGGTCGCCGCCTTCCTGGCCACCCTGGCCTTCGCCCCGCGCCTGCCGTCGGTGACGCTGAAGGACCCGCACGTCCTGTCGTCCCTGCACGACGCGACGGCCCATCGGCTGAAGCCGAACCTGGCCTGGCGCAAGGTGCCCCATCCGGCCGCCGCGCCCGGGGCCGGGCCCGCCCGCCCGATCAGCGTCGGCTTCTACGTCAGCTGGGACGAGGACTCCCGCGAGTCCCTGCGCCGCAACATCGACAAGCTGGACGTGGTCTCGCCCCAGTGGGTGGCGCTGAAGGGCTCGGCTGGCGACGTGGTGGTGGACGACGATCCGCAGGGCGTGGCCCGCATCGCCGCCGCGCCCAACCATCCGGCCGTGCTGCCGCTGGTCCACAACTCGGCCAACGCCAAGTTCGACGGCCCGCTGGCCGACGCCCTGCTGGCCGACCCGGCCGCTCGCCGCAAGCTGGTGGCGAACCTGGCCGACCTGGCCGTCAAGCGCGGCTACGGCGGCTATGTCTTCGACCTGGAGAACCTGTCGGACAAGGGCCTGGCGAACTATCCCAAGCTGCTGGACGAGGCGCGCGCCGTCCTGAAGCCCCAGGGCCGCGAGGTGTGGGTCACCGCGCCGTTCGACGGCCAGGGCTGGCCGCTGAAGCGCCTGCAGGACGCCGCCGACACCCTGGTGCTGATGGCCTACGACCAGCACTACGCCGGCGGCGACCCGGGCCCCAACGCCGGCCAGGACTGGTACGAGACCGAACTGGCCAAGGACTTCGCGCAGCTGGACCCGGCCCGCGCCATCCTCGCCCTGGGCGCTTACGGCTACGACTGGACGCTCGCCCAAGGAAAAGAGGGGGGCAAGGCGGCGGGCGGCAAGCCGGTCGCCGGCGACGCGGTGACCTTCCACGAGGCGATGCGCAACGCCCAGGACGCCGGCGCCGACATCGCCATGGACGAGAACGCGCTGAACCCGACCTACGACTATGTCGACGACAGCGGTAGCAAGCACCGGGTGTGGTTCCTGGACGCCACGACCCTGTTCAACCAGGTCAAGGTCACCGACGGCTGGCGGCCGCGCGGCTATGGTCTGTGGCGGATGGGCATGGAGGACCCCGGTGTCTGGAGCGTGCTGGGCAAGCCCTACGGCCAGGCTTCGGCCGCCGCCCTGACGCGGATTCCGGCCGGCCAGAGCGTCGATTTCGACGGCGGCGGCGAGGTGCTGCGGGTCTCGGCCCTGCCCACCCCCGGCAAGCGCACCCTGACCTTCGACCCCGACACCGGCCTGATCGCCGACCAGAGCTACGACGCCATCCCCAGTTCCTACGTCATCGAGCGCTACGGCCAGAAGCCGGGCCTGGTGGCCCTGACCTTCGACGACGGCCCCGACGCCCGCTGGACTCCCAAGATCCTCGACATCCTGAAGGAGAAGCGGGCGCCGGCCACCTTCTTCGTCATCGGCGAGAACATGCAGACCCGGCCCGACCTGGTGAAGCGGGCGGTGGCCGAGGGGCACGACGTCGGCAGCCATACCTGGACCCACCCCAATATCGGCGAAATCCCCATCGCCCAGACCGACGTCGAGCTGAACGCCACCCAGCGCCTGTTCGAGGTGATCACCGGCCGCTCGATGCGGCTGTTCCGTCCGCCGTTCTTCGGCGACGCCGAGCCCTCGACCCCGCACGAGGTGGCGCCGCTGGTGATCGCCCAGACCCTGGGCTACCTGGTCGTCGGCCTGCGCATCGACCCCGACGACTGGCAGAAGCCGCCGTCCCAGACGATCATCGACCGCACGCTGGAGCGCCTCGACCATCCCGGCGACCGGCCAGGCCAGGTGGTGCTGCTGCACGACGCCGGCGGCAACCGGGCCAACACCGTCGCGGCGCTGCCGGGCCTGATCGACGCCATCCGGGCCCGAGGCTACCGCCTGGTGACGGTCGGCGAGCTGGCCGGCATGACGCCCGCCCAGGTGATGCCGGTCAGCGATCGCGACCCGGTGGCCCTGACCCTGGACCGGGTTGGCTTCGGCTTGTTCCGTGCACTGAAGACCGCGCTCACCGCCCTGTTCCTGACCGCCATCGCCCTGGGCCTGGCGCGGCTGGTGTTCCTGGCCTGCCTGGCCCTGGTCCACCGCTGGACGGCCGTGACGCCGCAGGACGCGGACAGCGAGAACGGCCCGCTGGTCAGCGTGCTGATCCCCTGCTTCAACGAGGAGAAGGTGATCGCCGCCTCGGTGGCGCGGATCCTGGAGTCCGACTGGAAGAACCTCGAGGTGCTGGTGCTGGACGACGGCTCGTCCGACGCCACCGCCGAGGAGGTTCGCAAGGCCCACGGCGACAACCCGCGCGTCACCCTGCTGAGCTTCGAGAACGGCGGCAAGGCGCGGGCGGTCAATCGCGGCCTGGCGGTGGCCAAGGGCGAGTATGTGGTGGCGCTGGACGCCGACACCCTGTTCCCGCCCAAGACCATCGGCCGGCTGATGCGCTGGTTCGCCAACCCGACCATCGGCGCGGTGGCCGGCAACGCCATCGTCGGCAACCGCCTCAACATCGTCACCCGCTGGCAGGCTCTGGAATATGTCACCGCCCAGAACCTGGAGCGCCGGGCGCTGTCGGCCCTGGGCGCGGTGACGGTGGTGCCGGGCGCGGTCGGGGCCTGGCGCAAGAGCGTGCTGGACGAGCTGGGCGGCTATCCGTCCGACACCCTGGCCGAGGACCAGGACCTGACCATCGCCTGCCAGCGGGCCGGCTGGAAGGTGGCCTTCGATCCCGACGCCCGGGCCTATACCGAAGCGCCCGACACCGTCGCCGGCCTGCTCAAGCAGCGCTTCCGCTGGTCGTTCGGCACCCTGCAATGCGTCTGGAAGCACCGGGCGGCGCTGTTCAATCCAAAGACCCCGGCCCTGGGTTTCGTGGCCCTGCCGCAGATCTGGCTGTTCCAGATCCTGCTGGCCGTCGCCGCGCCGCTGGTCGACCTGGCGGTGGTCTGGAGCCTGATCTCCGGCGTCTACGGCGCGATCGCCCATCCGGTGGAGTGGTCGCCCGACGACACCATCCGGGGTCTGCTGTACTGGGCGGTGTTCATCCTGGTCGACCTGTCGGCCGGGGCCCTGGGCATGGCCCTGGAGAAGCGCGCGCCGTGGGCCGACCTGCCCTATCTGCCGGTGCAGCGCTTTGGCTACCGGCAGCTGATGTACTATGTCGTCGTCAAGTCGGTGCTGACCGCCGCGCGCGGCGGCCGGGTCGGCTGGGGCAAGCTGGAGCGCCGGGCCACGGCCACGGTCAAGACCGGAGGGTAGGGCCTCAGGCTTGCCAGCCCGCCGCCGTCGTGGCCTAGCTTTGGTCAAAACCAGAGCGGGAAGAAACCATGCGAGCGGCGATAGCGGCGGCCCTGATGTTGGCGACGGCGAGCGGGGCCGGCGCCTTCGCGGCGGAGGCGCCGACGGGCGGGCATCCGATCCTCCAGGTCCAGCTCGGCCCGCAAATCCAGACGCCGGTCTCGGGCCGCCTGCTGGTCTTCGCCCAGCCGCTGGCCGTGGCCAAGGCGGCCGCCAAGGACGGCAAGGTCACCCGGGTCGAACCTGACCTGTTCGGGGCCGAGAAGGGCAACATCTCGGCTCGCGAGGTCGCCACCGTCCAGCCTGGCGCGGTGATCGACATCGACCTGGACGGCATCGCCGCGCCCCAGGCCTTTTCCCAGCTGCCGCCCGGCGACTACGCCGTGCAGGCCGTGCTCGATCAGAACCACAGCTACAACTATAACAGCCGGGGCCCGGGCGACCTGGTCAGCCCGGTGGTCGAGCTGAAGCTGCCGCTGGCGGCCGGGGTCAAGCTGACCCTGGAAACCGTCGAGCCGGTGACCGATCCCTGGAACCTGCCGGCCAGCGTCTCCGAGACGCGCCGCGCGCTGCGGGTCGCGCTGCGGCCGCACGCCCACGAGATCGCCTTCGTCAGCCCGGCGCTCAGCGCGTTCTGGGGCCGGCCGATCACCCTGAAGGGCTGGGTGGTGACGCCGCCGGGCTACGAGGCCGGCAAGGACCGCTATCCGACCGTCTATTACACCACCGGCTTCGGCGGCACCGCCAACTCGCTGGTCGGCGTCGGGGCGAGCGTGTTCGACGGCATGGCCAAGGGCAGGACGCCGCCGATGATCTGGGTGCTGCTGGACGAGAGCAGCGCCACCGGCACGCACGAGTTCGCCGACGGCGTCAACAACGGCCCGTGGGGCGCGGCCCTGACCCAGGAGCTGATCCCCGACCTCGAGAAGCACTGGCGCATGGACGCCAAGGCCAGCGGTCGCTTCCTCAACGGCCACTCCTCCGGCGGTTGGGCGACCCTGTGGCTGCAGACCCGCTATCCGAAGGTGTTCGGCGGCACGTGGTCGACCTCGCCCGACTCCAGCGACTTCCACGACTTCAGCGGCGTCGACCTCTACGCGCCGGGCGCCAACCTCTATTTCAAGCCCGACGGCTCGACCTGGCCGATCGCCCGCGACAAGGGCAAGGTCCTGGCCTCGTCGCGCGACGCCACCCTGATGGAAGAGGCGCTGGGCGAGTACGGCGGCCAGATGCGCTCGTTCGACTGGGTGTTCTCGCCGCGCGGCCCCGACGGCCGGCCGATGCCGATGTTCGACCGGGCGACCGGCGCGGTCGATCCCGTCGTCGCCGCCTACTGGCGCGACCACTACGACATCGCCGAGCGGCTGAAGCGCGACTGGCCGGCCCTGAAACCCGACCTGGACGGCAAGGTCCACCTGATCGTCGGCACGGCCGACACCTTCTATCTGGACGGCGCGGCCCATCGGCTGGAGGCGGTGATGAAGGGGCTGGGGGCGAAGACCGACTTCCGTTACCTGGAGGGCCGCACCCACTTCGACCTCTATGTGGTCGGCGACGACGACCGGGCCCTGCTCGACCAGATCGCCTGGGAGATGTACGCGGTCGCCCGACCGGGCGCGAAACCGCCGACCAGTGTTCCGCCGGTCGGTCGGGGCCCGGGCGGGTCGAATTGACCTCGTGGTAGCGGTAACGTAGTCGCGCGACCCAGGAGCTCCCTGAACAGGCGGGGTTACGTCCGGGAAGTTCGCGGTCGCGGGAAAAGTCCAACCCGTTCCGAGCATGGACGACTCCAGCCCACTTTTACGCAAGAGGCGGCTATTCGGTCCAAGCGCGGTTGCGCCTGCGAAATCACGCTCCTATAACCCGGCCACATTTCAGAAGCCGTCGTCGAGACCGGTCCCTCATGAACATTCACGAACACCAAGCCAAAGCCGTCCTCGCGGAGTTCGGCGCCCCAGTTCCGCGCGGCTATCCCGCCTTCACCGTCGAGGAGGCCGTCGCCGCCGCTGAAAAGCTGGGTGGTCCGGTGTTCGTCGTTAAAAGCCAGATCCACGCCGGTGGCCGCGGCAAGGGCAAGTTCGAGGGCCTCGGCCCCGACGCCAAGGGCGGCGTCCGCGTCGTCAAGTCGGTCGCCGACGTCAAGGCTTCGGCCGAGGAAATGCTCGGCCGCGTGCTGGTGACCCACCAGACCGGTCCCAAGGGCAAGCAGGTCAACCGCCTCTACATCGAGGAAGGCGCGGCCATCGCCAAGGAATTCTACCTGTCGCTGCTGGTCGACCGCGAGACCTCGATGGTCTCGGTGGTCGCCTCGACCGAAGGCGGCATGGACATCGAGGACGTCGCCCACGACACCCCCGAGAAGATCCACAGCTTCTCGATCGACCCGGCGACCGGCGTCTGGCCGACCCACGCGCGCGCCCTGGCCAAGGCCCTGGGCCTGACCGGCGGCCTCGCCAAGGAAGCCGCCACCCTGCTCAACCAGCTCTATGCGGCGTTCCTGGCCAAGGACATGGCCATGCTGGAAGTGAACCCGCTGATCGTCACCGCCGACGACCACCTGCGGGTCCTGGACGCCAAGGTGTCGTTCGACGGCAACTCGCTGTTCCGCCACCCGGACATCCGCGAGCTGCGCGACGAGACCGAGGAAGACCCCAAGGAAATCGAAGCCAGCAAGTTCGACCTCGCCTACATCGCCCTGGACGGCGAAATCGGCTGCATGGTCAACGGCGCGGGCCTGGCCATGGCCACCATGGACATCATCAAGCTGTACGGCGCCGAGCCGGCCAACTTCCTCGATGTCGGCGGCGGCGCCAGCAAGGAGAAGGTCACCGCGGCCTTCAAGATCATCACCGCCGACCCGGCCGTCAAAGGCATCCTGGTCAACATCTTCGGCGGCATCATGCGCTGCGACATCATCGCCGAGGGCGTCATCGCCGCGGTGAAGGAAGTCGGGCTGACGGTTCCGCTGGTCGTGCGCCTCGAGGGCACGAACGTCGAACTGGGTAAGAAAATCATCTCGGAAAGCGGCCTGAACGTCATCGCCGCCAACGATCTGTCCGACGGCGCCGAAAAGATCGTCGCCGCCGTGAAGGGTGCTCGCTAAATGTCGATCCTCATCGGTTCTGAAACCAAGGTCATCTGCCAGGGCATCACCGGCGCCCAGGGCACGTTCCACTCCGAGCAGGCCATCGCCTACGGCACCAAGATGGTCGGCGGCGTCACCCCCGGCAAAGGCGGCCAGACCCACATCGGCCTGCCGGTGTTCGACACGGTCGGCGAAGCGCGCGAAGCCACCGGCGCCGACGCCTCGGTGATCTACGTCCCGCCGCCCTTCGCGGCCGACTCGATCCTGGAAGCCATCGACGCGGAAATCCCGCTGATCATCTGCATCACCGAAGGCATTCCGGTGCTGGACATGGTCAAGGTGAAGAAGGCCCTGCAAGGCAGCAAGTCGCGCCTGATCGGCCCCAACTGCCCCGGCGTCCTGACCCCGAACCAGTGCAAGATCGGCATCATGCCGGGTTCGATCTTCTCGAACGGCTCGGTCGGCGTCGTCTCGCGCTCGGGCACCCTGACCTATGAAGCCGTGTTCCAGACCACCAATGCGGGCCTGGGCCAGACCACGGCCGTCGGCATCGGCGGCGACCCGGTCAAGGGTACCGAGTTCATCGACATCCTGGAACTGTTCCTGGCCGACGAAGCCACCAAGTCGATCGTCATGATCGGCGAGATCGGCGGCTCGGCCGAAGAGGAAGCCGCCCAGTTCATCGCCGACGAAGCCCGTCGCGGCCGCAAGAAGCCCATGGTCGGCTTCATCGCCGGCCGCACGGCGCCTCCCGGCCGTCACATGGGCCACGCCGGCGCGATCATCTCGGGCGGCAAGGGCGGCGCGGAAGACAAGATCGCAGCGATGGAGGCCGCGGGCATCCGCGTCTCGCCGTCGCCGGCGCGCCTGGGCGAGACCCTGCTCGAGGTGCTCAAGGGCTAAGACGACACCGAAACCCCGCCCCACGCGGGGCCCAGGTTTTTCCGACCGCCAGTCGACGATCCGAAAAAATCACCTGGGCCCCGCCGATCGGCGGGCGCCCGGTGAATGAGAGACTATATTTACGGCCCTGGGCTACGGGTGCGTAACGGATCTTAAGGCGAACACGATGGCGGACGACGCGGGTATCATCAATCAGGTCTTGACCGAGACCTCATTCCTCTACGGAGCCAATGCGGCTTTCGTCGAGGATCTCTACGCCCGGTGGGCGGAGAACCCCGCTTCGGTCGAGCCCTCTTGGGCCGCGTTCTTCGCCACGCTCTCGGACCAGGCCGACCAGGTCAAGCGCGCCGCGCAGGACCCGGCCTGGACGCCCCGGCAGGCGCCGGCCGTCCGCCCCGAATGGCTGTCGGCCATCGACGGCCTGTGGCCGACCGTGGCCCCCGCCGTCGAAGCCAAGATGACCAAGGCCATCGAGGCCAAGGCTCCGGGCACCTCGGCCGAAGCCGTCCGCGCCGCCACGCTGGACAGCCTGCGCGCCATCATGATGATCCGGGCCTACCGGATGCGCGGCCACCTCGCCGCCAACCTCGACCCGCTGGGCCTGGAGCCCAAGGCCTCGGCCCCCGAGCTCGACCCCTCGACCTACGGCTTCTCGGAAGCCGACTACGACCGTCCGATCTTCCTCGACTTCGTGCTGGGCCTCGAGACCTCGACGATCCGCGAGATCCTGTCGATCCTGCGCCGCACCTACTGCGACAATGTCGGCGTGCAGTACATGCACATCTCCGACCCGGCCGAGAAGGCCTGGCTGCAGGAGCGCATCGAGGGCCGCGACAAGGAGATCGTGTTCTCCAAGGAGGGCAAGGTCGCCATCCTCAAGAAGCTGATCGAGGCCGAGGGCTTCGAACGCTTCCTGCACAAGCGCTTCCCCGGCACCAAGCGCTTCGGTCTCGACGGCGCCGAAGCCTGCATCCCGGCGCTGGAGCAGATCATCAAGCGCGGCGGTTCGCTGGGCGTGAAGGACATCGTCCTGGGCATGCCGCACCGCGGCCGCCTCAACGTGCTGGCCGCCGTGATGGGCAAGCCCTACCACGTGATCTTCCACGAGTTCCAGGGCGGCACCAGCCTGCCCTCGGACGTCGAGGGGTCGGGCGACGTCAAGTACCACATGGGCGCCTCGTCGGACCGCGAGTTCGACGACAACAAGGTCCACCTGTCGCTGACCGCCAACCCGTCGCACCTGGAAATCGTCAACCCGGTGGTGATCGGCAAGGCCCGCGCCAAGCAGGCCTTCACCCTGCGCGAACAGCCCGACGCCGGTCGCGGCCACGTGCTGCCGCTGCTGCTGCACGGCGACGCGGCCTTCGCCGGCCAGGGCGTGGTGGCCGAGTGCTTCACCCTGTCGGGCCTGAAGGGCTACCGCACGGGCGGCACCATCCACTTCATCGTCAACAACCAGATCGGCTTCACGACCAACCCGCGCTATTCGCGCAGCTCGCCCTATCCCTCGGATGTGGCGCTGATGGTCGAAGCCCCGATCTTCCACGTCAACGGCGACGACCCCGAGGCCGTGGTCTTCGCGGCCAAGGTCTCGACCGAGTATCGTCAGATGTTCGCCAAGGACGTGGTCATCGACATGTTCTGCTACCGCCGGTTCGGTCACAACGAAGGTGACGACCCGACGATGACCCAGCCCTTGATGTACGCCAAGATCAAGGACCACATCTCGACCCGCGAGATCTACGGCCGCCGGCTGATCGCCGAGGGCGTGGCCTCGCAAGCCGAAGTCGACGGCTGGGTGACCGAGTTCGAGACCTTCCTCGACAAGGAATTCGACGCCGGCAAGGCCTACAAGGCCAACAAGGCCGACTGGCTGGACGGCAAGTGGAAGGGCCTGGCCCTGCCCGGCGACGAAGAGCGCCGGGGCAAGACCGACGTCGCCAAGACCAAGCTGCTCGAGATCGGCCGCCAGATCACCACGATCCCCGAGCGCCTGAACGCCCACAAGACCGTCAAGCGGGTCATCGACAACCGCCGCGAGGCGATCGAGAAGGGCGAGAACATCGACTGGGGCACCGCCGAGCACCTGGCCTTCGCCACCCTGCTCGACGAGGGCTTCCCCGTCCGCCTGTCCGGCCAGGACAGCGTGCGCGGCACCTTCACCCAGCGCCATTCGGACATCATCGACCAGACGACTGAAGAGCACTACACGCCGCTCAACAACATCCGTCCGGGCCAGGCCCACTACGAAGTCATCGACTCGGCCCTGTCGGAAGAGGCGGTGCTGGGCTTCGAGTACGGCTTCTCGCTGGCCGACCCGAACACCATGACCCTGTGGGAAGGCCAGTTCGGCGACTTCGTGAACGGCGCCCAGGTGGTCATCGACCAGTTCATCAGCTCGGGCGAGCGCAAGTGGCTGCGGATGAGCGGCCTGACCATGCTGCTGCCGCACGGCTACGAAGGCCAGGGCCCCGAGCACAGCTCGGCCCGCCTGGAGCGCTTCCTGCAGTCGTGCGCCGAGGACAACATGCAGGTGGTCAACCTCACGACCCCGGCCAACTACTTCCACGCCCTGCGTCGCCAGATGCACCGCGAGTTCCGCAAGCCCTTGATCGTCATGACGCCCAAGAGCCTGCTGCGCCACAAGAAGGCGGTCTCCAACCTGGCCGACATGGCCGAGGGCTCCAGCTTCCACCGCGTGATGATCGACGGGGCCGAGGCCGGCTGTGACGTCGGCGGGATCACGCTGAAGAGCGACGACAAGATCACCCGCGTCATCGCCTGCTCGGGCAAGGTCTATTTCGACCTGATCGACGCCCGGGCCAAGGCCGGCCGTGACGACGTCTACATCGTGCGCCTGGAGCAGTTCTATCCGTGGCCGCTGAAGTCGGTGCTGGGCGTGCTCGGCCGCTTCAAGAACGCCGAACTGGTCTGGTGCCAGGAAGAGCCCAAGAACATGGGCGGCTGGACCTTCGTCGATCCGTGGCTCGAGCTCAGCCTCGACCGCCTGGACGTCAAGGCCAAGCGCGCCCGCTACGTGGGTCGTCCCGCCTCGGCCTCGACGGCCGCCGGCATGATGAGCCGCCACCTGAAGGAACTTGAAAACTTCCTCACCGAAGCTTTCGCCTAAATCCCGCCGCCCCCGTCCCAGGCTTGCCGAAGGACGAGGGCGGGCCAAGACTACGAACCGAACCCAGAAGAGACATCGGAACCCCACATGGCCGACATCATGACCCCCGCCCTCGGCGAATCCGTCACCGAAGCGACGGTGGCGCGCTGGACCAAGAAGGCCGGGGAGGCGGTGAAGAAGGACGAACTGCTCGTCGAACTGGAAACCGACAAGGTCAGCCTCGAAGTCGTGGCCCCGGCCGACGGCGTCCTGGTCTCGATCAGCGCCGAGGAAGGCGCGACCGTGGTTCCCGGGACCGTGCTGGGCGTGGTGACCGAAGGCGGCGCGGCGACCGCC
>NZ_AKKF01000173.1 GCF_000281955.1 Caulobacter sp. AP07 | reverse complement strand
GAGCGCCCTGCCGGCACGCCGTTTGACGTCTAAACCCCTCACCCTCCCAAGCTACGCTTGGGCCCCTCCCTCTCCCTCTGGGAGAGGGGTTCTTCTACGGAAACAGCCGCTTGGTCGCCCAACCCTCGCCGACCCGCTCATAGACCAGGCGTTCGTGCAGGCGGAACGGGCGGTCGCGCCAGAATTCGATGACCTGGGGCACGACGCGGTAGCCCGACCAGTGCGGCGGGCGCGGCACCTTGCCCAGGCCGAACTTCAGCGCCATCTCGGCCACCCGCCGCTCCAGGGCCAGGCGGTCGGGCAGCGGCCGCGACTGGTCCGAAGCCCAGGCGCCCAGCTGGCTGTGGCGGGCGCGGCTGGCGAAATAGGCGTCGGCTTCCTGCGGCGTCACCGGCTCGACCACGCCGCGCACCCGCACCTGGCGGCGCAGCGACTTCCAGTGGAACAGCAGGGCGGCCTTGGGATGCCCGCCGAGTTCAACGCCCTTGGCGCTTTCGGTGTTGGTGTAGAAGACGAAGCCGCGCGCATCGACGCTCTTGAGCAGCACCATGCGCGAGTCCGGCAGGCCGTCGTCGTCGACCGTCGACAGCGCCATGGCGTTGGGATCGTGCGGCTCGCCCTTGCCGGCCTCGGCCAGCCAGTCCTCGAACAGCCGGATCGGATCGCCCTCCGGCAGCAGCGGCGGCGGCGTGGCCTGCGTCACCTGGCGGACATAGTCATCCTCGGACGGCGAGGCGGGGATCAGGGGCGCGTCGGTCATGTCCACCGATATAGGGCGCCCGTCGGCGTGGGGCCACGCTTGACGCGCCAAGCTTGACGCGCGCATCTGCCGCCCACGCGCGCGGACGGTTCCGCGCCCCAGGATTTGAACTCCCATGAAACTCGGCACGCGGGCGCGGTTGGCCTGGATTCCCCTGGCGCTGTGGTGCGCGGCCGGGCTCGGCGTCGGCTGGATCGAGGCCGTCCGGTGGAAGGGCGACGACGTCCAGGACTGGATCATCCTGGCGATCGGCGGGGTCTTCCTGTTCGCGGCCGGGGCCTGGAACCTGCTGAAGCTGCGCAACCGCGCCGCCGAGCAGGCGCGGCTCGAGGGCCCCGACGTCGACGTCCCGGTGACCTGGTATCGCAAGAGCGGCTCATGGGCGGTGATCGTCTTCGCGGCCGGGGTGTGCGGCGTCTTCGGCCTGGTGTGGCTGATGAGCGGCCACATCCGGTAGGGTCTTGTCCTGGCGCGCTTTACTTCACGCGAACCGGTCTCCACTTGGCTCGAAGACGCTCGAAAGTCTTAACTTAACGCCCCGTTGACCAAGTCGCGGCAGGGTCGGCGGCATGACCGCCCGCGCTCCCTCCGTTCTCAGCCTCCAGGCCGCGCGCGCCATCCTCGGCGTCGCCCCGGGCGCCGACGAGCGCGAGTTGCGGGCCGCCTATCGCGAAGCCGCCAAGCGCGCCCACCCCGACCGCCCCGGCGGCGACGCGGCCCTGTTCCGCGACGTGCTGACCGCCTATCGCCTGCTGCAGGACAATCCGACCCCACAGATCCACTTCCCGCCCGCCGTCGCCGAGCCGGCCCGCGTCGAGCAGGCCACCCTGACGATCGACACCGCCATGGCCTTCGCCGGCGGAACCCTGGAAATGATGGTCGACGCCCGCAAGCTGCGCCTGACCCTGCCCGCCGGCCTGCGCGAGGACGACAAGGTGCGGGTCGAGGACGTGGTGTTCCGCGTCGCCGTCAAGACCGATCCGCAAGCCCTGGTGCGCGGCGACGACCTGTGGCTGACCGCTCGCCTGGACTCCCGCGTCCTCGCCGAGGGCGGGCGCATCGAGGTGGCCACGGCCATCGGCCCGCGCCTGGTGTGGATCTCGACCAAGGCCGCCGCCCGCGGCCTGGTGCGCCTGCCCGGCCAGGGCCTGCCGGCCCGCGGCGCCCATCGGCAGGGCGACCTGTTCCTGCGCCTGGAGGCCGTCGACGGCGGGGCCGAGAGCGCCGCCCGCTCGCTGTTGAAGCGCTTCGCGGCGGCTTGGGCGGCGTAAACAGCACTTCCAAACATTCGTTTTGATGGTTCTATGCTTCCCGACGCCGCCGAAGAGCGGACGGGAGGAAAGACCGATGACCCAGGACCAGCTGCGCGCCCGGCGCGAGACGATCGTGCGCGAGCACATGGCCGACGAGATCGACCACGCCTGGGACAAGGTGCTGGCGACCTTCCCCCACCCCCACTACGAGATCATCGCCACCGGCGCCGTCCATGACGGCCGCCCCGACGTCGAGCGCTATTACGCCACCTCGCGCCAGACCTTCCCTGACCAGCGCAACACCCTGCTGTCGCTGCGCCATATCGACGACGGGATCGTGGTCGAGTTCATCCTCGAGGGCACGCAGAAGGGCCCGCTGGGCCCCCTACCCGCCACCGGCCGGCCGTTCGCCTGCCAGATGACCGCCTTCTTCCTGTTCGACGGCGAGACTCTGGTCTGCGAGCGGATCTATTCCGACACCCTGACCATCGTGCGCCAACTGCTGGGCGACCTGACGCCGATGGAGGCCTTGAGCGCGCTGGTCGAGGCGGCGAAGGCCAAGGCCTAGCGGCGACGGACGCCCCAAAAGATCGCGCACGATAAAAATCATCACCCAGCTCTTGATATATAATCGCGCACGATTAAATCGTCATCACTACACCATCACAGGAGCCTCTCATGTCCACCCTCTATCAAACCCGCGCCACGGCCACCGGCGGCCGCGAAGGTAACGTCCGCACCGACGACGGCCTGCTGGACGTCACCCTGGCCATGCCCAAGGCCCTGGGCGGCAAGGGTAACGGCACCAATCCCGAGCAGCTGTTCGCGGCCGGCTACGCCGCCTGCTTCCAGAGCGCCATGGCCTTCGTCGCCCGCCAGCAGAAGATCGGCCTGACCGGCTCGACCGTCACCGGCGTGGTCGGCCTGGCCCCGCTCGAAGTCGGCTTCAAGCTGGAAGTGGCGCTGGAAGTCGAAACCCAGGGCCTGACCCAGGAAGAAGCCGAAGCCCTGGTTGCGACGGCGCACAAGGTCTGCCCCTATTCCAACGCCACGCGCGGCAATGTCGATGTCGCCATCACCACAAAGGCCGCATGAGCCAGAACACCGACAGCACCAGGCACGACACGGTCGAGGCCCTGCGCCTCGACCGCCAGCTGTGCTTCGCCCTCTACGGCGCCGCCAACCGCGTGACGCGGCTGTACCGGCCGCTGCTCGACGCCCTGGGCCTGACCTATCCGCAGTACCTAGCCATGCTGGTGCTGTGGGAGGCCAGCCCCCGGACGGTGGGCGCCCTGGGCGAGGCGCTGGACCTGGAGTCCAGCACCCTGACGCCCCTGCTCAAGCGGCTGGAGGCCCAGGGCCTGATCGCCCGGGCGCGCGACCCCGAGGACGAGCGCCGGGTGGTCGTCACCCTGACCCCGGCCGGCGCGGCCCTGCGCGACCGGGCCAAGGCCGTGCCCGAGCAACTTCTCTGCCTGCTGGACCTGCCGCTGAGCGAACTGGGCGACCTGCGCGAACGGCTCAAGACCCTGGCGGTCTAGGGCTCGATCACCAGTTCGAACGGCGTCGCCGGCAGGCCGGTCTCGCCATAGAGATTGATGATCGGGCTGTCGGCCCAGGCGAAGCGGACCTTGACCGGCGGGGCGTTCGACGGGTTCGACAAGACGACCTGGTCGCCGCGCTGGCCCGCGTTCGCGAACTGGCAGACGCCGTCGGCGTCGCACAGCTCGAAACCCGTCGGCCGAGGACCGGCCTGCACCACCATCGGCTGGTCGAAGCGCACGTACACCAAGGTTCCGTCGCGCGTCGCCGAGACCGGCGCCGGTCCGGCGGCGATCAGCGTGCTCTCGCCATAGGCCAGCTTGCGGGCCTGCAGCGCCAGGCGCAGCCCGACCTGCAGCTTGTTGGCCGGATGGATGTCGTAGATGTCGCCGATGTCGACCGCCGAGGCGAGGCCGACCTTGGGGTCGGCGGCGGCGACGCGGCGCTCGGCGTCGCGCACGCCGGCCCAGCCGGACTCGACCGGCTTGGTCTGGCGCGGCCCGAAGTCGGCCAGTTGCACCACCAGGAACGGCAGGTCCGCCCCTTCGAACGACCTGCGCCAGTCGGCGACCAGCGCCTTGAGCAGCCGTTCGTAGGTCTGCGGCTCGGCGACATTGGCCTCGCCCTGGTACCAGGCGAAACCCTTCAACCCGTAGGGGATCAGCGGCGCGATCATGCCGTTGCGCAGGGTCGACAGGCCGCTGGTCCCCACCCACGGCGCGGTCGGCGGCAGGCCGCTCTGGGCGATGGTGGCCGAGACCTTGTAGCGCCAAGTCCCGCCCAGCGGCGCGAACGAGCCGTCGTCCAGCTTCAGCCCCTTCTCGGCCGCCGGCCCCCAGGCCCCGCCGCCGCCGCTGGTGTCGATGGCTCGCACGGCGATCACGTTCGGGCCCGCCTTCAGCACGCCCGGGGCGATCCTGTACGCGCGCGGCTTGTCCCAACCCTGCGATGAGCCGACCTCGTGGCCGTTGACGAAGGTGGTGTCCAGGTCGTCGATCGGGCCCAGCGCCAGGGTCGCGCCCTGCCTGGCCTGCTTGGCTGTCAGGACGATCGTGGCCCGCAGCCAGATCGTGCCGTCGAAGGTCTCCAGTCCGGGATTGGTCTCCCAGAACCGTTCGGCCGGCATGGTCTTCCAGTCGCGGTCGTCGAAGTCCGGGCGGCTCCAGGCCACGGCCTGCGGCTCGGCCTTGGCGGCCCAGCGGCCGAGTTGGGCGGTCCAGTGGGCCATGCCGGTTTCCGGCGACTTGGCGTAGTCGGCCAGGATGGCCAGGCCCTCGTCGTAATTGCCCAGGGCGTGCAGCCCCTCGCGGCTGATCCAGTCCTGGATCACCGAACCGCCCCAGGTGGCGTCGATCAGGCCGATCGGCGCGCCGGTGGTCTTCTTGATCTCGCGGCCCATGAAGAAGCAGGCGGCGCTGAAGTTGTTGGCGGACTCGGGGCTGGCCACCCGCCACACCGCCTCCTTGGGCAGGGCGCCGGTCGGGGCCGGCAGGCTGGTGCGGCCGGTCTGCAGCAGGCGGATATTGGGGTCGGCGGACCTGGCCGCCTCGACCTCGCCGCCCAGGGCGCGGCGCAGCGGATATTCCATGTTCGACTGGCCCGAACACAGCCATACGTCGCCGACCAGCAGGTCCGAGATCGTCTGGCGCTCGTCGCCCGCCCTGGCCGTGAGGGTCAAGGCCGCGCCCGGCTCCCGGGCCGGGAAGGTGGCCAACCAGCGGCCCTCGGCGTCGGCCGTCGCGGTGGCCTCGGCGTCGCCCAGCGTCAGGGTCACGGCCTCGCCCGGCCTAGCCGCGCCCCAGACCCGGATCGGTTGGCCGCGCTGCAACACGGCGTGGTCAGTGAAGACCGGGGCCAGCAAGGGCGCGGCCTGGGCCGCGCCAGCCAGGCTGGCCAGGGCGGTGGCGGCCAGCAGGCCGAGGATCTTCGAACGCATGGGCACTGCCTTTTCTTCCGCTCCGCTCATCCCGGCTTTCGCCGGGATGAGCGGATATTGGGACTTATTGAGCCTTGCCCGGGCACACCGCGCCAGCCGGATCCGTCGTCAGCTTCACGCCCTGCACCGACACCACCAGCTTGCCGGCGGTCGACAGCTCGAACGGCGCCGTGACCTTGGTCACGTCGGTTCCAGCCGCCTGGAAGCACTTGAGCGACACCTTCAGGCTCTTCCATTCGCCCACCGGCGAGGCGGCCAGCAC
Source organism: Caulobacter sp. AP07 (assembly GCF_000281955.1). GTDB lineage: Bacteria > Pseudomonadota > Alphaproteobacteria > Caulobacterales > Caulobacteraceae > Caulobacter. Next base: position 32,125 of record NZ_AKKF01000173.1, on the reverse strand, counting down.
CGGCGTCACGTCCAGCCTGCCCACCCCGATCGACAGGGCGACCGGCGCGGTCGGCTTGGCGTCGACGCGATAGTCGATCAGCAGGTCGATGTCGGCATTGGTCTGGAACGACAGGTCGAAGGCCTTGTCGGCCGTGATCGCCGCCTTGGCTTCGATGTCGCCCGAGAAGGCCAGCTGGCGGCCAGCTTCCTGCACGTTGCCGGCGTCCACCGGGCGGATCTGCGCGGCCGTGGTCGGGGTCAGCCTGAACTCGAACGGCGCCGGCGTCTTGCCGCCGACGAAGTAGTTGCTGACGTTGTCGGTGGCGATCGTGAAGCCCGGCTTTTCCGACAGCGTCCCGAGGCGGACCTTGTCCTTGTAGGTCAGGCCGTAGCCGTAGGCGAACTGCGGATTGTAGCCCTTGTCGCCGCGGTTCAGCGTGAACTGGCCGGCGGTGCGCGGCCAGCTGAACGACAGTTTGCCGCGGAAGTCGGCGCGCGGTTTGCCCGCCGCGTCGCCGACCAGCACGTCAGCGACCCCGCCGCCTTCGCTGCCCGGAAGCCAGGCCGCCACGAAGGCGTCCGAGGCGTTGATCTCGGGGTTCACCCACAGAGGCCGGCCACTGAGGAACACCGCCACCACCGGCACGCCGGCGGCCTTCAGCTTCTTCAGCAGCGCCAGGTCGGTCTTGGCGCCGGGCTGGAATTCCAGGGTCTTGATGTCGCCGACGCCCTCGGCGTAGGGCGTCTCGCCGAACACCACGATGGCGACGTCGGGCTTCTTGTCGAAGCCGCCGTCGATGCTGAGCGTCGCCTTGCCGCCGGACGCCTCGACCGTTTCCTTCAGGCCCGCATAGATCGACTGGGCGTTGGGGAAGTCGGCCTTGGTGTTGCCGGTGCCCTGCCACGACAGGGTCCAGCCGCCGGCCTGCTGGCCGATGTCGTCGGCCCCCGAACCGGCCACCAGCACGTTCGCCGAAGCCTTGATCGGCAGCACGCCGTTGTTCTTCAGCAGCACCAGCGACTCGCGCACCGCCTGGCGGGCGATGGCGCGGTGCTCGGCCGAGGCCATCACCGTCGCGTCGCCTTCCAGCGGCCGCGCCTGCTGGAACAGGCCCATCTTGGCCTTGACCCGCAGAATGCGGCGCACGGCGTCGTCGATGCGGGCCATCGGGATCTCGCCCGACTTCGCCTGGGCGACCGTGTTGGCGTAGAGTTCCTTCCAGCTGTCGGGCGCCATGTACATGTCCAGGCCCGCATTGGCGGCCTGCGGACAGTTCTTGGGCGTGCAGCCGAACACCTGGCCGTGGCCGTTCCAGTCGCCGACCACGAAGCCGTCGAAGCCCATCCGCCCCTTCAGCACGTCGGTCAGCAGGCTCTTGTTGCCGTGCATCTTCTCGCCGTTCCAGCTGTTGAACGACGCCATGATCGTCAGGGTCCCGGCGTTGATGGCCGGCACATAGCCCTGGGCGTGCAGGCGGATCAGCTCGGCTTCCGAGACCTGGGTGTCGCCCTGGTCGTGGCCCTCGTGGGTGCCGCCATCGCCGAGGAAGTGCTTGGCGCTGGCCGCCACGTGGCCGTGCTGGATAACGCTGCCCTGGCTGACCGCGCCCTGCAGGCCCAGGATCATCTGGCCGGCATAGTCGCGGACGATCTGCGGATCTTCCGAATAGCCCTCATAGGCCCGGCCCCAGCGGTCGTCGCGCGGCACGGTCAGGGTGGGGCCGAACGCCCAGTCGAAGCCAGCGGCGGCCGTTTCCTGGGCGGTGGCCGCACCGATCCTGCGGACCAACTCGGGGTCACGCGCCGCGCCCAGGCCGATATTGTGCGGGAAGAGCGTCGCGCCCACCGCGTTGCCGTTGCCGTGCACCGAGTCGATGCCGAACATCAGCGGGACGTGCGCGCCGCCCGGGCGCTGGGCGGCGGCGTCGCGGAAGGCCTCGACCGACTTGACCCACGGGCCGATCGGCGAGCGGTCCGGCGCGCCCAGCGGCGGCGAGCTGCCGCCGGCCAGGATCGAGCCCAGCGGATAGGTCTTCAGGTCTTCCGGCGTGATCGAGGCAAAGTCGGCCTGGATCATCTGGCCGACCTTCTCCTCGAGGGTCAGCCTGGCCAGCAGCGAGTCGACGAAGGCCTCGGTCTGGGGATCGACCACGCCCTGGCTCTTGGCGACGGGCCAGAGGGCGGGATGGGCGGTGCTCTTGGAGTCCGCCGCGAACGACGCGCTGGTCAGAAGGGTGGTCGCCAGCAGCGCCACGCAGAAGGCCTTGGTGTTCATCCCCAAACTTTCTCATTCTTGCCGCCGACAACGCTGTCAGCCGACCGACAGCGCGGCCTTAGCATTCTGGTAGCGGTAACTAAAAGCTCGACGGTGATGCATATACGATCTAATTTATGTGACAAATAGAAACGTCGGGGAGCGCGAAAATGTGGGGAAATCGAGCCGCCATGCCGGCGGGCGCGGCCAGGGTCGCGGTCGGCCTGACCCCCGCCGGCTAGACGGAAACCCCGGTGCCCTCGTTCAAAACCACCCTCGCCCTGCTGGCGACCGCCGGCGTGCTGGTCTCGTTCAGCCCCGCCCTCGCCGCGCCGCCGGCCGTGCAGCCCTACGCCTGGCGCGGCGCCGAGGTGCTGGGCGGCGGCTTCGTCAGCGGCGTCGTCTATCATCCGACCGAGAAGGGCCTGGTCTATGCCCGCACCGACATCGGCGGGGCCTATCGTCTGGACCGCCAGGCCGGCGCCTGGGTGGCGCTCAACGACGGCCTGACGCGGGCCGACAACCAGCTGTCCGGCGCGCTCAGCCTGGCCGTCGATCCCCAGGACTCCAACCGCCTCTACATGGCGGCCGGCGAATATACCGGCCCCAACGCGCGCGGCGGCGCGCTGCTGCGCTCCACCGACCGGGGCGCGACCTGGGCCAAGGCCGAACTGCCGGTGAAGATCGGCGGCAACGAGGATGGCCGCAACACCGGCGAGCGGCTGATGGTCGATCCCCACCAGGGCGCGGTGCTGCTGCTGGGCGCCAAGGACGGCCTCTATCGCAGCGCCGACCACGGCGCGACCTGGTCCAGGGTCGAGAGCTTCCCCAGGCTGCACGTCACCGTGCTGGCCTTCGATCCCGTCGAAACGGTCAAGACCGGCGAGACGGCGATCGTCTATGCGGGCGTCGCCGGAGCCAAGGGCGGCGGCCTGCTGGTCAGCACCGACGCCGGCGCGACCTGGGGCGCGATCGGCGACCAACCCAAGGGCCTGATCCCCCATCACCTGGCGCTCGACGCCAAGGGCGGGGTCTATGTCACCTACGGCAACGGCCTGGGCCCCAACGGCGTCACCGACGGCGCGGTCTGGCGCCTGGACCCCAACTCCGGCGCCTGGACCGACATCACCCCGGTCAAGCCGTCCGGGACCGACGTGTTCGGCTACGGCGGCCTCAGCCTGGACCCCAGCCGTCCGGGCGTGGTCATGGTCTCGACCCTCGACCGCTGGGTGGTCGGCGACGAGGTGTTCCGCAGCACCGACGGCGGCAAGAGCTGGAAGCCCCTGCGCGACAAGGCCCATCACGACGTCGGCCGCGCTGCCTGGGTCAGACGCCTGGAGGGCAAGGCCGGTCGCGAGATGGGCCACTGGATCGGCGACTTCGACATCGACCCGACCAATCCGGACGAGGCGATCTATGTCACCGGCTACGGCCTGTGGCGGACCAGGAACCTGACCGAGGCCGACCGCTCGGGCCGCACCGACTGGCGGTTCGACGACGAGGGTATCGAGGAGACCGTGCCGCTGGAGCTGGTCAGCCCGCCCGATAGCGCCTCGGGGCACGCGCCCCTGATCAGCACGATCGGCGACATCGGCGGCTTCCGCCACGACGACCTGACCACCGTCGCCAACAGCCGCTATTTCGACCCGCACGGCGGCACCAATCGCGGCCTGGACTTCGCCGAACTGGCCCCCGAGGTCATGGTCCGCACCAGCGACCCGACCCCGACCGGCGGCTTCCGCTCGACCGACGGCGGCAAGACCTGGACGGCCTTCGCCAGCTCGCCGCCGCGCGAGGCCAGCAAGGAGACCGGCCGCATCGCCCTGTCGGCCGACGGCCGGCGGATGGTCTGGGCGATGCGCAAGGCCGCGCCCTATGTCTCCAGCGACCAGGGCCAGACCTGGCGCCCGGTCCAGGGCGTCACGGCCGGCGACCAGCCCAATTTCATCCCGGCCTCGGACCGGGTGAACCCGTCGCGGTTCTACCTGTATGACGCCGCCCAGGGCGCGGTCCTGGCCAGCACCGACGGCGGCGAGACCTTCAGGACCGTCGCCCGCGACCTGCCGGGCGCCGGGCCGCTGAAGGCCGTCCCCGGTGTCGAGGCCGAGGTCTGGCTGCCCACCCGCCAGGGCCTGATGCGCTCGACCCACGGCGGGGCCGCCTTCAAGCGGATCGCCGGAGTCGACGACGCCGGCCTGGTCGGCTTCGGCAAGGCCGCGCCCGGCCAGACCCATCCGGCGGTGTTCATCTGGGGCAAGGTCGAGGGCGTCGAGGGCGTGTTCCGCTCCGACGATGTCGGCAAGACCTGGCTCAAGCTCAACGACGACCGCTGGGGCTTCGCCGAACTGCGCGCCCTGACCGGCGACCCGGCCCGGTTCGGCCGGGTCTATCTGGGCGTCCATGGCCGGGGGATCGTCTATGGCGACCCCGCTCCGGCGAAAGAGTAGAAGTGTCCGAAGGAAAACCCATGGCCCTCAACCGCCGCGACATCCTGAACCTCGGCGCCGGCCTGGCCGCCGCCTCGGCCACGCCGGCCCTCGCCGCGACTAAAGGTGGCTTCCAGCCCAGCTGGGACTCGCTGGCCGCCGGCTACCGGACGCCCGACTGGTTCCGCGACGCCAAGCTCGGCATCTGGTCGCACTGGGGGCCGCAATGCGTGCCCGAGTACGGCGACTGGTACGGCCGCCAGATGTATATGCAGGGCAACGGGGTCTACGAGCACCACGTCAAGACCTACGGCCACCCGACCCAGTTCGGCTTCATGGAGTTCATCCCCCGCTGGAAGGCGCAGAACTGGGATCCGGAAGGCCTGATGAAGAAGTACCAGGCCGCCGGGGCCAGGTACTTCATGTCGATGGCCAACCACCACGACAACCTCGACATGTTCGCCAGCCGCCACCACGCCTGGAACACGCTGCGCGTCGGTCCGGGGCGGGATATCGTCGGGACCTGGGAGAAGGTGGCCCGCGCCCACGGCATGCGGTTCGGGGTCTCCAACCATGCGGCCCACGCCTGGCACTGGTGGCAGACGGCCTATGGCTACGACGCCGAGGGTCCGCTGAAGGGCCAGCGCTACGACGCCTTCCGGCTGACCAAGGTCGACGGCCAGGGCAAATGGTGGCAGGGGCTGGACCCGCAGGAGCTCTATACCGGCCGCAACATGCTGATCCCGGACGGAATGGAGAGCATCAAGGCCGCCAACGCCTGGCATGACGCCCACGACGGCGAGTGGATCGAAACCCCGCCGCCGAACAATCCGGGCTTCGTCCGCAGTTGGCTGGCGCGCCAGAACGACCTGGTCGACCGCTATCGACCCGACATGGTCTATTTCGACAACTATACCCTGCCGCTGGGCCGCGCGGGGCTGGAGGCCACCGCCCACTACTACAACCAGGTCCGCGCCTGGCGCGGCGCGACCGACGTGGTGGTCACCGGCAAGAAGCTCAGCCCCCTGCAGCGCCGGGGCATCGTCGAGGATGTCGAGCGCGGCTTCTCCGACCGCCTGCGGCCCGAGCCGTGGCAGACCGACACCTGCATCGGCAACTGGCACTACGACCGCGGGCTCTACGACCGCGACGGCTACAAGAGCGCCCGGGACGTGATCCAGCGGCTGATCGACGTGGTCAGCAAGAACGGCTGCCTGCTGGTCTCGATCCCCCAGCGCGGCGACGGCACGATCGACGACAAGGAGGAGAAGGTGCTGGAGGGCATGGCCGGCTGGATCGCCGTCAACGGCCCGGCCATCTACGCCTCGCGGCCCTGGCGGATCTATGGCGAGGGCCCGACGCGCTTCGTCGAGGGCATGCAGAACGAGGGCGACGCCAAGCCGTTCCAGGCGACCGACATCCGCTTCGTGACCAAGGCCGGCGACCTCTACGCCCTGCCGATGGCCTGGCCGGTGGGCGAACTGGTGATCGAGAGCCTGGCGACGAGCGGCCCGACCAGCGCCGGCGAGGTGCGGCGGGTGGAACTGCTGGGCGGCGGCGAGCCGCTGAGCTTTGTCCGCGACGGCAAGGGGCTGCGGGTGACATTGCCCGAGGCGCGGCCGGCGTTCACGCCGGTGTTGAAGATCTCGGGGCCGGGGTTGACCTAGTCCCTCTCCCGGAGGGGAGAGGGAGGGGCCCGCGCTCGAAGAGCGTGGGAGGGTGAGGGGTGACGCCGTGTCAATCTTGACCCGGTGCGAGCATCTCGAACATCTAAACCCCTCACCCTCCCATGCTGCGCATGGGCCCCTCCCTCTCCCTCTGGGAGAGGGTTTCGAGAGGCCTTCCCCCATGACAAACCTCACCGGCCGCACCCTCCTCGTCACCGGCGCCTCTTCCGGCATCGGCGCCAACCTGGCCCGCGCCGCCGCCCGCGCCGGCGCCAAGGTCGCGGCCGCCGCCCGCCGGGCCGACAAGCTGGACGCCCTGGTCGCCGAGATCACCGCGGCCGGCGGCGTCGCCCAGGCTTTCACGATGGACGTCGAGGACGAGGCCTCGGTGATCGCCGGCTACGACGCCGTCGAGGCCGCGTTCGGCCCGCCCGACTCGGTGATCGCCAACGCCGGGATCAGCGTCCAGGGCTCGGCGCTCGACATCAGCATCGACGACTTCGACAAGGTGCTGGCGGTCAATACGCGCGGCGTGTTCCTGACCGCCCGCGAAGGCGCCCGGCGGATGATCCAGGCCGACAGCCCGGCCAGCGAGCGCGGCCGCATCCTGCTGGTCGCCTCGATCGGGGCCCACAAGGTGCTGCCCGGCCTGACCGCCTACGTCACCTCCAAGGCCGCCACCGCCCACATGGGCAAGAGCCTGGCCCGCGAATGGGCGCGCAAGGGGATCAACGTCAACGTCCTGTGCCCCGGCTACATCAAGACCGAGCTCAACGACGAATGGTTCGACAGCGAAGGCGGTACGAGGCTCGTGGCGACCTTCCCGCGCAAGCGGCTGATGGAGACCGGCAACCTGGAGGCCATGGCGCTGTACCTGACCTCGGACGCCGCCAGGGCGGTGACGGGGTCGGTGTTCACGGTGGACGACGGGCAGTCGCTGTAAGGGTCTCTATCCGTCAACGCCCCCAGCCTGTAGACCAGCGCCTCATCCAAGGAGCCTTCCATGACCGACACCATCAGGCGCGGCGTCACCGTCGACCAGAAGCTCAAGGCCCATCGCTACCTTGCGACCCTGACCCCCACGCGCGCCGCCGAGGTGGCCAAGGCCGCCAAGACGCGCCTGGCCAAGCACCCGACCGGTCGCGACGAAGCCATCGACGCCGCCCACGCCGACCTGACCGCCAAGTCCAGGTAACCCCTACCCCCGGGCGGGGCCGAACCGCGCCACCAGGTCGTAGGCCTCGCCGGGAAACAGCTGCCGCACCCAGGTCACCGGCTCGCCGGCCCGCCAGGTGCGGCGCTCGACCGCCAGCAGGGCTGTCCCGACATCCAGCGCCAGCAGCTCGGCCGCCCCGGCGTCGGCGCCCACCGCGCTGATGCGGTTCTCGGCCTCGGTCCACGGCACGTGGTGCAGCAGCCAGGCGCCGGGCGGTTCGGCGGCGAAGTCGGTGGACGCCGCCTCGGGCACGGCCGCCAGGCTGATCAGCCGGTCCTCCAGGGCGAACGGCCGGCCGGCCGCCACGTGCAGGCCGCGCAACGCCAGCAGCTCGCCGCCCGCCGCCAGCCCGACCTCCTCGGCGTCGCCGGCCTTGGGCTTGCGATGGCGCTGGTCGAGCAGGTCGAAGGCGTAGGTCTCGCCGCGCGCCAGGATCTGGGCCTGGATGTCGGGGATGTCGAGCACGGTGGAATGCACCCGCGGCCGGGCCACGAACGAGCCGGCGCGGCGACGGCGGACGATCAGGCCCGCCTCGGCCAGCACCGACATCGCCTTGTTGACCGTCATCCGCGAACAGCCGAACCGGGTCATCAGCTCGGCTTCGGACGGAACCTTGCGGCCCGGCGCCCAGGCGCCCGAGCGGATCAGGTCCTCGATCTCGCCCCGGATGCGCTGGTGCAGGGTGGCCGATGCGTCGTTCAACCCAGCACGCTCCTCAAGGCGGTCCCGTAGCGGGCGACGATCGCCTCGCGCCCGTGGTGGCGCCCGCCGCTGACCACCTGGCGGCCGTGACGCCAGACGCCGTCCACGCCTCCGTGTCGCCCGGCGAACACCCAGCTGTCCAGCAGGGCGTCGCCGTCGCGGGCCATCAGGGCCGGGTGCGCCCGGTCCAGGGTCACGAAGTCGGCCGGCCTGCCCCGTTTCAGCCCGCCGGAGGGCGCGCCCAGCGCCTGGGTCCCGCCGGCCAGGGCCGCGCGATAGAGGTCGCCGCCGGTCGAGCGCTCCGCCCCGCCCGCCAGCACGTTGCGGGCCCGCCGCGTCAGGCGCTGGGCGTATTCCAGGGTCCGCAGCTCCTCGGCCGCGTCGATCAGCACGTTGGAGTCCGAGCCGATGCCGAACGCCCCGCCGGCCGCCAGGAAGTCGGCGGCGGGAAACACCCCATCGCCCAGATTGGCCTCGGTGATGGGCGCCAGGCCGGCGACCGCGCCGCTCCTGGCCAGGCGCTCGGTCTCCATGGCGTTGATGTGGGTGGCGTGGACCAGGCACCAGCGCTTGTCGACCTCGGCGTGGTTCATCAGCCAGCGCACCGGACGCTGGCCGGTGGCGGCCAGGCAGTCGTCGACCTCCTTGGTCTGCTCGGCGATGTGGATGTGGATCGGGCCGCCCTGGGCCAGGGGGATGATCGCCGTCAGTTCCTCGCCCGTCACCGCTCGCAGACTGTGCGGGGCGATCCCGACCACCGCGCTCGGCAGGCCGGCCACCGCGCGCCGGCTGGCCTCGATCAGCCGGCCATAGCCGTCGACGTCGTGGATGAACCGCCTCTGGCCCGCGCCCGGCGCCGCGCCGCCGAAGCCGGCATGGGCGTAGAACACCGGCAGCAGGGTCAGGCCGATGCCGGTCTCGTCGGCCGCCGCCGCGATCCGCGCCGCCATCTCGGCGGGGTCGGCGAAAGCGCCGCCGTCCTTGTCGTGGTGCAGGTAGTGGAACTCGCCGACCCGGGTGAAGCCGGTCTCCAGCATCTCGACATAGGCCAGGGCGGCGATGGCCTGGAGCGCCTCGGGGTCGAGGCGATCGACGAAGCGGTACATCACCTCGCGCCAGGTCCAGAAGCTGTCGACGCCCCCACTGCTATTGGACGGACCCCGCACCTCGGCCAGGCCGGCCATGCCGCGCTGGAAGGCGTGGCTGTGCAGGTTGGGCAGGCCGGGCACGACCGGGCCGTGGGCCGGCTCGTCCGGCTGGCGGGCCACGCCGGTGTCGATCCGGCCGATCATCCCGTCGCTCAGGGTCAGCCGCACGTCGCGCGCCCAGCCGTCGGCCAGCAGGGCTTGCTCGAACCACAGGCTCACGGGCGCCCCCGGGGGCTGGTAGGCGGCTGGCGAAATCTCGGCGTCGGTCACTGGACAATCCTCGTGGCGCGTGAATATGTCTATACATATTGAAGCCGACGGCAAGGGGCCGAACGGTGTCGGGAGGTCCAGGCCATGCGCTGCGATCGGGTGTGGAGCAAGGCCCGCCTGGCGACTCTCGCCGTTGATCGTCCGGGCCTGGGCGTGGTCGAGGACGGCGTGGTCGCCGCGCTGGACGGCCGAATCCTCTATGCCGGCCCCGCCGCCGACGCGCCCGCCTTCGAGGCCGGCGAGACCGTCGACTGCGAAGGCCGCTGGATCACCCCGGGCCTGATCGACCCCCACACCCACCTGGTCCATGGCGGCGACCGCGCCCACGAATTCGAGCTGCGGCTGGCCGGCGCCTCGTATGAAGAGATCGCCCGGGCCGGCGGCGGCATCGTCTCGACCATGAAGGCCACCCGCGCCGCCTCGCAAGACCAGCTGGTGGCCAGCGCCCTGCCCCGCCTCGACGCCCTGATCGCCGAGGGCCTGACGACGATCGAGGTCAAGTCCGGCTATGGTCTGTCGCTGGACGACGAACTGAAGAGCCTGCGCGCCGCCCGCGCCCTGGGTCAGGCCCGCCAGGTGTCGGTGACCGCCACCTTCCTCGGAGCCCACGCCCTGCCGCCGGAATATGCCGGCGACGCCGACGGCTATATCGACCACGTCTGTTACCAGATGATCCCCGCCGTCGCCGCCGAGGGCCTGGCCGACGCGGTCGACGCCTTCTGCGAGGGCATCGGCTTTTCCGCCGCCCAGACCCGGCGGGTGTTCGAGGCGGCCCGCGAGCACGGCCTGCCGGTCAAGCTGCACGCCGAGCAGCTGTCGAACCTGCACGGCGCCGCCCTGGCCGCCGAGTTCGGGGCGCTGTCGGCCGACCACCTGGAGCATCTGGACGCCGCCGGGATCGCCGCCATGGCCCAGGCCGGCACGACGGCGGTGCTGCTGCCCGGGGCCTTCTATTTCGTGCGCGAGACCAAGCTACCGCCGATCCAGGCCCTGCGCGCCGCCGGCGTGCCGCTCGCCCTCGCCACCGACTGCAACCCGGGCACCTCGCCGCTGACCAGCCTGCTGCTGACCCTGAACATGGCCGCCACCCTGTTCCGGATGACCGTCGACGAGTGCCTGGCCGGCGTCACGCGCGAGGCCGCGCGGGCCATCGGGCGGCTCGACGAGGTCGGCACGCTGGAAGCCGGCAAGGCCTGCGATCTCGCCATCTGGGACATCGAGCGTCCCGCGCAACTTGTCTACCGCATGGGCTTCAACCCGCTCCATGCGCGTGTGTGGAAAGGTCTCTCGTGACTGAAGTCGTTCTGAACCCCGGCGAGGTTTCCCTCGCCGAATGGAAAGCCGTCTACCGGGGCGCCGCCGCCCGGCTGCATCCCAGCGCGGCTCCGGTGATCGCCGAGAGCGCCGCCGCCGTCGCCCGCATCCTGGCGCATGGCCAGCCGGTCTACGGCATCAACACCGGCTTCGGGAAACTGGCCAGCGTGCGCATCGGCGACGCCGACCTGGAGACCTTGCAGCGCAACATCGTGCTGTCCCACGCCGCCGGCACGGGCGCGCCGTCGCCGTTTGCGGTGATCCGGCTGATGATGGCCCTGAAGCTGGCCAGCCTGGCCCAGGGCGCCTCGGGCGTGCGACCGGCGACCACCGACCTGATCGAGGCCATGCTGGTTCATGGCCTGACCCCCGTCGTTCCGTGTCAGGGCTCGGTCGGCGCCTCGGGCGACCTGGCGCCGCTGGCCCACATGGCCGCGACCATGATCGGGGTCGGCGAGATCTTCGTGGACGGCCGTCGCCTGCCCGCCGCCGACGCGCTCGCACAAGCCGGCCTCGCGCCGCTGGTGCTGGGTCCCAAGGAGGGCCTGGCCCTGCTGAACGGCACCCAGTTCTCGACCGCCAACGCCCTGGCCGCCCTGTTCGACGCCGAGCGCCTGTTCCAGTCGGCCCTGGTCACCGGCGCCCTGGCGACCGAGGCGGCCAAGGGTTCGGACACCCCGTTCGACCCGCGCATCCACGGGCTGCGCCGTCAGCCCGGCCAGATCGAGACCGCCGCCGCCCTGCGCGCCCTGATGGCCGGCTCGGCGATCCGCGACTCGCACCGCGAGGGCGACACCCGCGTGCAGGACCCCTACTGCCTGCGCTGCCAGCCGCAGGTGATGGGCGCGGCCCTCGACATCCTGCGCCAGGCGGCGGTCACCCTAGCCACCGAGGCCAACGGCGTGTCGGACAACCCGCTGATCTTCCCCGACACCGACGAGGCCCTGTCGGGCGGCAATTTCCACGCCGAGCCGGTGGCCTTCGCCGCCGACATCATCGCCCTGGCCATCTGCGAGATCGGCTCGATCGCCGAGCGCCGCATCGCCATGCTGGTCGACCCGGCCTGCTCGGGCCTGCCGGCCTTCCTGACCCCCAAGCCCGGCCTCAACTCCGGCTTCATGATCCCGCAGGTCACCGCCGCCGCCCTGGTGTCGGAGAACAAGCAGAAGGCCTATCCGGCCAGCGTCGACTCCATCCCGACCTCGGCCAACCAGGAAGACCACGTGTCGATGGCGGCCCACGGCGCCCGGCGCCTGCTGGCCATGGTCGAGGCCGCCGAGGCGGTGATCGGCATCGAGCTGCTGGCCGCCGTCCAGGGCTGCGACTTCCACGCGCCGCTGACCTCGAGCCCGGCCCTGGAGGACGTGCGCCGCATCCTGCGGGCCCAGGTGCCGCATCTGTCGGACGACCGCCACTTCCACCCGGACATGGAGGCCGCCAACGCCCTGATCCGCTCGGGCGCGGTCGTGGTCGCGGCGTCGGCGGTCGAACTGCCGGGGATCGAGGCGTGAGCGGCGACTGGCTCACCGTCACCCGCGGCGACGCCCCCCTGGTCGTCAGCATCCCCCACGCCGGGACGCTGATCCCCGCCGAGCTCGAACCCCGCCTCGTCTCGCCCTGGCTGGCCCGCAAGGACGCCGACTGGTGGATGGAGCGGCTCTACGACTTCGCCGGCGAGCTGGGCGCGACCGTGGTGCGCACCGGCGTGTCGCGCACGGTGATCGACGTCAACCGCGACCCGTCGGGCGCCTCGCTCTATCCGGGCCAGGCGACGACGGGCCTGTGCCCCACCGACACCTTCGACGGCGAGCCGCTGTACCTGGCCGGCCAGGAACCGAACGAGGCCGAGATCGCGACCCGGCGCGCGCGGTTCTTCGATCCCTATCACGGCGCCCTGCGCGACGAGCTCGACCGGCTGCGCGGCCTCCACGGCAAGGTGGTGCTGTACGACGCCCACTCGATCCGTTCGCGGGCCCCGCGCCTGTTCGACGGCGAGCTGCCGCAGTTCAATGTCGGAACCAACAGCGGCGGGTCGTGCGCGCCCGCCCTGACCGCCGCCGTCGAGGCCGCCTGCGACGCCACCGGCCTGCCGCGCGTCACCAACGGTCGCTTCAAGGGCGGCTGGATCACCCGCCACTACGGCCAGCCGGAACACGGCGTCCACGCCGTCCAGATGGAGCTGGCCTGCCGCGGCTACATCGACGAGCCCCCGGCCCTGACGCTCGAGACCTGGCCCACGCCCTACCACCCGCCCCGCGCCGCGCCGCTGCGCGCCGCCCTCACCGACGTGCTGAAGGCCTGCCTGGCCTTCGCCCAAGCCTGAGACCTGCCCATGACCCGCCTCGACAACACCCGCGTCATCCGCCCCGCCACAGGCACCGAGCTCACCGCCAAGAGCTGGCTGACCGAGGCCCCGCTGCGGATGCTGATGAACAACCTGCACCCCGACGTCGCCGAGCGGCCCGAGGAGCTGGTGGTCTATGGCGGCATCGGCCGCGCCGCCCGCGACTGGGAAAGCTACGACAAGATCGTCGAGACCCTGCGTCGTCTGGAAGACGACCAGACGCTCCTGGTTCAATCTGGCAAGCCGGTGGGCGTGTTCCGCACCCATCCCGACGCGCCGCGCGTACTGATCGCCAACTCCAACCTGGTGCCGCGCTGGGCGACCTGGGAGCATTTCAACGAACTGGATCGCAAGGGCCTGGCCATGTACGGCCAGATGACCGCCGGCTCGTGGATCTATATCGGCGCCCAGGGCATCGTGCAGGGCACCTACGAAACCTTCGTCGAGATGGGCCGCCAGCACCATGGCGGCGACCTGGCGGGCAAGTGGCTGCTGACCGCCGGCCTGGGCGGCATGGGCGGGGCCCAGCCGCTGGCGGCGGTGATGGCCGGGGCCTCGTGCCTGGCCATCGAGTGCCAGCCGTCGCGCATCGAGATGCGCCTGCGCACCGGCTATCTGGACAAGGCCACTGAGAGCCTGGACGAGGCCCTGGCCTGGATCGCCGAGGCCAACGCGGCCAAGACCCCGGTCTCGATCGGCCTGCTGGGCAACGCCGCCGAGCTGCTGCCGGCCATGTTCGCGGCCGGCGTCCGTCCCGACCTGCTGACCGACCAGACCAGCGCCCATGACCCGATCAACGGCTACCTGCCGGCCGGCTGGACCCTGGACCAGTGGGCCACCGCCAAGGAGCGCGAGCCGGAAACGGTGAACCGCGCCGCCCGCGCCTCCATGGCCGTGCACGTCCAGGCCATGCTCGACTTCCAGGCGGCCGGCGTGCCCACGGTCGACTACGGCAACAACATCCGCCAGATGGCGCTGGAAGAGGGCGTCAAGAACGCCTTCGACTTCCCCGGCTTCGTGCCGGCCTATATCCGGCCGCTGTTCTGCCGGGGGATCGGGCCGTTCCGCTGGGCGGCGCTGTCGGGCGATCCGGAGGACATCCGCAAGACCGACGCCAAGGTCAAGGAACTGATCCCCGACAACCCGCACCTGCACCACTGGCTCGACATGGCCGCCGAGAAGATCAAGTTCCAAGGCCTGCCGGCCCGCATCTGCTGGGTCGGGCTGGGCGACCGCCACCGCCTGGGCCTGGCCTTCAACGAAATGGTCGCCTCGGGCGAGCTGAAGGCCCCGGTGGTCATCGGCCGCGACCACCTGGACAGCGGCTCGGTCGCCTCGCCCAACCGCGAGACCGAGGGCATGATCGACGGCTCGGATGCGGTGTCGGACTGGCCGCTGCTCAACGCCCTGCTCAATACGGCGTCCGGCGCCACCTGGGTGTCGCTGCACCACGGCGGCGGGGTGGGCATGGGCTTCTCGCAGCATGCCGGCATGGTCATCGTCGCCGACGGCACCGAGGCCGCCGCCAAGCGGCTGGCGCGGGTGCTGTGGAACGACCCGGCCACCGGCGTCATGCGTCACGCCGACGCGGGCTACGACATCGCCAGGGACTGCGCCCGCGAGCATGGGCTGGACCTGCCGGGTATCCTGTAATGCGCCTGCTGCGCGCCGCCGACCGGATCGCCACGCCGTGGAAGAACGGCGGCGGCGTCACCCGCGAGGTCGCCGCCTTTCCGCCCGGCGCGGGGATGGACGACTTCGGCTGGCGGATCAGCCTGGCCGACGTCGCCGCCGACGGGCCGTTCTCGGCCTTTTCGGGCGTCGACCGGGTGCTGACGGTGATCGCGGGGGCGGGCCTGGTGCTGGACGTCGAGGGCGAGGCGGTCACGCTCGACGCCGCCGCCCCGCCCCTGGCCTTCGCCGGCGAGGCCAAGGTCGCGGCGCGCCTGACCGGCGGGCCGATCCGCGACCTCAACCTGATGGTCCGGCGCGGCGGCTGGCGGGCTCAGGCGCGGCGGATGACCGTGGCGGGCGCGGCGAAGGTGGCGACCCGGGCGGACCTGACCCTGGTGCTGGCGCTCGACGCCCTGCGCGTCACGGGACCGGACGGCGCCCTCGACCTGGGGCCGCTGGACGCCGTCATGCTGGACGACCAAGGCGCCCGTTTAAGTTTAGAGGGTCACGGCAGAACCTTGATCGCTGAAATAGATGTCGACCTGGCGCACCATCTAAAGTAAATCCCGCCAATCCCCACCAACACAGATCCAACCAAACGCGACCTACCGTCGCACTGGCTTCGCCACGTCTTCGCCTTATCTGGTCGTTAGTCGGGCCAAGGTTCGACTTCCCGAAACGATCCAGGACGAATTGATGCAAGCATCGGCCGCGAAGAAACTCGCCCCCCTGGCGCGCGGCGCCCTGGGGCTGGCCCTGGTCTTTGCACCGATGGTCGTGGCGGCGATGGAGAACCCGAACGCGGCGCGCGGCGGCACGCCCGTGGTGCGGCGCCTGCTGGCCGAGATGGCCGCCAAGCCCCAGCGCCCGGTCCGCAAGGAACTGGTCTGGAGCGGCGCCGACATCGACGGCGACGGCTCGCCGGACTTCGCCAACCCCACCGGCGCCGCCCCGCGCGGCCACGACGCGTTCGGCGACGGCGAGTTCGGGGCCCGCCGCGACGGCGGCGCCCGCGAGCACGAGGGCGTCGACTACACGGCGACGGCCGGCCAGGCGGTGAAGGCCCCGATCTCGGGCTATGTCACCAAGATCGGCTACGCCTATGCCGGGTCCAGCGACCTGAAGTTCGTCGAGATCACCAACCCGGCCCTCGGCTACGTCGCCCGCGCCTTCTACGTGACCCCCGACGTCGAGGTCGGCCAGACCGTCCGCCTGGGCCAGAGCATCGGCAGCGTCGAGAGCCTGCAGCGGCACTATCCCGGCATCACCGACCATGTGCATCTGGAGGTGATGGAGCCGGGTGGCGAGCGGGTGAACGCCGCGGCGCTGATCGTGCGCAAGCTGATCGCACAGGCCTGAAGTTCGCGACCAGCGATAGAACCACGTTCGAAGAACATTGCTCGCAATTCACTTGAGTCCCGACCTCGCCTCGTGAAGGTCACGCTGGCGCACGGGGCGCGAGGCGGGCCGGCATGACATCGAATTTCAAGATCACGACAGCCCTGGCCGCGGTTCTGGCCATTGCCGCTTCCGGCCAGGTCTGGTCGCGCGCGCCGGCGGACGCGACACTCTCCGACCTGCTGAAGAAACAGACGCAGGCCTTCTCCGAGGCGGGCCAGGCCGGCGATGCGGCGACCCTCGACAAGTACCTGGACCCCGACGTGGTCTTCATGAACGAGACCGGCGAGATCGTCACCAAGAAGGACCTCGTCGGTGGCGCCGCGCCGCCCGCCCAAGGGTCGGGCGAGCGCAAGATCGAGGTCACCGAGTGGACCCTGACCCGCCAAGGTGACGGCCAGACGGCGACGGCCACCTTCGTCGATGTGCTGACCCAGACCTTCCACGGCCAGACGCTGGTCTACAAATTTCGCTCGACCGAAGTCTGGGCCAAGCGGTCGGACGGTTGGAAGATGATCGCCAGCCAGACCATGAACGTCCTCAAGGACCCGCCCGCCGCCACGCTTTCGGCCGCAGATCTGGACGCCTATGCCGGCGTCTACCAGCTCGATCCGGACTATAGGGTCACCCTGGCCAGGGTCGCCGATGGCCTGACCGCCTCGGCGAATGGTGGGCCGGCCACGGCCATCAAGGCCGAGCTGCGCGACGTGCTGTTCATCCCAGGTCATCCGAACATTCGCCGCATCATGCAGCGCGACGCCTCGGGCAAGGTCATCGGCTATGTCAGCCGTCGCGATGGGACCGATACGGTGCTGAAGAAGATCGGCTGATCCGCCCCGGGAGTTGGGGACACGCGCATGCGCGCGTCCCCAATAAAATATCCCGATCGCGAGCCTACTTCCGCGTCACCACCACCGGCCGGCCGCTGTACTCCACGGTCTCGTCGACCGCATCGAAGTCGACCGGCCGCGCGCCGCCGCCGATGAAGCGGACCTTGATCACCCGCGTGTCGAGCATGCCCTTGAAGCCGCCCGAGCGGGCGCCGATGGTCAGGCGGCCGGTGGCGTTGTCGAAGCTCATCGGGATGCGGCTCCAGGCGCCGCGCTCGTAGCCATTGCTCAGGCCGTCGTCCTCGTAGAGCTCGAACTTGCCGTCGGCGCCGGCATAGACCACCACGGTCAGCGGCGCGTCGGGCTTTTCGCCGACATACTGCTGGACCACCGTGGTCGGCACGATCGAGCCGGCCCGCACGAACAGCGGCATGCGGTTCAGCGGCGCGTCGGCCTTGATCGTCTGGCCGCCCTTGAAGGCCTTGCCGCTCTCGAAGTCGTACCAGGACGCGCCGGCCGGCAGGTAGACGTCGCGCGAGCGGGCCTTGAACCGGGTCACCGGGGCGACCAGGAACGCCTTGCCGAACAGGTACTCGTCGTTGACCTCGCGCGCGGTCCTGTCGGCCGGGAAGTCCATCACCAGGCCGCGCATCATGCTGCCGTCGCGGTGATAACTATCCGCTGCCAGCGTGTAGACATAGGGCATCAGCCGGTAGCGGAGCTCGTCGTACCAGGCTAGGCTCTTGTAGACGTCGGTCCCCGCGTCGGCGAGGTTGTAGATCTCGCGGTACGGGAATTCGCCGTGGCTGCGGAACAGCGGGCTGAAGGCCCCGAACTGGAACCAGCGCAGGTTCAGCTCCTGCCACTCGGCCCAGTGGACCGGGTCCTTGTTGGTGTAGCGATCCTCGACCGAGAAGCCGCCGATGTCGGTGGTCCAGTTGGGCACGCCCGACATCGACAGGTTCACGCCGGCCGAGATCTGGTCCTTCAGATCGTCCCAGCGCGCGACCACGTCGCCGCTCCACAGGGCGACGCCGTTGCGCTGGATGCCGCCAAAACCCGAGCGCGACAGGATGAAGCTGCGCTTGTCGGGGTTCAGTTCGCGCTCGCCCTCGAACACGCCCTGGGTGTGGATCAGCGGATAGGAATTATAGAACTCAGCGCCCGGTCCGATCGCCGTGGGGCCCATGCGCAGGGTGCGCTCGGGGATATCGAGGTTGGAGTGCATGTCCGGCTCGTCGCTGTCCATCCACCAGGCGTCGACGCCGAAGCCCTTCAGGCTGTCCTTGACCTGGCGCCAGTAGATGTCGCGCGCCGCCTTGGAATAGGGATCATAGAACGAGTTCAGATAGCCCGGGCCGACCCAGTCCAGCGCGCCCTGTTCGATGTTGCGCTTGTACATGAAGCCCTTGGCGTCGAGCTCCTTGAAGTGATCCGTGGTCGGATAGAACTTCGGCCAGATCGAGATCATGAAGTGGCCGTTCATCCCGTGGATGTCGTCCAGCATCTTCTTGGGGTCGGCGAAGCGGGTCTCGTCGAACTTGTGGCTGCCCCAGGCGTCGTCCTTCCAGTAGCGCCAGTCCATGACCACGTTGTCGATCGGCAGCTTGCGGTCGCGGTATTCCTTGAGCACTCCGACGATCTGGTCCTGGGTCTCGTAGCGCTGACGGCTCTGCCAGAAGCCGTAGGCCCAGCGCGGCAGGGCCACGGCCTTGCCGGTCAGTTCGCGATAGCCGCCGACCACCTGGTCCAGGTCGCCGCCGGCCACGAAATAGTAGTCGACCGCGTGGGCGACGTCGGAGGTCATGGTCAGCGACTTCTGGTCGGCCGCCGGCATCGGATTGTTGTGCAGCAGGCCGATATAGCCGTCGTTGGGATCCCACTCGACGCGGATCTTGTGGCGGGTCCCGGCCTTCATCGGGGCGGTGAAGTTGTGGAACCATGGGTTCCAGTTCTGCCGCCAACGATCGATCGTCAGCTTTCCGTCGACATAGACCTTGGCGTAGCTGGACGAGTAGAGCTTGAACTTCTGGACGCCGCTGACCGAGGGTTCGACCGAGCCTTCCCAGACCACGGTGGCGCCCTTGACCGGCTTCTTGTCGGGGCCGGTCAGCTCGGCCGGCCAGTTGGGCAGGTCCTTCAGGAAGCGGTAGTCGATGTCCTTCTCGGTCCGGGTCAGCTTCAGCTCGCCCTTGACGTAGTACCTGGCCGTGAAGCCGCCGGCCTGGCCGGCCGCGTCGAAGATCTTCAGGTCGCGCGAGGCGACGTCATAGGGCGTCGGGTCGCCGAACCGGGTGATGCCGTTGTTTTCCCACAGCAGGCCGTAGTTGCGGGTGGACAGCACGAACGGCACGGCGATGTCGCGGTTGTACT
Organism: Caulobacter sp. AP07; assembly: GCF_000281955.1. Taxonomy (GTDB): domain Bacteria; phylum Pseudomonadota; class Alphaproteobacteria; order Caulobacterales; family Caulobacteraceae; genus Caulobacter. Next base: position 12,528 of record NZ_AKKF01000173.1, on the reverse strand, counting down.
GGGCCAGTTCGACGTCCTGGCCGTTGTAGTTCATCTGGCCGTTCTGGTGCTGGCCCAGGCCGTAGAAGGCTTCGTCCGTGCCCGGATTGAATTGCTGGCTGACGCCGTAGAAGGTCTTGCCGTCGATGGTTTCGGCCTTGAACGGGCGTCGGCCGTTTTCGGCCAGGACCAGCTTGCCGGCCACGTCGCGGAAGCTGACCTGGCCGTTGGCCAGCGAGACCTCGGCCGAGGCCTTGCCGGCCTTGACCACGATCTTGCCGGCCGCTTCCTCGACCGTGAACGCGCCGCTCGGCTTGGCCGTGACCATCAGGCTGGGGGGCGTGTCCAGGCTGTCGGTCGGCGTGGCGGTGACGTGGATGATGCGGTCGTTCATCACCTGCAGCCGGACCTTCCTGGCCGGGCCCGAGGCCGGGGTGACGATCACCCCGTCGGCGGTCTTCTCGAACGCCCCGTCCAGGGCGAAGGCGCTGGTCGAGGCCAGCAGGGCCAGGGCGAGGCCGGTCATCAGGCCGGCGGGTTTCGCATGGATGCGCATCGGGTCTGCTCCCCCATCAGTGGGTCTTGTTATCGGCGCCGTTCCGCCTCTCCGGCGAGGGCCGGGAAACGGGTGGGGATGGATGAAAGTTCGGTTCAGTAGGTGGCCAGCTTGACCTTCAGAATCTGCGGCAGGGTCGTCAGGTTCAGGCCGTAGTCGGTCTGGTCGCCGTTCCACAGGCGGTCGAACACCCACTGGCCGTTCTCGAAATGGCCTTCCTCGACCCGGGCCATCATCATCCGCTCGCCCTTGGCCGAGCCGAAGATGACGCGGGCCCGGTAGCCGGTGACCAGGAACTCGTTCGGCGACAGCCGGGCGATCAGGGCGCCGCCGTCGGGGACCTCGCGGTTGGGCTGCTTCTCGGCCTTGCCCATCCACGGCTGGTCGATCGAACCGAACTGCCATTCGCCGTAGGAGACGGTGGCCGTCCAGCGCTCGCCCAGCTTCAGGGTCTCGGCCTTGCGGTCGTCGGCCTCGCCGACGCCCCAGACGTCGCCCTCGTAGGACAGCTTCGCCCATTCGCGGGCCATCGGGGCCAGCAGGCGGTAGTGGACCGCGAAGTTCTCCAGCGCCTGGGCGTCCACCGTCTTGGCGCCGAGCGGGTAGTTGGAATAGCCGGTCTGGTCCAGGCCGAACGGCGAGAAGCCGACGCCGTGATGGCCGAGCACGTCGTAGACGTGGCGGGCATAGCCCTTGTCGCTGCCGATCTCGGGCACGAACAGCGCGTTGTCCGGGCGGCCGTACTGCTCCAGCGTCTTCCGGACACTGACGCTCTCGCGCATGTAGATGTCGGGGGCGATGGCGTCGATCGACGGGGCGGCGGCCTTCCAGACGTCGAGCACGTTCCAGGTCGGGCCGCCCGACGAATAGGTGAACGGGTCCTGCCAGTTGAGGGGGTCGCGCAGGGCGGCGTTGACGTACATCGGCAGCGGCAGTTCGCGCTTGCCGGCGGCGGCGACCTCATTGACGAAACGGCCGATGGACCAGGCGTGGAAATATTCGTCGGCGTCCTTGCCGAACACCTGGCTCCAGGTCCCCGGCTTCTTGCCCATGGCCTTGACCAGCTGCGCCGGCACGGGCCCTTCGAACAGCTTCTGGGCCGTGGGGGAATAGTCGCGGACCGCGCTGTAGGTCCCTGTCTCGTTCTCGGGCTGGACCATGATCACGGTGTGGTCCGGGTCGGCGGCCTTCAGGTGGCGCATCAACTGCACGAAGGCCTTCCTGTCGGCCTCCAGCGTGGCCGGGAAGTGCGGCGACAGCGAGTTCTTGACCTCACCCTTGGCGTTGATCACCCGCGGGAAGCGCTTGTTGTCCAGCTTGACCCATTCGGGGGCGTAGGCCGGGCCGTTGTTCTTCCAGGTCCCGAACCACAGGATCACCAGCTTCACGTCGTTGTCGCGGGCCTGCTTGAGCAGCAGGTCGAGATAGGAAAAGTCGAACTGGCCCTCGACCGGTTCGATCTGCTCCCAGGCGATCGGAACCTCGAGGGTGTTGACGTGCAGGGCCTTGGCGGCGGGCCAGACCTTGGGCATCTGCGACGGATAGTTGCTGGAATTGTTGACCTGCATGCCCAGCATCAGGAACGGCGCGCCGTCGACCAGCAGGGCGTGGCGGCCGTCCTTGGCGACCAGCCGGGGCAGGTCGGCGGCGAGCGCCGGCGCGGGAGCCGCCGTGCCGGCCAGGACGGTGGCGGCCAGCAGCGTCGCGATCAGCGCCAAGGGCCGGACCTGTTCCGGTCGCGCTTTATCCTGGATTCGCAAAGGCCGCCTCCCACTTGGCCGTCGTTCCGGAGGCGCACCTCGTCGCGACGACATCTGTTACCGCTATCATTAGTATAAGTACGATAATTCGCTGGCAAGACGAGAAGGCCAAATCCTCCCGCCCTCCCCGCTAGATCGGATCGGCCTTGCAGTGCCGCGCGATGAACTCGTCGTGCGTCATCAGCCGGTCGGCGATATGCGTGATCTTGTCGCGAATGTTGAACAGCGCGCGCTCGACGTCGGCGATCGGCGGCACGTCGGCCAGGCGGTCATGGTCGCGCGGCACGACGCCCTGCCCCAGGAAGACGGCGATCCAGCTGGGCTCGGCGAACAATTGCTCTTCGTAGCGGGCCACCTTGCCGCGTTCGCGGAACAGCTCGATCTTGTGGGTCAGGCTGTCGGGCAGCGCCATGCGCCGGCAATAGCGCCACAGTTCGGAATCGTCCCGCTCGGTAGCCCGGTAGTGCAGGATGATGAAGTCGCGGATCTGCTCGTATTCGATCTTCGACAGGCGATTGTATTCCTCGACCGTCGCCGGGTCGTGGTTGCGCGTCGGCAGCAGGGCGATCAGGCGCATCACCCCCGTCTGGATCAGGTGGATGCTGGTCGACTCCAGCGGCTCCATGAAGCCGCTGGCCAGGCCCAGGGCCACGACGTTCTTGTTCCAGGCCTGCTTGCGGCGACCGGCCGTGAACCGCAGCAGCCGCGGCTCGGCGCGCGGCGCGCCGTCCAGATTGGCCATCAGGGTGGCGGCCGCCTCGTCGTCGCTGATGAACGGGCTGGAATAGACATAGCCGTTGCCGATGCGGTGCTGCAGCGGGATGCGCCACTGCCAGCCGGCCGTGCGGGCGGTCGCGCGCGTGTAGGGCGTCAGCGGCATGACGCTGTCGCAGGGCACAGCCAGCGCCCGGTCACAGGGCAGCCAGTGGTTCCAATCCTCATAGCCGGTCTTCAGGGTCTGCTCGATCAGCAGCCCGCGGAAGCCCGAGCAGTCCACGAAGAAGTCGCCCTCGATCCGCTTGCCGCCCTCCAGTTCGACCGCCTCGATGAAGCCGTCCGAAGCCCGCTGCTTGACCTCGACGATCTTGCCCTCGGTCCGCTTGACGCCGCGCGTCTCGGCGTACTCGCGCAGGAAGCGGGCGTAGAGGCCGGCGTCGAAGTGATAAGCGTAGGCCAGCGGCGGCACGCCGGGCGGCAGCTCGCGCGGCGCGATGACGAACTTGCCCTTCGCGGCGGCGACCGCCGACATCGAATAGTCGCAGATGCCGCGGGTGTCGCCCTGCTCGCGCAGCCGCCGCCAATAGTGGTGGAAGCCCACGCCCTCGATCGGCACGCCGATGGGGCCGAACGGATGCAGATAGCTGTGGCCCAGCTGTTTCCAGTCGCGGAACTCGATGCCCAGCTTGAAGGTCGCCTGGGTCTTCTTGATGAACTCGATCTCGTCGATGCCCAGCAGGCTGTTGAGGAACTGGATGGGCGGGATGGTGGCCTCGCCGACGCCGACCGTGCCGATCTCGTCGGACTCGACCAGCTCGATCTCGGCGACCCGGCCCTTGAACGCGTGGGCGAGCGCGGCGGCGGCCATCCAGCCGGCGGTGCCCCCGCCGACGATGACGAATTTGAAGGGAGACGGCTCGGTCATGACGCGGATTTTCCGTCGTTGGCTCGCACGCACAGGCTAGCGGCTTCTCCAGCCGGCGCGACGAATAAAAAAGCCCCCGTCCCGACCCGGTTTGGGCCGGGACGGGACGGGGGCCTGTTCAGGGTCTCGCGGACGCGATCCTAGAACGTGCCGCGGAGCACGATCGAGTAGCGGCGGTCGGCGACGACCCAGTTGTGCGCCGTCAGGCCTTCCTCGGGCTTGCCGGGATAGCTGACCAGGATCTTGGTCCGGGTGTTGGTCAGGTTCGCCGCCTGGAAGCCGATCTTCAGCGCGTCGTTGACGGTGTAGAACACCGAACCGTCCAGCTGACCGTAGTCGTCGTACCAGGCCGGGATGTTGATGTTCGCGGCCGTGGTGGTCAGCAGGTAGCGTTCGCGCCAGTTGTAGGCCAGGCGAGCCGAGACCTTGCCCAGGTCGTACAGCGCCGCGACGTTGTAGCTCTTCTTGGACAGGCCCTCGAGCGGCAGCTCGTCGCCATTGGTCCGGATGTTGCCGACCTGGTTGGAGTCGTACGGGTTGGACGCGGCGTTACGCGAGCCCTCGCTGTCGACATAGGTGAAGTTGGCTTGCGCGCCCAGGCCGCGCAGAACACCCGGCAGGAAGTCGTAGTACTGCTGGTAGGCGACTTCGAAGCCTTTGATCTTGCCGTGACCGGCGTTGTACGGCTGGACCACCTGAACGGAGCGGGTCACGCCGTTGTTGGTGAAGTTGAGGCTGGTCGAGCCGTTGGTGACGAAGTTGTAGATGTCCTTGTAGAACGCCGTCGCCGTCACGCTGCCGGTCGAGTTGAAGTACCACTCGTACGACAGGTCGAACTGGGTCGAACGGGTCGGTTTCAGGTCCGGGTTACCGGCATTGGCCGTGTACTGGTAGACGCAGTTGGCCTGGGAGCCGCCCGGGATGGTGTTCGAGCAGGCGCCGCCGGTGATGAAGCCGTTGGTGGCCGTGATCGAGTAGTTCGGCTGAAGTTGCTGGAAGTCCGGACGGACAATGGCCTTGGCCGCCGCGAAGCGGATGAACATGTCCGGCGTGATCTTCAGGCGCACGTTCAGGCTGGGCAGGATGTTCACATAGTCGCGACCGCCCTTGTAGGGGCTCTTGGCGCCGTTCGAGAACGCCTGGTCGGCGGCCGGGATGGCGGGGCTGCTGGTGTTCGGCGTGAACACCTGCAGGCCCAGGCTCTGGCTTTCGGTCTTGACGACGCGAAGGCCGAGGTTGCCGTCGATCTCGCGCTGGTCACCCCACAGCGAGATGTCATGGCCAAACCGCAGCATGCCGTAGGCCGCCAGGGTTTCTTCCTTCTGGTGGTTGGTGCTGCCCTTGCCGCCGAACTGCGTCTGGTCTTCGAAGTCGCCGTTGAACGGACGCCAGCTGCCGCCGTTCGCCTGGGCGATCCTGGAGAGCACGAGCGACGTCTCGCCGTAGTTGTTCACGAAGGCCGCGCTCGGCATGACGAAGGTCGCGGGCAGGTGCGCCTTGCCGCGGAAGTAGTTGTCGAACTCGTAGAGGCCGTAATAGCCCTGGTAGCCGGCGATCTGGTCGATCGACGGGGCCGACCAGCTCGGCGCGACCGTGTCCCAGCGATAGGAGGTTTCGCGGGTCGTGGCCTGGCGGAAGGTGTGGCGGACGCCGAAGCGGAACGACTTCAGCCAGCCGCCGTCGTCGAAGCTGTAGTCGCCGTCGAAACGTTCGGCCCACTGGGCCGCTTCGTTGCGGTCATGGTGGTCCATCGCCGCGATCAGATAGTAGTTGGCGGGGTTGGACGTGAAGGCCGTGTTGTTGTTCATCGTGATCACCGGCAGGCTGCCGGTGAGGTCCAGGCTGGCCGGCGCGGCGTCGGCGCCCAGCGCGTTGAACGCAGTGTTATCGACCGTCTTGGTCTTGGCGTAGACGTACTGGATGTCGCCGCTGAACGCCCACTTGTCGTTGGGCGTGTACTTCACGTTCAGGGCGTAGTCGGAGGTCACCGAGCTGCGATCCGAATACCGGGTGTCGATCGTCGAGGACCCCAGGCTGTCCCTGCTGGTCTGGCTTTGGGCCAGCGTGCCCTTGATGAAGTGACCGTTCGAGTCGTAGGTGAAATCCGTGCCGGTGGCGGGCCAGTTCGTCGAGCCGGGGTTGAAGCCGACCGCATGTTCCGTCGAGGCCTGCGAGGCCGACGAGCGCAGGAACTGCAGGCTGGCGTCCCACTGGTCGTTCGGGCGCCATTGCAGGGCGGCCGCGATGCCCTTGCGTTCGCGCTCGAAGTCCAGGCTGCGATAGCCGAAGCCGCCGGGGACATAGACCGTCTTACCGGGGACCAGGGTGTTGGTGCGGGCGAAGAAGGGGTCGACCGAGATGGTGTCGGTGCGGCTGCTCAGCTTCGAATCCGACAGGTCGATCAGGAAGCCGACCTCGCCGATCTTGGTGTCCCAGCGGTTGCTGTAGAGGACCGAGCCGCTCGGCTCCCACTTCTTGGACAGGTCGCCCCAGCTGGAGTCGGCCGAATAGGCCAGGATCCGCTTGCTGCTGTCGAACGGCAGGCGGGTGCGCAGGTTCACGGTGCCGCCGACGCCGCCTTCGATGATGTCGGCCGAGGGGTTCTTGTAGACGTCCACGCCGGACATCAGTTCGGGCGGCACGTCCTCGAAGCTCAGGGTGCGGCCGGCCTTGGCCGAGAAGCTGTCGCGGCCGTTCAGTTCGCCACGGACCCAGCTGAGGCCGCGGACCTGGACGCCGCTGCCTTCCACCGAGATGCGGTCGGCGTCGCGACCGTCGGCCGTGCGGCCGATGGTGACGCCCGAGACACGCTGCAGGGCTTCGGTGACGCTGCGGTCCGGCAGGGCGCCGATGTCGGTCGCCGTGATCGAGTCGACCAGCTGCTCGGCGTTCTGCTTCAGCTTCTGGGCCGATTGCAGGGCGGCGCGCTGGCCGGTGACCACGACCTCCTCGACCGTATCGGCCTGAGCCGCCGGCGCGGCGGCCTGGGCGAACGCGACGGCGGGCGTGACGCCGCACAGGACGAGCGCGGAGGCGCCCATGAACATGAGATTGCGATGTGAATGATTGCGACGCGGCATTGCGGTTTCCTTCCCCCAGATGAGATCCGTCCCAACGCTCTAAGGGCGCTGGTGACGTGCGCCGCCGGTAGCGGTCACACGATCTGAATGGGACCTTTAGTCATATAAGTGATACTTACAAGCCGAAATTGATAGCGCTATCATTTCGGGCGGAAGGGCGACTTTTGGGCCACAGGCCTTGCGGTAAACCCGCGTACCAGCAGGCAAATCACGCCTTCAGGTCGTTCCTGGCAATGCGTCACAGCGTCCCAGGCGTTTGCAACCATCATTATTATACTATAAATGCCGCGTACCGGACACGAGTAGTCGTCCGTGGCGTCAGGGAAGAACATGGGTCAGGGAAACGGGGGCGGTCGCTTCCGCAGCAGCGGCAGCTACGGCAAGTTGGATCGCGACGGGTTTATCCATCGCAGCTGGATGAAGAGCCAGGGCTTGCCGGACAACGTGTTCGACGGCCGGCCGGTGATCGGAATCTGCAACACCTGGTCGGAAATCACCCCCTGTAACGCGGGTCTTCGCGACATCGCCGAGCACGTGAAGCGCGGCGTCTGGGAGGCCGGCGGCCTGCCGCTGGAGTTCCCGGCCATCTCGCTGGGCGAGACCCAGATGCGCCCCACGGCCATGCTGTTCCGCAACCTCCTGGCGATGGACGTCGAGGAGTCGATTCGCGGCAATCCGATCGACGGCGTGGTGCTGCTGGGCGGGTGCGACAAAACGACGCCGGGCCAGATGATGGGCGCGGCCAGCGTCGACCTGCCGACCATCGTCATCAGCTCGGGCCCGATGCTGAACGGAAAGTTCCGCGGCAAGGACATCGGCTCGGGCACCGACGTCTGGAAGTTCTCCGAGGCCGTCCGGGCCGGCGAGATGACCCTGCCCGACTTCATGTCGGCCGAGAGCGGCATGAGCCGCTCGCCCGGCACCTGCATGACCATGGGCACCGCCTCGACCATGGCCTCGATCGTCGAGGCCATGGGCATGAGCCTGCCCTACAACGCCTCGATCCCCGCCGTGGACGCCCGCCGCAAGGCGATGTCGCACGAGACCGGCCGGACCATCGTGCGCATGGTGCATGACGGCCGGACCATGTCACAGGTCGCCACCCGCGCCGCCTTCGAGAACGCCCTGCGCGTCCACGCGGCGATCGGCGGCTCGACCAACGCCGTGGTCCACCTGCTGGCCCTGGCCGGGCGTCTGGGCGTCGAGCTGACCCTGGAGGACTTCGACAACCTGTCGCGCGACGTGCCGCTGCTGGTCGACCTGCAGCCCTCGGGCCGCTTCCTGATGGAAGACCTGCACTATGCCGGCGGCGTGCCGGCGGTGATGAAGCAGTTGGAACCCTTCCTCGACCCCACCGCCCTGACCGTCACCGGCGCGCCGATCGGGGCCCAGTACGCGCAGGCCGAAGTGTACAACGCCGAGGTCATTCGCACCGTCGAGAACCCGGTGAAACCCGACAGCGGCATCTGGGTGCTGCGCGGCAACCTGGCCCCCGGCGGGGCGGTGATGAAGCCCAGCGCCGCCAGTCCGGAGCTGCTCAGCCACAAGGGCAAGGCCGTGGTGTTCGAGACCATCGAGGACTTCAAGGCCCGCATCGACGATCCCGACCTGGACGTCGACGCCGGCTCGATCCTGGTGCTCAAGGGCTGCGGACCCAAGGGCTATCCGGGCATGCCGGAAGTCGGCAACATGCCCCTGCCGACCAAGCTGCTGGAAAAGGGCGTCAAGGACATGGTCCGCATCAGCGACGCGCGGATGAGCGGCACGGCCTTCGGCACCGTCATCCTGCACGTCTCGCCCGAGGCCGACGCCGGCGGCCCGCTGGCCATCGTCCGCAACGGCGACGAGATCGTGCTGGACGGTCCCAGCCGCTCGCTCAGCCTGCTGATCTCCGACGAGGAGATGGCGACCCGCCTGGCCCACTGGCGTGAGAACCAGCCGCCGCCCAAGGCGACGCGCGGTTACGCCAAGCTCTACATCGACCACGTGCTGCAGGCCGACAAGGGTTGCGACCTCGACTTCCTGGTCGGCTCCAGCGGTTCAGTGGTCACCCGCGAGTCGCATTGATGGACCCGTCCGTCACGATCTTCGGCGACTGGGGCACCTCGCGGCTGCGGCTCTATCTGCGCCAGGGCAAGAGCGTGCTCGACCGCCGCGACGGTCCGGGCATCGGCGCCCTGACCGCCTCGCCGCGCGACACTTTCCTGTCGCTGGTCGGCGACTGGCGCGAGGCGGGGCCGTCGCGGGCCCTGCTGTGCGGCATGGTCGGCTCGCGCAACGGCTGGGTCGAGGCGCCCTACGCCCCCTGCCCGGCCGGCGCGGCCGACATCCGCGAGCGCCTGCTGCACCTGGACGCCGACGGCCTGCCCGTCGCCATCGTCCCGGGCCTGTCGTGCGTCAACGCCCTGGGCGGGCCGGACGTGATGCGCGGCGAGGAGACCCAGATCCTCGGCGCCCTGGCCATGAACCCCGACCTGGCCAAGGGTCGGCGCCTGCTGGCCCTGCCCGGCACCCACACCAAGTGGGTGGTGGTCGAGGACGGGGCGATCACCAGCTTCCTCACCGCCCCGGTCGGCGAGATCTTCGCCCTGCTGCGCGAGCACTCGATCCTGGCCAGGGCCGCACCGGGCGACGGGGCCGAGTCGCCCGACCAGGTGTCCGCCGGTTTCGCCCGGGGCGTCGCCCGGATCGCCGAGAAGGGCCCGGCGGTGCTGCCGCACCTGATTTTCGAGACCCGCAGCCGACAATTGTTGGACGGCCTGTCGAAGGACGAGGCCATGGGCTTCCTGTCGGGCCTGCTGATCGGCGGTGATACCGCTAGCACTTCAAGCTGGTTTGGGAATCTCGGCCAGGTGTCGCTGATCGGCGCCCCAGCCCTCAGCGCCCTCTACGCCCAGGCCATCGCCGCCCATGGCGGTTCCAGCGTCGCCGTGGACGGTGACGCGGCCGTCCTGGCCGGATTGACAACGTTGTCTTCTACCAAGAACAGTGGAGTTCATGTCCTTGCTTAACCCGACCGGCACGAAGACCCCGCCGATCGTCGCGATCCTTCGCGGCGTGAAGCCCGAGGAGATTCTCGACGTCGCCGCCGCCTTGGTCGAGGCCGGAATCCAGGCCATCGAAGTGCCGCTGAACTCGCCCGACCCGCTGGTCAGCATCGGCAAGCTGTGCGCCGCGTTCGGCGACCGGGCGCTGTGCGGCGCGGGCACCGTGCTGTCGCCCCAGGCGGTGGACCAGGTGGTCGGGGTCGGCGGCAAGCTGATCGTCACGCCCAACATCGACATCGAGGTCATCGCCCACGCCGTCGGCCTGGGGCTGACCGTCATGCCGGGCTTCGCCACGCCCAGCGAGGCCTTCGCCGCCGTCAAGGCCGGGGCCCGTTCGCTGAAACTGTTCCCGGCCGGCACGTTCGGCCCCGGCCACATCAAGGCGGTGCGCGACGTGCTGCCCAAGGACGTGTCGGTCTACGCCGTCGGCGGGGTCGGCGCGGCCAATCTGAAGCCGTGGGTCGAGGCCGGCGTCGCCGGCATCGGCGTCGGCGGCGAACTCTATCGCCCAGGCTATTCGGCCCAGGACGTGAGCCAAAGGGCCAAGGCCCTGGTCGCGGCCTGGAATGCTGAAGTTCCGAGCTGAAGCGTCTTACCAATACCAACGAGAATACGGCCCTAAAGGGGGGACCCCTGTGAGAACCATCGATTTCGTCATCCTGGCGATCTACGCCGTCGCCATCTTCGGCCTGGCCCAGTGGGTTTCCCGCGACAAGGGCGGGCACAAGAAGGATTCCACCGACTACTTCCTGGCCGGCAAGGCCCTGCCCTGGTGGGCCATCGGCGCCTCGCTGATCGCCGCCAACATCTCGGCCGAACAGATCATCGGCATGAGCGGCTCGGGCTACGCCCTGGGCCTGGCCATCGCCTCCTACGAGTGGATGGCGGCGCTGACCCTGCTGATCGTCGGCAAGTTCTTCCTGCCGATCTTCCTGAAAAACAACATCTCGACCATGCCGCAGTTCCTGGAGCAGCGGTACGGCCCCAGCGTGCGCACCCTTATGGCGGTGTTCTGGCTGGGCCTGTACGTGTTCGTGAACCTGACCTCGATCCTGTGGCTGGGCTCGATCGCCGTGCACACCGTGACCGGCGTCGACCAGATGACCGCCCTGATCATCATCGGCGTGTTCGCCCTGGCCTATCAGTTGTGGGGCGGCCTGAAGGCCGTGGCCCTGACCGACATCGTCCAGGTGGCCCTGCTGATCACCGGCGGCCTGATCATCGTCTTCCTGTCGCTCAACAAGATCAGCGACGGACACGGCCTGGTGGCCGGCTTCCAGCAGATCCAGGCCAAGTTCCCCGAGCACTTCCACATGATCCTGGACAAGGCCAGCCCCCACTACAAGGAGCTGCCGGGCCTCAGCGTGCTGTTCGGCGGCCTGTGGGTGATGAACGTCTCGTACTGGGGCTTCAACCAGTACATCATCCAGCGCGCCCTCGGCGCCAAGAGCCTGGCGGAGGCCCAGAAGGGCATCGCCTTCGCCGCCTATCTCAAGCTGCTGATGCCGCTGATCGTGGTGGTGCCGGGCCTGGCCGCCCTGATCCTGGCGCCCAACCTGCTCAAGCCCGACCAGGCCTATCCGGAGATGATGAAGCTGCTGCCGCCCGGCCTGCTGGGCCTGGTGTTCGCCGCCCTGGTGGCCGCGATCGTCGCGTCGCTGGCCGCCAAGATCAACTCGATCGCCACCATCTTCACCCTCGACGTCTACGCCAAGGCCCAGAAGGGCTCCTCCGAGCAGCACCTGGTGCTGGTGGGCCGGATCACCGCCGTGACCGCCGTGATCATCGGCATCGTCGCCGCCAAACCGCTGCTGGGCGGCGCCGACCAGGTGTTCCAGCTGATCCAGGAATATACCGGCTTCTTCACCCCGGGCATCGTGGTGATCTTCATGCTGGGCCTGTTCTGGAAGCGCGCCACCACCGCCAGCGCCCTGGTGGCCACGGCCGGCTCGGTGATCCTGTCCCTGGCCCTGAAGTTCGGCATGCCCCACATGCCCTTCATGAACCGCGTGGGCCTGGTCTTCGTGCTGGCCCTGGTCGCGGCCATGCTGGTGTCGCTGATCGCGCCGCAGAAGAAAGAGGTCAACATCGTGTCGCTGGAGGGGGTCAGCTACAAGACCACCAACGTCTTCAACATCGCCAGCGCCGGGGTGGTCCTGATCCTGATCGCCCTCTACGCCGCCTGGTGGTGAGGACTTTCTAGCCGGCCTGAATCCCAAGCCCCGTCACGGTTCGCCGTGGCGGGGCTTTCGTCTTTGACATGATTGTTCCGGGCACAGGCGAAGCACGCTACACAGGACCCGATCCATCTAGACGCGCACTTGGGGGGACAACCAACTTGGCGATCCGAACGCAGCCTGGCCTCAGTCTGACCTATGGTCTCGTGGAGTCGCTGGGCCAGGCGATCGTCACCGGCGACTATGTCGATATTGGCTTCCCGACCGAGGGCGAACTGTCCAAGCAG
>NZ_AKKF01000172.1 GCF_000281955.1 Caulobacter sp. AP07 | reverse complement strand
CCCCGGACGATCAAGACGCTCTTCTCCTCTACCCGCGCCTGCCGACGCCCCCTCCGTCGGTTTCGCCGCCACCTCCCCCGTTTTACGGGGGAGGAGAAGATGGCTAGCGTCGCGCCATGACCTTCGAACCCGTCATCCGAGAGACCGACACACCGTCGCTGGAGTCCTACCAGCAAGGCCTGGCGGTGCTGCGCGCCTTCACGGGCGAGCAGGTCGGGCCGCCCGACAACCACGACTTCGCCCTGCTGATCACCGCGCCGGGCGAGACGGCGGTTCTGGGCGGGTTGTGGGCGCAGTCGCGGTGGGGCGCGTTCTATGTCGACATGATCGTGGTGCCCGAGGCGCTGCGGCGCACCGGCCTGGGGACCCGGCTGATGGCCCGCGCCGAGGCCGAGGCCCGTCGGCGCGGCTGCCACCTGATGTGGCTCGACACCTACGCCTTCCAGGCCCGGCCGTTCTACGAGCGGCTGGGGTTCGAGGTGTTCGCGACCCTGGAAGGCCCCGCGCCGTTCTATCCGCGCTGGTTCATGCGCAAAGGGCTCAAGAATCCTTCTCCCCTTGCGGGAGAAGGTGTCGGCGCAGCCGACGGATGAGGGGTCGCTCAGACGAAAACCGCCGCGACCGGCCTTTCGGCTTGTCGCGGCGGTTCTGTTCTTCGACCCCTCACCCGACCTCCTTCGGAGGCCACCCTCTCCCGCAAGGGGAGAGGGGTCAGGGGCTCTACGCCGTCACGTACCGGATCAGCGCCGCCATGTTCTCGATATAGGCGCCCGTCGAGATGCCGATCTTCGGCACGTCGGCCAGGTAGGGCGAGGTGTCGGTGGGGTCGCCGACCCGGGTCTGGGAGAACTCGCCCGGGGTCACGGTGGTCGAACCGTCGCCGATATAGGGGTTGCTGACCGCCTTCATCTCGGTGGGCCACCAGCCCTCGCTGTTGAGGCCGGCCATCAGGGCGGCGGCGTCGGCGGCGGTGGTCTTGCCGTCGGCGGCCTTCAGCGTGCCGATGTTGAGGTCCGACACCGAGATGTCGCCGGTGGTGAAGTAGCGCGGCAGGGGCTTGGCGCCGCCCTTCAGCGGCGAGGCCTTGCTGACCACCTCGGGCGGGGTGGCCTTCAGCGTCGCGTAGCGCTTGCGCAGCTTGTCGATATTGACCGACCGGAACGACGAGTAGTGGACGATGGTGTTTTCCCAGTGCTTGTCGACGAAGTACTCGCCGTTGAACACGTTGGAGCCGCGGCGGTGCACGTAGAGCGGCTGGTTGGTGCCGATCTCGATGAAGGTCGGGTAGCGCGGCTTGCCCGGGGCGATCTTGTCGTCGAGCTTCAGCGAGGCCAGCCAGTCGATGCACTCGGGGACGCGGGCCAGGTATTTCGGATCGCCCGTCAGCTCGTAGAAATCCATCAGGTTCTCGAGATTGCCAGCGCTGGTGTGGCTGGCGAAGGCCTTCGGCTCATAGGTGCGGGCGCCGGCCGGCTTGAGGTCGGCCACCGTATGCTGCAGGCCCCAGCCGGGCTGCGGCATCGGCTGCTGGGCGGCGACGAAGCAGTCCATGGCCCGGTGGATCGGCTCCAGCACGCGCTTGTCGCCCAGGGTCTGCCAGACCATGATCAGGAACTTGATGTTCTCGTCGGCCACGGAGTCGTTGAAGGTGATGTAGCCGGTATAGTCCTCGTGGCCCTTGTTGGCGAAGCCGCCCATCAGCGGGAAGCGCTGGGGCCAGCCGCCGACCGGGTACTGGCTGTCGAGGACGAAGGCGATGGCCTTGTCGAGGGCGGGCTTGAAGGCCTTGTCCTTCTTTTCCAGATAGAGCCGCAGCAGGAACTGGGCGCTTTCGGAGGTGCCTTCGTCGTCAAAGGTGGCGTTGCCGTAGTAGTGCTGGAATTCCTCGAGCCGCCAGCCGTTCTTGCCGATGGTGTCGTACCATTTCTTCAGCGAGGCCTCGCCGGCCAGGTCGCCCATGTAGCTCCAGCCGCCGGCCGGATGCTGGATCTTGATCAGGGCCGAGGCGGCCTTCTTGGCGGCCTCGTAGTAATAGATGTCGCCGGTGGCGTGGTAGGCGTCGAGGAACAGGTGGCCCATGGTCGCCGTGCCGGGCGGCTGCACCCAGATCATGGTCGGATAGGCTTCCATCTCGCCGAACCGGCGGGAGAAGTCGGGCAGGTAGCTCCAGACGTAGCCGCCCTCGTAGGCGGCCTTCTCGGCCATGAAGGTGGTGGCCTTCTTCATCGTGGCCAGCACCTGGTCCTTGGCCGGGGCGACGCCCTGGGCCAGGGCCTGGAGCGGGGCCAGGGCCGCGGCGGCGGCGAAGGTCGCGGTGGTGGTCGCCAACAGGCGGCGACGGGTCAGCGGGCTCAGCGGCATGATGGTCGGACTCTCCCAGGGCCTGTCACGCCGAACCGCGACGCAAGGACGCGCCACGACGGCCGGCGAGGGGGAGCGAGAGGGGCCTTCCACCCCCGCGATCCCTTGGCGTCCTCCCGGTCCGGTCGTGCCGAAACCCTTGTCGCCCGTTGGTCGGCGCGTTGTTGGCGCTAGTTATGATACCGGTGTCATGACTTGACCAGAGGCTTTTCGCATAGCGACGGTTGATGACGTCACGTCACCTGCGACAGGGCGTCATCTTGTGCCGGGACGGGCGTTCGGCGAGAACAACGCCACGTTCTTTGAGGCGACGCCGCCGCGCCGGATTTGGTTGCGCGCGACGCCGTCCTGTTGGGGAACAGGACGACGGCCCCGGGTCAGCAATGACCTCGGGGCCGTTTTCATTTTATGGGACCGCTAACATCGTAAGGCGTTGTTTTTTATGTGAGGTTACACTGTTCTGCGACCAGTGGTCACATGGTCCGGCGTATTCACCTCTCGTAAATATTCTCTATGCCCAGCCAACTCGACCACCTGGACGAAGCCGAGCGCCTCGAGCGGCAAGCCGAGATCGCCGAGAGCGACCACGCCCGCGAGGCCCTGCGCCGCATGGCCCAGACCTCGCGTCTGTCGGCGGCCCTGGTCGGCATGCTGGAAGCCAGCCGCGAAGAGCGCGCCGATTAGGCCGCCGGGCCGCCCCGGCGCCAAACGCCCCTCCGAAATACACGCATCGCTTGAATTGTCGCCCGGGCGGGTGATCATGGAAGTGTGCGAGGAGACCCCGGTGGCGGACGAGGGATCTGACAAAGCCGTTCTGGAAGGCGCGGGCGCGTACTTCCTCAGCATCGTCGAGGCCAGCCGCGACTGTATCCGGGTGATCAGCGCCGAGGGCTTTGTCGAGTACATGAACGCCCAGGGCCAGGCGGTGTTCGAGATCGAGGATTTCGAGGGCCGAAACCGCCTGAAATACTGGCCCGACATGTGGCCGGCCGAGAGCCGTCCCGCCGTCGAGCACGCGCTGCGCCGGGCCATGGCGGGAGAGGCGACCGCCTTCAGGGCCATCTGCCCCACGGCCAAGGGCGCCCTGCGCTGGTGGGACACCACGGTCTCGCCGATCCTCGACGCGGGACGGGTGACCCGGGTGCTGGCCACCTCGCGCGACGTCACCGGCGAGATGCGGTCGGAAGCCCAGCGCCAGTTGCTGGTCAACGAACTGAACCACCGGGTGAAGAACACCCTGGCCACCATCCAGTCGATCGCCAGCCAGTCGCTGCGCAACGCCGGCGTCGACCTGGCGGTGCGCGGCGCGTTCGAAGGGCGGCTGATGGCCATCGCCGCCACCCACAACGTGCTGACCGACGAGAACTGGTCGGCCGCCAGCCTGCGCCAGATCATCGACGGATCGGTGACGCCCTACCGCTCCAATCCCGGCCAGCTGACCATCACCGGCGATGACCTGCTGGTCTCGCCCAAGCCGGCGGTGGTCATGGCCCTGGCCTTCCACGAACTGGCGATCAACGCCCTGAAATACGGCGCCCTGTCGGTGGCGGCGGGCCACGTGGACATCCGCTGGTCGGTGGAGGGCGGCGATCGGCTGAACATCGAGTGGGTCGAGCGGGACGGTCCCACGGTCCGGCCGCCGGAACGACGCGGCTTCGGCTCGCGGATCGTCGAACTGGCCTTGCCGGGAGAACTGGGCGGGCAGGTCGATGTCGACTACCGCGCCGAGGGGCTGCGCTGCAGTATCCGCTCGCCGCTGTCGGCCTTGGACAGGATCGACGCCTTCATGCAGTTGCCGGCGGAATAGGACGAGACCTCCCGCCTTTGAATCGCCGCCCTCTCCTGATCCCTTGTCCCCGGTTCGTTTTGCGAGCTTGAGCGGCGCTGAGCCGAGGAGGCGCGGCGCGTATGGTCCCAGAGGATGTGAAGGCCCGACTGGCCCCGGCCTGGATCGCGGCGCGCGCCTTCGTGATCAGGCGCCGGCTGCTGTTCGGGGTTGGGCTCGGGGCGCTGCTGGCGCTGGTCGCGCCGCTGGTCTGGCTGGGCTCCAGCCTGCCGATCTCGCGCGCCCTGGAGCCGCTGCCCAGCCGGGCGATCATCCTGCTCGACAACCGGGGCCAGCCGTTCGCCCGGCGCGGCGCCTACAAGGAGCCGCCGGTGGTGATCACGGCGCTGCCCAAGCACGTGCCGGCCGCCTTCCTGGCCATCGAGGACCGCCGCTTCTACCACCACCTGGGCATCGACCTGGTGGGGGTCACCCGCGCCTTCGTGGTCAACGCCAAGGCCCACCGCACCGTCCAGGGCGGCAGCACCATCACCCAGCAACTGGCCAAGAACGCCTTCCTCGCGCCCGAGCGCAGCCTGCGCCGCAAGGGCCAGGAGGCGATGATCGCCCTGTGGCTGGAGCTGCGGCTGTCCAAGGACGAGATCCTGTCGCGCTACCTCTCCAGCATCTATTTCGGCGACGGGGTCTACGGCCTGGGCGCGGCGGCCCGGCACTATTTCGGCAAGCCGCCCGAACAGCTGACGATCGGCGAGGCGGCGATCCTGGCCGGGATCGTCAAGGCCCCGGTCGACCTCGACCCCGTCGACCACCCCGAGGCGGCGAGGCGGCGGGCCCGGCTGGTGCTGGACGCCATGGTCGAGACCAAGGCCATCACGCCCGAGCAGGGGCGCGAGGCCGGCCAGGTCAAGGTCCCGGTGGCCCGCGCCGCCCTGCCGGTGGGCGGCTATTTCGCCGACTGGATCTCGCCACAGGTCAAGTCGGCTTTCGACGGCGCGGCCTATGGCGAGGTCAAGGTCCCCACCACCCTGGACTCCCGCCTGCAGCGCCTGGCGGAGCGGGCGGTGGCGCGGGGCATGGCGTCGTCCGGCCCAGGGCGCCTTGGGGCCAGGGCCGGGCAGGTGGCCCTGGTGGCGATGCGGCCGGACGGCCAGGTGGTGGCCATGGTCGGCGGGCGAAACTACCGCCAGAGTCCGTTCAACCGCGCCGTCCAGGCCAAGCGCCAGCCCGGCAGCGCCTTCAAGCTGTTCGTCTACCTGGCCGCCCTGCGCGACGGGGCCGGCCCCGACAGCCTGGTGGTCGGCGCACCGGTGACCATCGGCGGCTGGACGCCCAGCAATTACGAAGGCGGCGGCGGGCGCGACCTGACCCTGCGCGACGCCTTCGCCCAGTCCAACAACGTCATCGCCGCGCGGGTCTACCAGACGGCCGGTGGTCCGGCGGTGGTGAAGGCGGCGCGTGACCTGGGGATCACCTCGCCGCTGCGCGAGGACGACGCCACCCTGGCCCTGGGCACGGCCGAGACCAGCCTGCTGGAGCTGACCGCCGCCTACACCGCCGTGGCCTCGGGCAAGACGCCGGTCGAGCCCTACGGCCGCCCGCGCGTCGCCGCGCCGACCACGGTGGCCCTGGACCCCGGCCAGCGCGCCGCCTTGCTCGATATGCTGGGGGCAGTGGTTCAGGAGGGCACTGGCCGCGCCGCCCGCCTTTCCCAGCGCGCCTACGGCAAGACCGGCACCACCCAGGACTATCGCGACGCGGTGTTCGTCGGCTTCACCGGCGACCTGGTGGTCGGGGTGTGGGTCGGCAACGACGACCATTCGCCGATGAGCCGCGTGGTCGGCGGCGACATCCCGGCCCGCATCTGGCGCGACGTCATGACCAGCGGCCTGAAGGCCGGCCTGATCGCCCGCGACAGTCCGCCGGTCCCCAGGGTCTCGCGCGGGGAGGCCGGCGGCGACGAGGCGGCGGTCGAGGCGGAGCCTCGTCCGCACCGTGTGCCGAAATGGCTAAGGCGGATCTTCGGGCTGTAGTCCGCCCGAGCGGGACGGGGCGTGGTCCAGGCCTTGCTGCAACTCCCATGTCGCGACCCAGAATGGGACGTTTTTTCGACCGCGCTTCGGGGGAAGCGGCCGGCAAGCGCGGAGCGGCGGAGTCGGAAAGGCGCTAGGCATGAACCCGAAGAACATTCTCCTGATCGGAGCCGCGGCGATCACCTTCGCCGCCCTGGGCCCGGTCCTGGTCTCGACCGCCGCGGCGGACGGCTATCCCGCCCGCGTCACGCCCGTCGCCAAGGCCAGGCCAGCGCGAAAGCCGGCGGTCCGGGTGCGGGTCGTTGAACGCCCGGTCTATGTCGACAAGATCGTCAAGCAGCCGGTCTATATCGAACACCGGGTCGAAGTGCCCGTCGATCGCCCGGTCTATGTCGACCGTCCGGTGGACCGGATTGTCGAGAAGCGGGTCGAGGTTCCGGTCGTCAAGATCGTCGAAAAGCCCGTCGACCGCCCCGTCTATGTCGATCGTCCGGTGGACCGCATCGTCGAGAAGCGGGTGGAAGTTCCCGTCGACCGCATCGTCGAGAAGCGCGTCGAGGTGCCGGTGGTGCGCGTCGTCGACCGTCCCGTCGATCGCCCGGTCTATATCGATCGCCCCGTCGACCGCGTGGTCGAGCGGCGCGTGGAGGTTCCTGTGGATCGCCCGGTCTATGTCGATCGTCCGGTGGACCGGATCATCGAGAAGCGCGTGCCGGTCTATGTCGAGCGCCAGCCGCCGCGGGTCGACTATCGTCGCGGCTGCGACTGCGACGACGACCGCCGTGTCTACCAGGACCATGGCCGCGTCTATGGCGGTTCCGCCGTCGAGAGCTCCGAGGAAAGCTACGAGTCCTACAGCGAGCGCTATGACGGCGACGGCTGGAGCTCGCAGGGCAGCTACCTGGCCGGCGACGGCTACGCCCAGTCGCTCGACGGCTACTATTACGGCGGGACGACGGCCCGGTACGGCGTCGGCGGCGGCTGGAACGGCGGGCAATCGTACGGCGGGCGGTCCTACGGCGGCCGGTCGTACGGCGGTCAGCCCTATTACGGCGCGGGCGGCTACGGCCGGGCCTGGTCGGGCGTCGGCGCCGCGTCCAGCGCCAGTTCGAGCGCCCGGTCCTCGAGCAGCGTCACGGTGTCCGGCGGCGGTCGCTACGGCGGTGGCGGCCATGGCGGCTGCTGCGGCCACTAGCGCCGCCGAAACCGACGCGCACGGATCGAAACTGCGCCGTTCTGCATAGTCGGGGAGGCGGAATCGGGGGTCTATGACTGCGGGGGATCACGTGCGGCGCCGGAGCCGTCGGATCAGGAGCAGGCCATGGACTCGATCATGGTTGTCACCAAGCCGTTCGACTGGGCGGTGGAGCGTCAGGGCCAGACCCTGTCGCGCCACTCGACCCAGGAGGCCGCCTACAAGGCCGCGCTCGACTACGCCAGCGCCCTGTTCGACGAGGGGATCCGGACCCAGGTCTCGATCAAGCCCGAACCCCGCAGCTTCGCGCGTTTCGCGGCCGAGTAGGGCGCTCGCCGCCGCCTTGATGCGTCGCCCGTCCCGTGGCACTGCTCGGGGCGAGGAGCGACGCCCATGCAGATCGCGGTTCTGACCTTCGATGGTTTCAACGAGCTGGACTCGTTCATCGCCGCGGCGATCCTCAATCGCTTGAAGCCCAAGGGCTGGAAAGCCCACATCACCGCGCCGACCGAGGAAGTGACCTCGATGAACGGCGTCACCGTGCGCCGCCAGCAGCCGCTGGCCTTCGCCGCCCAGGCCGACGCGGTGATCATCGGCAGCGGCGTGCGCACCCGCGAGGTCGCCGCCGACGCCGGCCTGTTGTCCCAGATCCGCCTCGACCCGTCGCGCCAGCTGATCGCCGCCCAGTGCTCGGGCACGCTGATCCTGGCCAAGCTGGGCCTGATCGACGGGGTTCCGGCCTGCACCGACCTGACCACCAAGCCCTGGGTGGTCGAGGCCGGCGTCGAGGTCATCGACGCGCCGTTCTTCGCCAACGGCAACGTGGCGACAGCCGGCGGCTGCCTGGCCTCGCAATATCTCGCCGCCTGGATGATCCTGCGCGGCGCCGGCCGGGCGGAGGCCGAGGCGGCGCTCCACTACGTGGCGCCGGTGGGCGAGAAGGAGATCTACGTCTCGCGGGCGATGGGCGTGGTGTCGCCGTTCGTCGAAATGGCGCGGGCGGCCGAATGAGCCTCGATCCGCTGATGGAGAAGCTGCGTCCCGGCTTTCGGGCGCGGCAGGAAGCGCAACGGTCGTGGTGGAAGCCCATTGAGCGACTACTGGTGATCGGTTTGGCTTTTGGACTGATGGGCGCCTTTAGCCGATACGCCCTTTGGCCGCTGCATGTGGCTTTCCACCCTAAGGACACCGAACGGTTTGCCGAAATCCTGCGCGGGCCGGTCCAGCCGCAGGCGGTAGTAGTGCTCCTGGCCTTGATCTGGCCGGCGGTCTGCCTGGGCGGCGTGGTCGTCAATTCTGCGGTCTACTGGGTCCCGCCGCTGCGACGGGTGTCGGAGAAGGGGGGCGACCGCCATCCGGAGCTGAACATCGGTACGGCGAACCGTGCCCTGCTGAAGGCCGCCTTCTGGGGCGCGTTGATCGGCTTGCCGGTGGCGGCGCTGATATCGGCCAGTCCGTTCGGCGGCTGAGCGTCGTCAGTCCGCCAGACACACCGCCACGCACCGCCGCGCCAGGGCCTCGGTCGCGTCGATGAACGGCACGCTCAGATCGGCTGCGCCCATCACCAAGGGCACCTCGGTGCAGCCGGCCACCACCACCTGCGCGCCCTTGCCGACCAGACGGTGGGCCAGGGCGGCCATGGTCTCGCGGGAGGCCGGGCCCAGGTCGCCGTGCTTGATGCGGTAGAGCAGGGCCATGAACTCGACCTGCTCGTGGTCGTCCAGGGTGACCGCCTCGATGGCCTGGCGCGAGAAGGTCCGGCGATAGAGGGCCAGGGCCCCGCCGGTGCCCAGCACGCCGACCCGCGCCGCGCCGTGCGCCTGGGCCGCCAGGCCGGCGGTCTCGATCAGGTCCACCAGAGGCAGCCCACTGGCCTTTACTTGCTCAGCGTAAGCGTGGGCGGTGTTGCAGGCGATGGCCAGGACCTGGGCCCCGGCCTCGCGCAGGCCCACGGCCATGGCCGCCAGCACCGGGCCGGCGGCGTCGTCGCCGGCGTTGCGGTCGGGGACCTTGGGGTTGATGTCGACCAGCACCCGCAAGTGATCCTGCTCACGGGCCACCGGCGTGGCGGCCTGCAGCTTGGCCAGGAAGTCCAGGGTGGCGGCCGGGCCCATGCCGCCGAGGACGCCCAACACCTTTGGGGGAAGAGTCTTGGTCATCAATTCCACCTCTCCAAGGTTCGTCATCCCCCGACTTGTTCGGGGGACCCAAGCGGCGATGCAAGAAGGCCAAAGCAGCTTGGGTCCCCCGCATAAAGCGGGGGATGACGACCGTTATTGTCAAATCAGGCCGTCAGCGCCGCTTCCAGCTCGCTCTGATAGCCGAACAGCCCCTGCGCGCCGCCGGTGTGCAGGAACACCACCCGCTGGCCCTTGAACGCGCCCTTGCGGGCCTGGTCGATCAGGCCCTTCATCGCCTTGCCCGAATAGACCGGGTCCAGCAGCAGGCCCTCGGTGCGGGCCGCCAGGGTCAGGGCGTCGATCACCCCCTGGTCGACCAGGCCGTAGCCCGCGCCGACATAGTCGCAGTCGGCGACCACCATCTCACGGGTCACCCGGCCTGCCGCGCCGATCGTCTCGGCGGTGGCCAGCGCCAGGTTGAAGACGTTTTCCTCCTGCTTGGCCTTGGGCGCGCGGACGCCGAAGCCGAGGATCGGGATGTCGACGCTGAGCGTCGCGAAGCCGGCCACCAGGCCGGCGTGGGTGCCGGCGCTGCCGGTGGCGGTGACCAGGCGGTCGATCTTCAGGTCGCGTTCGTCGGCCTGGACCACCAGTTCGCGGGCGCAGTCCACATAGCCCAGGGCCCCGACCGTGTTCGAGCCGCCGCCGGGGATCACATAGGGCTTGCCGCCGCGCTGGCGCACCGCTTCGGCGCTGCTCTCCAGCTCGGCGACCATGTCGGTCCCGCCGGGCACGAAGCGGATCGAAGCGCCCATCAGCCGGTCGAGCAGCACATTGCCGTTGCCCGTGTAGTCGGACGCCTTGGAGCCGGTGCGCTCCTCCAGGATGATCTCGCTGGCCAGGCCGAAGCGGACCCCGGCGGCGATGGTCTGGCGCACGTGGTTGGACTGCACCGCGCCCTGGGTCACCAGGGTGTCGCAGCCTTGGGCCAAGGCTTCGCCGAGCAGGAATTCCAGCTTGCGGGTCTTGTTGCCGCCGCCGGCCAGGCCGGTGCAGTCGTCGCGCTTGACCCACAGGTCGATCCCCAGCTCGGCGCCCAGGCGGGGCAAGGGCTCCAGCGGCGTGGGTAGGTGGGCGAAGCGGGCGCGGGGGAAGCGGGCCAGATGCATGCGGGCGTCTCTCACTCTGAAGAACCGGCGATCGTCGATCCCCTACAGCCTAGCGCATGGCCGTGCTATGTTGCCGCCCACAAAAGCACGACCCGGCGCGGCTTCCGCGCGACTGCTCCCATCGTTTCGGCAAGGAGGGGCGCGCGCGTCTCGCCAGACGGCCGCGCCCGGAATGGGAGAAACGCATGGCTTGGCTTCAATCCGCCCCGTGGACCGCCGGCCTCGCCGCGACCGCCCTGCTGTGCGCCGGGGCGGCCAGCGCCTCGACCCTGGTGATCGGCGGCGGCGCGGCCAAGGACTGCTCGATCGCCGCGATCAACGGCCGCTCGGACCGGGCCTCGGTGACGACCTGCACCCTGGCCCTGGAGACCGAGACCCTGAGCTTCCGCGACCGCGCCCGCACCTATGTCAACCGTGGCGTGCTGCAGATGCGCCAGCGCGACTATGTCCGCGCGGTCAGCGACTTCGATGCGGCGTCACAGATCGATCCGAACCTGGGCGAGGCCTTCGTCAATCGCGGCGCGGCCTATGTCGGCACAAAGCGTTACGGCGAGGGTCTGACCCAGATCGACCGGGGCCTGGCCCTGGGCGTCAAGGATCCGCAAAAGGCCTTCTACAACCGCGCCATCGCCCATGAGAACCTGGGCGACGTGACGGCCGCCTATCGCGACTACAGCAAGGCCGCCGAACTGGATCCCGACTGGGATGCGCCGAAAAAGGAGCTGACGCGTTTTACCGTCAAGCGGCCCTGAAACCGACGCGCGGAATGCGCTAGGCTCGGGGCCCGGGAGACTCGGAGCGCGCGTGATGCCTACGGCTCGACTTTGGATGACGACGGCCATCGGCGCCGCCGCGGCGTTGCTGGCCGTCGGCCCGCCGGCGCTGGCCCAGGTCGATCTGAGGGTCCTGCGGCAACAGAGCGAGATCCGGCAGCAGCAGGAAATCTCCCGCCAGAGCCTCCTGGCCGCCCAGCGCGAGATCTCCGCCGCCCAGAACCGCTACAACACCCAGCTGACCCTGCGCGCGCTGGAGTCCGCCGCCAACCCGCCGACCGAGCCGACCTTGCGGCCCGCCTTGCCGGTGGTTCCGCTGCGCGGACCGGACGCCGCCGACCTCGCCGCCGACGCGGCGCGCATCGACGCGCTGACCGATCAGCGCCTGGCCGAGAGCAACGCCCGCCTGCGCGCCATCACGCCCGCCTACTAGCTAGCCAGAACAAACCGGAGAACGATCGTATGGAATGGGGTCGGGGACGCCGCTCAGGCAATATCGAGGACCGGCGCGGCCTGGGGCCGGTCGGGGTGGCGGGCGGCGGCGTCGGCGCGGTTGTGCTGGCCCTGATCGGCTATTTCGTGTTCGGGGTCGATCCGCAGACCACGATGAACGCGGTCCAGGGCACGCAGCAGCCCGCCGCCCAGGAAGGTTCGCGCGGCCAGGTCGCCGACGCCGAGGGCCAGTTCATCGACGTGATCGAGACCTCCAACGCCGACGTCTGGGGCCCGGTCCTGGCCAAGCACGACATCCGCTACACGCCGCCGGCCTCCGTGGTGCTCTACACCCAGGCGACCGGCACCGGCTGCGGCACGGGCCAGTCGGCCATGGGGCCGTTCTACTGCCCGGCCGACCGCAAGGTCTATCTGGACACCAGCTTCTGGAACGAGCTGGAAACCCGCTTCGGGGCCAAGGGCGAGTTCGCCCGCGCCTATGTGATCAGCCACGAGATCGGCCACCACATCCAGACCCTGACCGGCGCTTCCGACCAGGCCCAGCGGATGGGCGCGCGCGGGGCGACCAGCGGCTCGGTGCGGCTGGAGCTGCAGGCCGACTGCTACGCCGGCGTCTGGGCCCGGCACGCGCCCGAGGCCTCGGGCGGCGGCATCGCCATCACCCGGGCCGACATCGAGGACGGCCTGGGCGCGGCGGCGGCGGTCGGCGACGACGCCATCCAGGAACAGAGCCAGGGCCGGGTCATGCCCGACAGCTTCACCCACGGCACCAGCGCCCAGCGCATGCGGTGGTTCGGCAAGGGCTACGACGCCGGCGACCCGGGCGCCTGCGACACGTTCGCGGCGCGGACGCTGTAGGCGCCGGCCTCAACCCGTCGCGTTCGCCGCCGTCGAGATCAGGTCTGCGATCGCCGGGGCGTGGGAGATCATCGACAGGTGGCTGGACGCCAGTTCGATGGTCCTGGCCTTCATCCGAGCGGCGAGGAACCGTTCCAGTTCGGGCGAGGTGGTCTGGTCCAGGGCGGACACCGCGTAGAAGGACGGCTTGGTCCGCCACGCCGCGACGGTGGTCTTGCCGGTGAACAGGTCGTCGGCGATGGGCTGCTGCGCCGCATAGAGGACGCGGGCCCGGCTCCGTTCCACGTCGCCCGCGAAGTGCTTCAGGAAGGCCTCTTCCGAAAGCCGCGAAAAGCCGTCGGCCTTCAGGACGCCCGCCCGCGCCGGCATGGTCGGGTAGCGGGCGGCCAGGGCGTTGAAGTCCTCGCCGGCGTCGGGCGCGCGGGCGGCCACGTAGACCAGGGCCGTGACCTTGGGATCGTCGCCGGCCTGGGTGATCACCGTCCCGCCCCACGAGTGGCCGACCAGCACCGTCGGGCCGTCCTGCAGGGCCAGGGCCCGCCTCGTCGCGGCGACGTCGTCGGCGAGCGAGGTGAGCGGGTTCTGCACGGCGGTGACGTTGAACCCCGCCGCCTGCAGCCGGACGATGACGTCCGTCCAGCACGAGCCGTCGGCCCAGGCCCCATGGACCAGCACGATGTTGCGGACCGGAGTCCGGGCCAGGGCGGGCGTTCCGCCCGCCGCCAGGACGAGGGAACCCAGGGCCGCGCCCAGGACGGCCCGGCGGTCGGGATCGCGGGCGACCCGCGTGTCGAGATCTGATCGAGCCATGCCGATATTTTCCTTGCCTGCTTGCGTGCGCGACCGGACGGCGGCCGGATGGGCCCGTCAGGTCACATCCCGCTATTCGGGCATGCCGGCGGTATCGATACAGGCCTCACGCGTTCGTGAAGGTCGGCCCCGTCACGTCGTCGTCGGAGGAGTCGGAAGGCGGTTGCCGGCATATTCGCTGGCGTTGGCGGCCATCGGATGGCTGCGGTTGGCGAGGGCGATGGTCACGTAACCCGAGCGGGGATAGATCGCCAGGTCGCCGTTGACCCCCGGCGCGCCGCCGCCGTGGCCGTGGCAGGGCTCGCCGTTGCGGGTCTGGACCCTGAAGCCGAGCGCCCAGCGCGAACCGCCGGAGGCGTCCACCCGGCCGGTGGTCAGGAGCGCGGTGTGCCGGGGGTCGAGCAGCCGGTGGTCGTTCAGGGCGGTCGCGAAGGCGCGCAGGTCGTCGACCGTGGAATAGCCGCCGCCGGCCGGCAGGCCCAGATAGGGCGTCGGGGCGTGGAGGCCGGAGCGGACGGTGCCGGTATAGGGCAGGGCGGTCGGGCCGCCGCCGTCGGGGCGCTGGCTGGTGGCGGTCATCCCGGCGGGCCGGAAGACCCGCTCGGCGAACCAGGCCTCGTAGGGCTGGCCGCCGACCCGCTCGAGGATCGCCCCCAGCAGCACGAAGCCGTAGTTGCTGTAGCCCCACCGCGCGCCCGGCTCGAAGACCGGCGCGCGCGGGCCGTAGAGCCGGACATAGTCGGCCAGGGTGACCAGTTCGGCGGCGTGGGCGTCGTGGAACGGGCCGAAGATGTCGCCCGTGCCGCCCGTGTGGGTGAGCAGCTGTTCGATGGTCAGGCGCCTGGCCAGGGCCGGGTTCGGATAGTCGGGCAGGTGGGTGGCGACGGTGTCGGTCAGGCCAAGCCGTCCGGCCTGGATCAGCTGGACGATCGCCACGGCGGTGAACATCTTGCCCATCGAGCCGATGCAGAACCGCGTGCCCGGGGTGTTGGCCCGCCGACGGTCATGGTCGGCCAGGCCATGGGCGGCGCGAAACAGCGTCCGGTCGCTTCGGGCGACCAGGACGGCGCCGGAGAACAGCCCCGCGCCGGCCTGGCGCTTCAGCTTTGCGGCCAGGGCCGCGACCGCCGCGCGCTCGTCCAGCCGGGGGACCTGGAACCCGGCCGGGGCCGGGGCGCCGCCGAAGGTCAGGTCGGAGATCTTCGCGTCGCCCTCGGCGCTGAGCGTCACCTTCGAGAACCGGTCCCAGGCGCGGTCCTTGACGAAGGCCGTCACCGCGTCGGGGCCCGCGACCTCGGTGCGCAGCAGGTCGAAACCGCCGGACGCCTCCAGCACCCCCAGGTCCTCGTCGACATAGGGCGCCAGGTCGGGGGCGTGGGCCAGGACGAAGGCGCGATAGGCGACGGGATCGCCGGTATTGAACACCGCCAGCCATCGCCGGAGCCAGGCCCGCGCCGCCTGGGGTTCCGAGGGATCCAGGGCCTGGCGCCAGCTGTCGGACGCCCATCCGTTCCCGGCCGCCAGGGCGCAAGCCGCCATGAAACGCCGTCTGTTCATCCGCGCCGATCTCCGCTAAAGCTGAGCTCCAGAAATGTAAGTGCTTACGGATATTGTCAATGGCGGATGCGGACCCACCCGATCTCGGCGCCTACACCACCCGCGCCGGGGCGGCGGCGATCGGCGCGCGCCTGCGCCGCCTGTCCGAGCGGATCGACCGGGACGCCGGGCGGCTCTATGCCGAAATCGGCGTGGACTTCGAACAGCGCTGGTTCGGTGTGCTCAACCTGCTGTCGCTGTTCGGGCCCCTGTCGGTGGGCGAGCTGGCCGCCGCCCTGGAGGTCAGCCACGTCGCCGTCAGCCAGGTACGCCAGGCCCTGACGGCGGCCGGGCTGATCAGCTGGGAAGCGGACGCTCGCGACGGGCGGCGGCGGGCCCTGCGGCTGACCGACCAGGGCCAGGCCCTGGTCGAGCGGCTGGCGCCCTTGTGGCGCGCCCTGGCCGAGGCGGCGGTCGAGCTGGACCAGGAGGCGGAGGCGGCGCTGGCGGCGCTCGAGCGGCTGGAACGGGCCCTGGCCCGGCGCTCCCTGCTGGACCGCGCGCGGGACAGGCTTGCGCCGCGCCCTTGACCCGCACGTCAGTCGGCCTAGTGTCCCCCCGTTCACCGGGGGGCCGCTTCGCGCGGCTGAGATTGGGCGCAGGCCCTGACCCGTCGAACCTGATCCGGGTCATGCCGGCGAAGGGAGGGAACGCGGACCGGGCCAAAAAACCCTTTCCGTAGACCGACTTAGCACGACACGTCCGGGTCTCCTTAACGCTTGAGGAGCGCCCGAAATGAACGTTCAACTGCCCATCAAAGACGCCATCGGCGCGATCCCGACGGGCGAACGCCCCGGCTCGCGCAAGGTCTACCAGGCCGGCTCGCTGTTCCCCGACATCCGGGTGCCGTTCCGCGAGGTCGCGGTCCATCCCAGCGCCAACGAGCCGCCGGTCACCATCTACGACCCGTCGGGCCCCTATACCGACCCGCACGCCAAGATCGACATCGAGCAGGGCCTGGAGCGCTCGCGCGAGCCGTGGATCATCGCCCGCGGCGACTGCGAGCTGGTGGCCAATCCGCGCGAGGTGAAGCCCGAGGACAACGGCTTCGCCCAGGGCAAGCACCTGGCCCCGCAGTTCACCGCCAAGCGCCCGATCTTCAAGGGAACCCAGGGCAAGCTGGTCACCCAGCTGGAATACGCCCGGGCCGGGATCATCACCGCCGAGATGGAATATGTCGCCATCCGCGAGAACCTGCGCCGCGAGCAGGACCGCCCGTGCATCCGCGACGGCGAGGACTTCGGCGCCTCGATCCCCGACTTTGTGACGCCCGAGTTCGTCCGCCAGGAAGTGGCGCGCGGCCGGGCCATCATCCCGGCCAACATCAACCACGGCGAGCTGGAGCCGATGGCGATCGGCCGCAACTTCCTGGTCAAGATCAACGCCAACATCGGCAATTCGGCGGTGCTCTCCACCGTCGCCGACGAGGTCGACAAGCTGGTCTGGGCCACGCGGTGGGGCGCCGACACGGTCATGGACCTGTCCACGGGCCGCAACATCCACAACATCCGCGACTGGATCATCCGCAACAGCCCGGTGCCGATCGGCACGGTGCCGATCTACCAGGCGCTGGAGAAGGTCAACGGCGTGGCCGAGGACCTCAACTGGGAAGTCTTCCGCGACACCCTGATCGAACAGGCCGAGCAGGGGGTGGACTATTTCACCATCCACGCCGGCGTCCGTCTGCCGTTCATTCCGCTGACCGCCAAGCGGGTGACCGGCATCGTGTCGCGCGGCGGCTCGATCATGGCCAAGTGGTGCCTGGCCCACCACAAGGAGAACTTCCTCTACGAGCGGTTCGAAGAGATCTGCGAGATCATGCGCGCCTATGACGTGTCGTTCTCGCTGGGCGACGGCCTGCGTCCCGGCTCGACAGCCGACGCCAACGACGAGGCCCAGTTCGCCGAGCTGCGCACCCTGGGCGAACTGACCAAGGTGGCCTGGAAGCACGGCGTGCAGGTGATGATCGAAGGGCCGGGCCACGTGGCCATGCACAAGATCAAGGCCAACATGGACGAGCAGCTCAAGCACTGCCACGAGGCCCCGTTCTACACGCTCGGCCCGTTGACCACCGACATCGCCCCTGGCTACGACCACATCACCTCGGCGATCGGGGCGGCGATGATCGGCTGGTTCGGCACGGCCATGCTCTGCTACGTGACGCCCAAGGAGCACCTGGGCCTGCCCGACCGCGACGACGTCAAGACCGGCGTCATCACCTACAAGCTGGCCGCCCACGCCGCTGACCTGGCCAAGGGTCACCCCGGCGCGGCCATGTGGGACGACGCCATCAGCCGGGCGCGGTTCGAGTTCCGCTGGGAGGACCAGTTCAACCTCGGCCTCGACCCGGAGACCGCCCGGGCCTTCCACGACGAGACCCTGCCCAAGGAAGCCCACAAGACCGCCCACTTCTGCTCGATGTGCGGTCCCAAGTTCTGCTCGATGAAGATCAGCCAGGAAGTCCGCGAATTCGCGGCCGGCATGGCCCCGAACTCGATCGAGGAGGGCATGGCCGCGATGAGCGACAAGTTCCGCGAGCAGGGCTCGGAGATTTACCTGAAGACGCCCAAGACCCCGGCTTGACGTGGAGTTGTCGCCCTCGTGGTCTAGCTGGCGGCTAGATCACGAGGGCGGTTGCCGATCTTGTGGTGAGCTTCCATAGGGTTTGAGCATGACCTCTGCGGTATTGCCGCTGGTGAGTTTGGGGAGCGGGGGCGACCGAGGTTGGAGTGAAAGTAGAGTGACACGAATCAAATAGCTGGCCACGTTGATGTCAAATTCGCCGCCGGGGTCGCTA
This sequence comes from Caulobacter sp. AP07, assembly GCF_000281955.1. Taxonomy (GTDB): domain Bacteria; phylum Pseudomonadota; class Alphaproteobacteria; order Caulobacterales; family Caulobacteraceae; genus Caulobacter. Next base: position 19,723 of record NZ_AKKF01000172.1, on the reverse strand, counting down.
TGACATCAAACAAAGAGCGGATCGATCTGCTCTCATCTTTGAAGCTTCCTGACCGCTACGAGCCTTTGCATAGTCTCGTGGGCGACCAGTTAGCCAATATTTTGGTCGAGCCTACGGAGGGATCTCTCGATCATCTGGCAAGTGTCGTAGATTCTGTTCGATCAGGAGGGCAGGGTACGCTAGTGCCCCTGGCCGGTGAATCTGGAGCCGGAAAGACCACCTTTGCAGCGTCAGCAAATCAATGGCGTGCGAAGGATTTTACTCCGACGCTACAGTACAATGGTGCGATTACCTTCGACGCGCTGGCGGGAGAAGTTGAGCGTTTCTGTAAGGCATTCCCCGCGAACGAGAAGCGCGTAATACCGATCAACGTCGATCACCGGGAGTCATCGCCTCCCAGTGCGGAGGAGCTCTCGGCGATCAAGCGTTTCCTGCGGGCCCCGCCCGGCGGGTTAGCAGCGGTGATATTTTGGCCCGAAACCGACAATGAAGCCGCGACCCAGATCGGTTCAAGATATGAAGCGATAGCCGGCAGACAACCTGTAAAAGTTCTTGAGATAAATGGTCCGCCACGAGACACATGGGCTGATGTTGCCATTAACACGCTTAGGTTGACTAACTCTGTCGATAGCCTGGAGGGTATTGGGGTCGATCCTAGGAACTATCGCCCTGATGAATATCCATCATTGGGGGAATTTCTTAGGCAAATAAAAAACGACTTTAACAAAAACTTATTTTCGCTTCGTAAGAGTCTCCAGAAGCCAGTAGAAGTTGTAATTGTAATTGTTAGTGAAAGTGACGATCCTGGTGTTCTTTCATCTTTGACGAACAGTAGTCGGTATGGGCTATTGGATACATCGGGGCTTCTTGCTGCGACGCCTGATTCTGTTATTGGGAAATGGTGGGCGACCCGCCCAGGTTTGCTGACGCGAGCGATTGTTCAGTTAAACGCGCATGTGCTGTTCTTGTCACCTGCTGCAACCATGTCAGCGATCAGAAATTGTGGGCCAACCCCTGATGAATTCCTCGACTCTTTGGGTGTTCCGCGCGTTGGAGCTTCCCGAGCAGTTCGAGATCTTGGCCGAACGGACGTCGGAAAGCTGCTTCGCGGCGAGACGCTTTCGCGATTTGAAGGCAGGGGGACGCCAGCCAAGGACGCTGCCGCTGCATTTCAATTGCTTGCAGAGCGCGGCTTCAATCTTGGAAAAGACAAGAAGTTGAATAGTATAATGGCAGATGCTTGGCGTGCTTTTCTGGCTGCCAGCGCAAAGGAGGGCTCTCCAGAATTTATAGTTAGTTGTGAGAAGATTCTAGACTTTTGCCAGCTGATTCCGGATAATGCTATTATATATAATGATTCTGTAATTGCGATTGAATATACCTGGCGAAAGGGGGAGTTTCTTGCGCCAAAATATAGATCAACGGTTGCGCAATACATTCTTACAAAGCTTCAGAACTATACCCGCGAGCTCGGATGGGCGGCTGAGTAATTTCGCCTCTGAGGATTTCAGACGCAACGCGGCCGGCGCGTGATTTGTTGAAGCGCACGCGGACCTAACCCCACGACCCTTTCCTCCGGCAGGACAACGGCACTAGCCGCCTCGAAGGGCGACTGTGAGCTGGAGAATCTTGGGTCGCGCACTCCGAAAAACGACGTTATGTTGAATTTCGATCCGCCGAAATGGGGGAAGGCCGTGACTCTCGTCAAACGACCCATGCTGCTGTCGATGGCGGCGGCGCTGCTCATATGGGCCGCAGGCGGGGTCGCCCTGGCCGACGGCGGCGGAGGAGGCGGCTCGATGGGGTCGATGCCCAGCATGTCGACGCCCAGCTACGACGCGGCCGCGGAGTACGCCAAGGGCGTCGCGGCCCTGCGCGACAAGGATTACAAGGGCGCCGAAAAGGCCTTCGGCCATGTCCTGACGGTCACCCCCAAGAACGCTGACGTGCTGTTGCTGATGGGCGCGGCCCAGACCGAGCAGGGCAACCTGAAGGGCGGCAGGCGCTCGTTCGAGAAGGTGCTGAAGATCGATCCCGACCGGGTGGCCGGTCATCAGGCTCTGGGCGTGACCCTGGCGCGGCTGAAGGAGACCGACAAGGCCCAGGCCGAACTCGACCTGCTGAAGGCCAAGGCCGCGACCTGCGGCGAGACCTGTCCCCAGGCCGGCGAACTGAAGGGCGCCGTGACCGCGGTCGAGGCGGCCCTGTCGCCGCTGGCCCCGGCCGCGCTGCGCGGCGCGCCGCCGACCCTGGTTCCCGACGCCGCCGAGGGCGACCACGCCTATCTGACGGCCGTCGGGTTGATCAACGACCGCCGCTACCCCGAGGCGCTGTCGGCCCTGGGCGCGGCGGAGACCGCCTTCGGGCCGCACCCGGACGTCCTGACCTATATCGGCTACACCCACCGCAAGCTGGGGGACTATGCACACGCCGAGACCTATTACCGCCAGGCCCTGGCCATCGATCCCGACCACCGGGGCGCCACCGAATATTATGGCGAGCTGAAGGTCGAGCGCGGCGACATGGCCGGGGCGCGGCGCATGCTGGCCAAGCTGGACGACATCTGCGGCTTCGGCTGTCCGCAGGCGGAGGACCTGCGGCGATGGATCGACCTGGGCCACGAGCCGCCGCGCTAGAGCGCGGTGGTCTGGGCTTGGATTCCCGCATTCTTTCCGTCTTTCAGGCGAAGGCCGTGGGGGCGTCAGTGTCCATGCAAGGCAAGCTGAGCCTGGCCCTCGTCCTGGCCGCCCTCACCACCGCCGGCGCCCTGGCCGCGTCGACCGTCCCGTCGCTGCGGGCCTTGCGCTGGCTGCCGGCCGGCGTCGACCTGACCGACGCCCTGGGCCGGACGCCGACCGAATGCCTGTCGGCCGCGCCCGACGCCCAGACCGCCTATCGCGTCGAGCTGGGTCGCGCCGCCTTCCGCTCGCCGCTGCTGCTGGGCGGCCAGGCGGCGCGGGCCGGCCTGGCCTGCGAGTCCTGCCATCGCGAGGGGCGGTCCAACCCCGACTTCCAGTTCCCCGGCGTCTCGGGCCCGCCGGGCACGGCCGACGTCACCTCGTCGCTGTTCAGCAGCCACCGGGGGGACGGGATCGACAACCCCAAGCCCATTCCCGACCTCAGCGGGCCGGCGTCCGCCCTGAAGGTGTCCCGCGCGCCGGACGGCCGGGCGCTGGAGACCTTCATCCACGGCCTGGTCACCGACGAGTTCGACGGGGCCGAGCCGCCGCCCGCCGTGCTGGACGGGCTGGCGGCCTATGTCCGCGCCCTGTCGCCGGCCGCCTGTCCGCCCCAGCCGACCCGCGCCGCGAAGGCCGCCGACCTGGTCGAGGACGCCCGCCGGGCCGCCCGGGCCGGGCTGATGGCCCTGGACCATGACGACCCGGCCGCCGCGATCGCCATGGTCCAGGCGGCGCGCGGCCGGCTGGGCCTGGTCTTCGAGCGCTATGACGGGCCGGGCCTGGCCCCGCAACGCGCGGCCCTGACCGCCGCCGACCGCGACCTGGCCGCCGTCCTGGTCCAACTGCGGGCCCGCGATCCGCGCGCTGCTGGCCAGCTTCGCGCCTGGCTGGAGAACTCGGACCCCTGGGCCCGCGACCTGGTCGCCGCCGAGCCGCGCTCGCTGTTCGCGCCGTCCCGGCTGGCCGCCCTGCGGACTGTCGCCCGGTAAAATCGCACGCCGCTGTCGGAACGTCCGCCGCCCGAGCGTCCTTGTTTCGTCACAACGAAAAGGGAGGACGCCATGTCCTATGTCGATGGTTTCGTGCTCGCGGTCCCCAAGGCCAATCTCGACGCCTACAGGAAGATGGCCCAGCTGGGCGGGTCGGTCTGGATGGAATACGGCGCTTTGTCCTACGTCGAATGCATCGGCGACGACGTGCCCTACGGCGAGCTCACCTCGTTCCCGCGCGCCGTCCAGGCCAAGGACGACGAGGTCGTGGTGTTCTCGTGGGTCACCTACAAGGACAAGGCGTCGCGCGACGACATCATGGCCAAGGTGATGGCCGATACGCGCCTGAAGGACAGCATGACCAACATGCCGTTCGACGGAAAGCGGATGATCTTCGGCGGCTTCGAGGCGTTCCTGGAGCTGTAGCGTTTCGGGATTTTGCGGCGGGCCAGCTCCCGCGGCCCTCACGGTCGTCATCCCCCGCTTCATGCGGGGGACCCAAGCCGAGCTACCCGGTGATCATCGGAAGCGCCGCTTGGGTCCCCCGAACAAGTCGGGGGATGACGGGGAGGGGAGCGTCCTCAGTAGAAGAACCGCTCCTCGGCGATCTTGCCGTCGCGGACCGTGTAGAGGCCGACCTCGTCCATGGTGGTCCGCTCGCCGGACGCCTTGGGCGTGACGTCCATCTTGAAGCCGACCGCGAACTGGTCGCCGTTGACATAGGGGCCGGTCACTTCCACGCCGTGCACCTCGTGGTTGGCGGCCCACCATTCACCCTTGCCGCGCACGCCGTCCTTGCCGGCGATCCGCGCCATGTCGCCGGGCATGGCCTCGTAGCTGACCACGTCGTCGGCCCAGTATTTTTCGCCGGCCTCGTCGAACTTGCCGGCCTTGCACAGGGCCACCAGGTCGGTGGCGATCTCTTGGGTGCTCATGCGGATGCTCCTGGGATTGGGGTTGGTGTCGGCGTCGAAACTCCACCCGTCCGGGACAGCGCGCAAGGTTTTCTGTTCTTCAAATGTTCCATTTGGCGCAGGTTGCTGACAGCACTTGTCAGCAGGGACGCGCGTGGTGTTTCGGCGCTAGCATAACGGGCATGACTCACACCCCGTTCCCCGGCTTCGCGACCACCGACCTGGCCTTCCTGACCGGCCTGGCCGCGCACAACGACCGCGACTGGTTCGCCGCCCACCGCGCTACCTATGACGACAGCCTCAAGCCGAGCCTGGCCGCGCTGATCCTGGCCCTGAACGACGCCTTCGCGGCGCGCGGCCTGCCGCTGGCGGGCGATCCGAAGAAGAGCCTCTTCCGCATCCACCGCGACGTGCGGTTCTCCAAGGACAAGCGGCCCTACAAGACCCACGTCTCGGCCACGCTCACGCGCGACGGCCAGAAGCTGTCGCCGGGACTGGTCTATGTGCATATCGAGCCCGAGGGCGGCTCGCGGCCGGCGTTCGACCCCGAGACGATCGATCCGCTGGACCCGTCGACCCTGCCGTCGGCGCGCGGCGAGGACGAGGGCTATTATGGCCACGGCCCGTTCGCGGCGGCCGGCTTCTACCTGACCGAACGCCCGCATATCGATGCCTTCCGCCGGGCGATCGCCGCCGATCCGGCCGCCTGGACCAAGGTCGAGAAGGCGCTGGCCAAGGCCGGTCTGCCGATCGAGCCGGGCGATCCGGTCAAGCGCATGCCCAAGGGCTTCGAGGATCACGCCGGCGGCCCGCTGGAGCCCGCGCTCAAGCGCACCCGCTGGCTGGTCCGCCGTCCCCTGACCGGCGCCGAGATCGCCGGCCCCGACCTGCCCGCCGTCATCGCCGACTTCGCGGCCGACAGCGGGCCGTTGCTGGCGTTCGGCTGGAAGGCGCTGGGGTAGAGGCGGAAGCGTTCCTCGCGCCGTGAGGAACGCTTCCGCCTGGTCCTAACCCTGGATGACGCGGACCGAGCCGACCACCGGCTTGCTGTCGGTCGCGCCCTTTCCGACCGGTGTCAGGGTCACGATGGGTTCGCTGGTGAGGCCCCTGACCGCGTCGCCGATGTCGAAGCTGAAGAACTTGTCCGACGGCGCGTCGCCGCCCTGGTCCATGCCGGCGTGATCGGCATGTTCGCTGGCCACGGCGTCGAAGAAGTTCAGGAAGCCGACGGTCACCGGCCGGGCCTTTTCGTTGGCCTGGATCTCGACGCGGAACAGCACCTCGGGCTGAATCTGGGCCTGAAGCGCCGAGATCACCAGGCGCGGGCGCGCGGCGCCGGCCGTTTGAAGCAGCTTCAGATTGGCCTTGGGCACGTTCTCCCTGGGCGCCGAAAGCTTGATCGCCACCGGACCCAGCGGATCGATCGGGAAGGGGCGCTCCGCCAGGGCGATATGGGGCAGCTGCGCCAGCTTGAAGACCCGGTTGAGGCAGACGCCGATCTTCGGCCCGGGCTCGAAGAGGTCGTAGGTGTATTTCAGCGGCGCCAGCGCCTTGAAGTCGCCGACCTTGGCGATGATCTTCTGGCCGTTGGCGTCGGGGAAGATGAAGGTCTTGTTCAGCCAGCCGGCGTCGCTGGGGTTGCAGCCGCCGTTCTTGTTCCAGCTGCCCCACATGCGGTCGATGTTGGAGTGGTGCATCCAGAAGATCGGGTCGTAGGCGGCCCAGGCGACCGAGCCCATGCCGACGCCGTTGCCGGTCTGGACGTGCACCGTACCGTGCAGGTTGAAGTCGATGCCCATGCAGAAGCCCTGATCGCCGCTGGCGGGGCGGTAGCTCTTCTGCAGCAGGGACGAGGTGTTGAGCGGCGAGGGGACCACGCCCTGGTCGATCGGGGAGCCGGCGTTCGTCCAGCTGTTGCGGTTGGGCCGGTAGAGCGTGCCCAGGGTCGGCGAACCCGGTTGCCGGAACGCCGCGGGCAGGGCCCGCTGGGCGGGCTGGGTGTAGCGCCAGTAGGGCATGGCGAAGGTCGGGTCGTTCAAGGTCTTCTTGATGATCGACTCGATGAAGAACACGTACATCCGATGCCAGGGCAGGAAGTAGTCCTCGACCGTGCCGGGGCCGTGCGCCTGGCAGGTGCTCCAGGAATCCTGGGCCAGCTGCCGTTGCGGGCTGGGCGCCGGATAGACGCGGGCGAGCTCGGCGGCCTTGGTGCGGTCGCCGCGCACGGCGTGGATGTACCACTGGAACATCCAGCCGCGCGGGTCGCTCTCGGGCAGCGCTGTCAGGATCTTGACCGCCTTGGCGTACTTCTGGAGGTCGGCCTGGCCGCCCGGCGTGGACAGGTCGCGGCGGATGGAGACCCCCTGCGCCCAGGCCTGGCCCCCGAACCATTGGGCGAAGGGAATGGCCGCGCCACCGGCGATCATCAGGCGTCTTGATACCGAACCCATCGCATCTTCTCCCCGTTCGCTGACGATACCGTCATACGTGCTGGAAGAATTAATGCACTTAAAAGTAGCTCGCAATCAATGGGCGAAAACCTCGATGCGGCCGATCCCGGCCCCGGCGTCGGGGTTGGGCGTTCCCACCGGCGTGATCACGACGACGACCCGGCCGGCCTTCGCCGCGCGAGCCAGGGGCTCGGTGGCCTCGAAGCTGAATTCGGTCGGTCCCCCGGTGACGACATTGTAGAAGTTGACGTAGCCGAGCGCCGGACCCGGATCGCCCTCAAGGCTGACGCGGTAGAGCACGCCCGGCTGGGCGGCGGCGGTGAACTGGCCGAGCGCCAGGCGCAACCGGCTTCCGGACGCGGCCTTATCGCGCAGGGCGGGACTGAGCGGGAGTTCGAGGCGGACGGGGGCGGCGCCCAGCGCCACGGGACCGCCGCGCGCCAGCGCCGTCGGGGCGGCCGGCGCCGCCGCGCAGGCGGTGACGCCAATCATGCCGAGCAGCAGAAGGCGGACGTCCATGACGGTCTCCAATCCGCGCCCCCAAAATCCGTGCCCCCAAGGATCAGCATGAGCCTCGCGCGCCGCCCCGGCAAGCGTGGGGTCCGCCGTCCGCGCTGAAGCTTCTCAATGGGCCGTTAAGGCTGTTGGCGCAGAGTTTTCGCACGTCCGTCAACATGGCGGGCGTCATCGGAGTTCGTCATGTCTTCGACCGTGACATCGAGTTTTCGCCGTTCGAACGATCATTTCGAGCCGCAGGACACCGATCCGCAGACCCAGCGCCGTCTGCGCGGCCATCTGGAGCAGATCGACTATACGGCGTTCGCCTCCAACAGCACGGTCATCGCCCAGGTGGTCGGCAAGAGCGACTCCGGCAAGTTCCAGCGCCTGGCGGTCGCCGCCGCCCTGGCCCGGTCCCGCTGGGTGGCCGAGGCCGTGGCCATGACCGAGACCGCCTCGGCCATCACCCCGGAACAGACGGCGCGGCTGGCCGCCCTGCGCGGCGCCTACGAGGAACTGGCCGAGGTCTACGAGGCCATGCGGCGCATGGTCGAGCGCGGCTACCTGACCTACAGCGTGCCGATGGTCACTGAAGGCGGAAACCTCGTCACGCGAGAGTGATCAAAAAATACACTCAAGAGTGTATTTGTCGCGCTAACCTCCCGCCGCTCATCCCGAGCCGGAGGCTTTTCCATGTCGGCCTATCCCATCGCCATCTACGGCAACGGCCTGTTCCAGGACGGCTATCCCAATCCCCCCGTGCCCTACGCCACCCAGGTCCAGCAACTGAACGCGGGGATCACCACGGTGATCCTGTGGTCGATCCACATCCACGCCGGCGGCGACCTCTATCTGAACGACACCCTGTTCGTCAGCGGCGGCCAGATCCAGTACGCGACGGACAACAAGAGCGGCGTCAATCCCGACTTCCCGCAACTGATCTCGGCCCTGATGACCGGCGGCAGCGTGCGCGACCTGCTGGTCTCGGTGGGCGCCTGGGGCACCACCAGCGACTTCACCGCCTGGCTGGCCTCGCGCGACCAGGTGAAGGCCAATCTGGCGGTCCTGAAGTCGACCTTCGGCGTCACCGGCGTCGATTTCGACTATGAGGGCGACTACACCGCCCAGGACCAGGCGATGATCGTCACCCTGACCCAGGACGTCGGGTCGCTGGGGCTGTTCGCCACCTATTGTCCGTACACGGCGACCAGTTTCTGGACCGGCTGCCTGACCCGGGTCTACACGGAGGCCGGGACCCAGCTGGTGAAGTGGATGAACCTGCAGTGCTATGCGGGCGGCGGGGGCAATTCGCCGACCGAGTGGGCCCAGGCGGTGCAGGACACGCCCGGGACCGGCGTGGCCGACGCCTACGCCTTCATCGTTCCGGGCTACGGCGTGCTCGGGGCCGACGGCGGCGACCCGGCCTCGCTGGAGCAGACCTTCGCGGGCCTGGCCGGAACCGGGATCACCGGCGGCTTCCTGTGGAACAGCGGCGGCATCTGGTCGACCGAGGCGTCGGACGGTTCGGGCGCGCCCCAGCCGTCCGACTACGCCGCGGCGATCAACGCCGGCCTGGGCGTCGGGTCGACGGCCAAGGCGACGGTGGACGCCTGAACCCCTGTTTCCGCTCGTCCCGGCGTGGGTCGGGACGAGCGGCGTTTTCTAGGTCGCGACCTTGTCGCCGCGATGCAGCGGATCGGGCAGGGGATCGCCGGCCTTCACGAACTGCAGCGACACCGAATTGATGCAGTAGCGCAGCCGGGTCGGGGCCGGGCCGTCGGGGAACACGTGGCCCTGGTGGCTGTCGCAGCGGGCGCAGCGGCTCTCGATGCGCAGCATGCCGTAGGAGGTGTCGCGCACCTCCTTGACGTGGGCCTCGTCGAACGGGGCGTAGAAGCTGGGCCAGCCGGTGCCGCTCTCGAACTTGGTCCGGTGCTCGAACAGCGGCAGGCCGCATTCGCGACAGCAATAGACGCCGGGGCTTTTCTCGCCCAGCAGGCCGCCGCAGAACGGGGCCTCGGTGCCGTGGTGCAGCAGGACGCGGGCCTCCTCGGCCGTCAGGTCGGCCTCGAGGCGCAGGCGCTCGGGCTCGGTCGGCGGGGTCAGGTCGAAGCCCGTGGCGGAAAGGTTGGCGGTGTCGGTCATGGGCTACAATCTAGGATCTCGGGAGCGCGAACGATAGGGGTGGGCCTCGTGACAACATGCTGACAGATCTTGGCGCGGCGGAGCATAGAAGCGGCTCGTCGCGTTCATTTCCGAGTCGCTGAAAGGATTTTCCCATGACCGTCGCCGTCGCTTTCCTGCAACCGGGCTGGGCCGACTGGGAGGCCGGGCAGGTGCTGCCGGCCCTGCGTGGCTACTATGGCGTCCAGGTCGAGATCGCCACGCCGGACGGCGAGCCGCAGACCTCGATGGGCGGGGTGCTGGCGGCGGCCGACTACAAGTTTTCCGACCCGGTGCTGGCCGACGCCGACGTGCTGCTGCTGATCGGCTCGGACGCCTGGGTCGAATACCGGGATGAGGCGCTGTTCAGCCTGCTGCGCCAGGCCCAGGCCGACGGCAAGATCATCGGCGCGATCTGCGCCGGCACGGTCGCCGCCGCCCGGGCCGGCCTGCTGACCGGCAAGGCCCACACCTCGAACGGCGCGGACTGGCTGGCCAAGACCGCGCCCGACTATGCCGGGGCCGACGGCTATGTCGACACCGCCAAGGCGGTGACCGACGGCCGGCTCGTCACCGCCGCGGGCACGTCTCCGGTGACGTTCAGCGCCGCGATCTGCCGCCTGGTCGCCCCGGAAGCCGGCGCGGCGCACGACGAATACGTGGCGATGTTCGCCAAGGAGTTGGAAGGCTGACCCACCCTCATCCGTCATCCCCCGAACAAGTCGGGGGATGACGGACGTTTGGGGGAGCGTTACTTCACCGCCGCCGCGCCGGCCCGGGCGATCAGGCCGTCCTGGGCGCCGGAACCGCCCGAGGCTCCGATCGCCCCGGCGATCTTGCCGTCGATGATCAGCAGCTCGCCGCCCTCGATGGCCAGGGCGCCGGTGAAGATGGCGTTCAGCGTGCCGCCCTTCACCGCCTCCTGGAAATAGGAGGTCGGCCGGCGGAAATTGGCGCTGGTCTCGGCCTTGCGCCGGGCCACGTCATTGGAGCCGTACTGCGCCCCGTCCATCTTCTCGCTCATCACCAGGGCGCCGTTCGGCTCGACCACGGTGATCACCATCAGCCAGCCCTGCTTGCGAGCCTCGGCCTCGGCGGCCGCCACGACGGTCTTGGCCTCGGCCAGGGTCACGGCGCGGCCGTAGGGCGGAGCCTGCGGCGCGGCGGGCACGGCGGCGGGCGCGGTCTGGGCGAGGGCGGGGCTGGCGACGAGGGCGGCACCAAGGGCGATCAGGGCGAGCGTGGCTTTACGGGACATCGAGGGGTTCCTTTGGATCAGGCGGTCAGGACAGGGGCTGGGGGAAAGGATCGCCGAGCCGACGATCCGGCGGTCGAGGATCGAGGGGCGCGTGGGGTCGGAATCATTCATCGCCGCGCCGCCGCGCTCGCGCCAGGCAACCGGTCGGAGCCTTGTACCCTCACCCTACGTCACTCCCCCTCGGCCCTCTATGGAAACCGGTGTCATGAATAGTGTCACGCCGCGGCGCCGTTGCAAACCTCTGACGGCCTGCTAGTCCGTGTCCAACGAGACACGAGAAGCGCGTAGGGGATGGCCTGATGTTCAAGAAGCTGCTGATCGCCAATCGGGGCGAGATCGCGGTGCGGGTGATCAAGACCTGCCGCCGCCTGGGCATCAAGACGGTCGTGGTCTATTCCGACGCCGACGCCGACAGCCTGGCCGTCGAGATGGCCGACGAGACCGTGCACATCGGTCCGGCCCCGGCCAACCAGTCCTACCTGGTGGCCGACAAGATCATCGCCGCCTGCAAGCAGACCGGCGCGGAAGCGGTGCATCCGGGCTTCGGCTTCCTGTCCGAGAAGGCCGAATTCGCCCAGCGCTGCGCCGACGAGGGCATCGTGTTCATCGGCCCCAACCCGGGCGCGATCTCGGCGATGGGCGACAAGATCGAGAGCAAGAAGTTCGCCCAGAAGGCCGGCGTCTCCTGCGTGCCGGGCCACATCGGCGAGATCGACGACACCGCCCACGCCGTGACGATCGCCGAGCAGATCGGCTATCCGGTGATGATCAAGGCTTCGGCCGGCGGCGGCGGCAAGGGCATCCGCGTGGCCTGGAACCGCAAGGACGTCGAGGAAGGCTTCCCCGCCGTCCGCGCTGAGGCGGCCGGGGCGTTCGGCGACGACCGGATCTTCATCGAGAAGTTCATCGAGAGCCCGCGCCACATCGAGATCCAGGTGCTGGGCGACAAGCACGGCAACGTCGTCCACCTGTTCGAGCGCGAATGCTCGATCCAGCGCCGCAACCAGAAGGTCATCGAGGAGGCGCCGAGCCCGCTGCTCGACGCGGCGACCCGGGCGGCCATGGGCGCCCAGGCCGTCGCCCTGGCCCAGGCGGTCCACTACGACAGCGCCGGCACGGTCGAGTTCGTGGCCGGCCAGGACAAGAGCTTCTACTTCCTGGAGATGAACACCCGCCTGCAGGTCGAGCACCCGGTCACCGAACTGATCACCGGCCTGGACCTGGTCGAGCAGATGATCCGCAGCGCCTGGGGCGAGAAGCTGGCCTTCGAACAGAAGGACCTGAAGATCAACGGCTGGGCCATCGAGAGCCGGATCTACGCCGAGGACCCCTACCGCAAGTTCCTGCCCAGCATCGGCCGCCTGGTCCGTTACGCCCCTCCGGCGGAGGGACAGCATGAAGGCTACACCGTGCGCAACGACGCCGGGGTGCGCGAGGGCGACGAGATCTCGATGTACTACGACCCGATGATCTCCAAGCTCTGCACCTGGGCCCCGACCCGCCTGGCGGCGATCGACGGCATGGGCCGGGCCCTGGAGGACTTCCACATCGAGGGCCTGGGCCAGAACATCCCGTTCCTGGCCGCGGTGATGGACCAGGCGCGCTACCGCTCGGGCGTCATCTCGACCAACTACATCAAGGACGAGTTCGCCGACGGCTTCAAAGGCGTGGCGCCCACGCCTGAGCAGATTGACGTCATGACCGCCGTCGGCGCGGCCATGCAGCGGGTCTACGCCGCCCGGGCCCGCTCGACCCAGGCGGGGCTCACCAACCCGGTGCGCACCGAATGGATCGTCGCGGTCGGCCACGCCAAGCGGCGGGTCAAGCTGTCGGGCGAGGCCGAGCATCTGAGCGTCGAACTGCCGGGCGAAGGCCGCGTCATCGACCTGGAGACCCTCGACTGGCGTCCGGGCAGGCCGGTGTTCAAGGGCAAGCTCGACGGCAAGGCCTTCACCGTCCAGGTCACCCCGGCCCCCGAGGGCTTCGTGATCCGCCACCGGGCCGCCAAGGCCCTGGTGCTGGTCCTGACCCCGCGTTCGGCCGAACTGCACGACAAGCTGCCCGAGAAGCAGGCCGCCGACACCTCGCGCCTGGTGCTGTCGCCGATGCCGGGCCTGGTGGTGTCGATGGACGTGGTCCTGGGCCAGCAGGTCCGCGAAGGCGAGGTGGTCTGCGTGCTGGAAGCCATGAAGATGCAGAACATCATCCGGGCCGAGCGCGACGGGGTGGTCAAGGCCGTCAACGCCAAGGGCGGCGATCCGGTGGCCGCCGACGAGGTGCTGGTGGAGTTCGCCTAGGCGTGATCGTGTGCGCTGGGGTTGAGCGCATGGGGGCGATTCGATGACGTTGATGGACAAGGTGTTCGGCTTCGAGGGGCGGCTGCGCCGCCGGGACTATTGGCTGATCAACATCGGGCTCACCCTGGTCGTCGCTGTGATTACCCTGACGTCTTTCGCGATCTTCGGCGACGCTGAAAGGAACAACGGCCCTTCGACGATCCTCCAGTATCTGCTGTACATCCCTCAGCTCTGGATCGGTATCGCCCTGGCGCTCAAGCGCTGCCACGATCGCAACAGGGGCGGCGGCTGGGTGGCGTTCTTCTGGCTGGTGCCGATTGTCGGCTGGATCTGGGGCGCGGTCGAGTTGGGTTTCCTGGACGGCACGCAAGGTCCCAACAGCTATGGCAAGTCGCCCAAGGGCATCGGCGGCGACACCGACAACAAGCTGGCCGAGGTCTTCGCCTAGGCCTTTCGCCGGGACGCGGCGCGGCCTAGGTTTGGCGCATCGGAATCGCTGGGACCCGCCTGAATGAACGATCGCGGCGAATGGACGGATCTCTTCCTGTCGGCCTCGGGGCGGATCGCGCGCGGGCCGTTCCTGATCGCCTCGGCGGCGCTGCTGGGCTTCGCCGTGCTCTATGAAGCCATCGCCGGCATGACCATCCACCTGCTGACCGGCTGGCTGATCTATCCGCCGCTGCTGTTCTTCGCGACCTGCGTGCTGTCCAAGCGGCTGCACGACCGGGGACGCTCGGGCTGGTGGGCGGCCCTGATCCTGATCTCCCTGGTCGCCGTCTGGCCGACGCCCAAGCACTTCCTGGACTTCCTGTTCGCCGCCGTCGTGGTCTGGGCGATCATCGAGCTGGGCGCCATGCCGAGCGAGCAGGGGGCCAACCGCTACGGGCCCAACCCGCTGAAGCCGACGGTGTCGGTTTAGATTCCTTCTCCCGCAAGGGGAGAAGGGCAATCCTGCACCGGACCGAACACCCGCGTGAAGCTCGATCGCAGGGCCGCGTCGGCCTCGTCCATGGTCACCGGCAGGCCCAGGTCGACCAGGCTGGTGACGCCGTGCTCGGTCTGGCCGCAGGGCACGATGCCCGAGAAGTGCTCCAGCTCCGGTTCGACGTTCAGGCTGATCCCGTGGAAGCTGACCCACTTGCGCAGCTTGACGCCGAGGGCGGCGATCTTGTCGTCGCGCGACCAGCCGGGGCCCTTGCGCTCGACCCAGACGCCGACCCGGCCGTCGCGCATCTCGCCGGTGACGTTGAAGGCGGCCAGGGCGTCGATGATCCAGCCCTCCAGCGCCGCCACGAAGGCCCGCACGTCGCGGCCCCGCTGGGTCAGGTCCAGCATCACATAGGCCACCCGCTGGCCGGGGCCGTGATAGGTGAATTGCCCGCCGCGGCCGCTCTCGAACACCGGGAAGCGGCCGGGGGCGATCAGGTCGGCGGGCTTGGACGAGATTCCGGCGGTATAGAGCGGCGGATGCTCCAGCAGCCACACCAGCTCGCCCGCCGTTCCCTCGGCGATGGCGGCGGCGCGGGCCTCCATGGCGGCAACGGCTGCCGGGTAGGGCACGTACCCGGTCGAAACCGCCCAGCCGACGGGGGCGCCGTCCGAGCGACCCAGCAGCGGAAGCGCTTTATTTTCAAGGCTTAACGGGCGATCAAGCATGCGGCCTTAGTCTTGCAATGGGCATCGCGCGACCGACCATGGTCGCGTGCGCCTTCCAGGGACTTACTTCGTGAGCCAGGTCAACGCCGTCAATGTCGAGATCTCCGTTCTTCTGGGGCGCTCGATCCTGCCGATGCAGCAACTGCTGCGCATGGGCCGTGGCGCGGTGATCCCGCTGGACGCCAAGACCAATGACGAGGTCTGGATCCTGGCCAACAACCATCCGATCGCCCGCGGCGAAATCCAGATCAGCGACGACCGCATCGCCATCCAGGTGACCCGCGCCGCCGACGTCTACGACTACATGGCCGGCGGGGTCTGAGGCCTTCGCCGCGTCGGAACGACGCTTTGTGCGCCGTCAGCGAACTCCGCTCTTCCCAAAGCAGACTCAGTTTGCTACCTGCCGCGCCTCACCACGAGCGGTCGTGGCGGAATTGGTAGACGCGCAGCGTTGAGGTCGCTGTGGGGCAACCCGTGGAAGTTCGAGTCTTCTCGACCGCACCAGGTGAGACAACGGCATAGAGCGTGCCTGGCGAAATCGGTTTCCGACTCGTCAGGCGCGCTCTAACCATTTCAGGGGAAGGGTTTGACCCTTCGCAGCTTCAGGTCACGCGCAGGACGCACGTCTTAAGAGTCAGGAGGTCCCAATGTCCCGGGAAACAGCCGACCTGACCGACGCTGCGCGCCATAATCTGCTCATTCCCGAGCCGGAGACGGTCGAGGACCTCGAAGACCTCGCCCTCGGCGACGACTACGCCCTCAATCCCGAATATGTCGAGATGGTGATCGACGCGGCCGACCGCGGCGACACCGCGCGCCTGCGCGAGCTGGTCCATGCGCTGGACCCCGCCGACGTCGCCGACCTGATGGGCTTCCTGTCGGCCGGCTACCGCGAAGAGGTGATCCCGGTCCTCGACCCGGAATGGCTGGGCGAGATCATCGCCGAGCTGGACGACAACCTACGCGAGGAGGTGCTGGAGGCCACGCCTTCGCACACCCTGGCCAAGGCCCTGGAGGAGCTGGACTCCGACGACGCCGCCGACGTCATCGACGACCTGGACGAGGGCAAGCGCGCCCAGGTGCTGGCCGCCATGGACGAGGGCGACCGCGCGGCGATCGAGACCTCGCTGTCCTACGAGGACGAGACGGCCGGCCGCTTGATGCAGCGCGAGTTCCTGGCCGCGCCGCAGTTCTGGACCGTGGGCCAGACCATCGACCATGTGCGCGAGTCCGGCGACCACCTGCCGGAGCTGTTCTTCGACGTCTATGTGGTGGACCCGTCCTTCACCCCGGTCGGCGCCCTGCCGATCAGCCTGCTGCTGACCAGCAAGCTGGAGACCCCCCTGGCCGAGATCATGGAGGCCGTGACCGAGATCACCGTCGACATGGACCAGGAAGAGGTCGCCTACATCTTCGACAAGTACCACCTGATCAGCGCCCCGGTCGTCGAGGCCGGTGGGCGGCTGGTGGGCCAGATCACCGTCGACGACATCGTCGGGGTCATCCGCGAAGAGGCCGAGGAAGACATCCTGGCCCTGGCCGGGGTGAGCGACGCCGGCCGTGACGCCACGGTCGTCGACATCGTCCGCGCCCGCCTGCCGTGGCTGCTGCTGAACCTGGTCACCGCCACCATCGCCGTCAGCGGCGTGGCGGTCTTCCAGAACGAGATCGCCCAGCTGGTGGCCCTGGCCATCCTGATGCCGATCGTCTCGTCCCTGGGCGGCAACGCCGGCACCCAGACCCTGGCCGTGGCCGTGCGCGCCCTGGCCAGCAAGGAGCTGACCACGGCCAACGCCCGCCGGATCATCCTGCGCGAACTGTCGGTGGGCATCGTCAACGGCTGCACCCTGGCCCTGGTGATGGGCGGCGCGACCTATCTGTTCTTCGGTCCGGCCGACCACCACGGCAAGCTGGCGATCATCGTCGGCCTGGCCCTGATCACCAACATCTTCACCGCCGCGGTCGGCGGCATCCTGGCGCCGCTGGCCCTGGCCAAGATGGGACGAGACCCGGCGGTGTCGTCGTCGATCTTCGTGACCTTCCTGACCGACTTCACCGGCTTCTTCGCGGTGCTGCTGATCGCGGCGCTGTTGTTGCACTGAGGGTGTAGTAGGCGCTGCCATCCCGGAAACGGGATGACAAATTTGGGTGAGCGCCCAAGCGTTGGCCGCAAACGGCGCCCATCTTGCGCGGAGCACCTCGAACGCATCCGCGTCTGTCTCAAACTGGGTCATTCTTGGCGATGAAACCGCGTTATCAGGTCTCCCGCGCCGCCGTCGATCTCATCAAGAGATTCGAGGGTTACCGGATGAAAGCCGCGCAGCTCCCCGATGGGCGCTGGACGCTGGGCTATGGCCATACGCTGACGGCGCGGGCCGGGGCTTCCGTCTCGGAACAGGACGCTGAAGCTCTCCTGCTCTACGATCTGATCACCGTGGCCCATGCGGTCAACGAGAACGTCTACACGCCGCTGAACCAGAACCAGTTCGACGCCCTGGTCTGTTTCGCCTTCAACATCGGCACCGAGAACTTCGTCCGGTCGGGCGTGCTGCGCCGGCTGAACGAGGGTTCGCTGCTGCAGGCCGCCTGCGCCATGGAGATGTGGCGCAAGGCCGATTTCGAGGGCGAGCGGATCGTCATCGACGCCCTGGTGCGCCGCCGTTCGGCCGAAAAGACCCTGTTCCTGACGCCGGCCGACGGTGGCTGGGTGGCCGCGCCGAGTTCGGTGCTGCGTCCCAGGATCGACCATGACGCGGGCCATCTGATCCCCGCCCAGACGCCGGCGGCGATCACCACTTCCCTGTTGGGCGACAGGGCCATCGCCCTGCGCGAGGACGGCGACGCCGCGCCCCTGATCGAGAACCGGGGGCCGAGCGCCAGCGAGCAGGCCGCCGCCGCGGTCGGCGCGCGCCTGGAAGCCATCCTGCCCGACGAAGGCGTCGCGGCGATCCCGATCCCCCTGAGCGTCGCCGCGCCGGTCCAGGACCTGGTCCTGCCCGAGCCGCCCGTTCCCGCCGCCGCCGAACCGGCCCCGGCCGTCTATCAGGCGCCCCAGGCCCTGGTCGCCGTCGATCCCGTGACCGCGCCGTTCCAGCTGACGCCGGAAGAGCCGGTCGCCGAACCCTCGTTCGCGCCGCAACCGACCGTGGAAGCCCCGGCCGCCGCCGAGCCCAACCTGTTCGAGACGGCGCGTCCGGCTCCCGGCGGGTCGTTGTTCAATCTGGACGGCTTCTCGACCAGCGCCGCCGAGGTCGACCTCGAACTGCAGGAAGTGCCGTTCGCCGCGGCTCAGCCGCACGCCTTCGGCGGGGTCAGCCTGCTGGTCAGCCTGGGCCTGCTGGGCCTGGCGCTGTTCGGCGGCGGCATCCTGTGGAACCTCAGCGTCGGGGCCGGCGAGGGCCTGTCGCCGATCCGGATGTTCGGCTGGTCCGCCAGCGTCATCGGCATGATCTGCTTCGCCACCTCGGCCTATCTGCTGATGCGCCGGCTGGGCGACCCCGAGCCTCAGGTCGAAGACTAGAGTCTCCGATCCCGGGATCGAGAGCATGAACGCCCGCGGGTCTGCTTGATCCGCGGGCGTTTGTGCTATGCACATGCCCATGACGAACCAAACCGCACCCTCGATGGACTTCGCGCTGGGCGAGACGGCCGACGCGATCCGTGACACCACCGCCCGCTTCGCGGCCGACCAGATCGCGCCGATCGCGGCCAGGATCGACGAAACCAACCTCTTCCCGCGCGAGCTGTGGGTCCCGATGGGTGACCTGGGCCTGCACGGCATCACGGTCGAGGAGGAGTTCGGCGGCCTGGGCCTGGGCTATCTCGAGCACGTCATCGCCATGGAGGAGGTCTCCAGAGCCTCGGCCTCGGTGGGGCTCAGCTACGGCGCCCACTCCAATCTCTGCGTCAACCAGATCCGCCGCTGGGGCACGCCCGAGCAGAAGCGGCGCTACCTGCCCAAGCTGATCAGCGGCGAGCACGTCGGCTCCCTGGCCATGAGCGAGGCCGGCTCGGGCTCGGACGTGGTGTCGATGAAGCTGAAGGCCGAGTTGGTCGGTGACCGCTACGTGCTGAACGGCACGAAGTTCTGGATCACCAACGCCCCGCACGCCGACACCCTGGTGGTCTACGCCAAGACCGACGACAGCCGGATCACCGCCTTCCTCATCGAGAAGGGCATGAAGGGCTTCAGCGTCAGCAAGAAGCTCGACAAGATGGGCATGCGCGGGTCCGACACCGCCGAACTGGTGTTCGAGGACTGCGAGGTTCCCGAAGAGAACGTCATGGGCCCGGTGGGCGGCGGCGTCGGGGTGCTGATGAGCGGCCTGGACTACGAGCGCGCCGTGCTGTCGGCGGGGCCCCTGGGCATCATGCAGGCCTGCCTGGACGTGGTCCTGCCCTATGTCCGCGACCGCAAGCAGTTCGGCAAGGCGATCGGCTCGTTCCAGCTGATGCAGGGCAAGGTGGCCGACATGTACGTCGCCCTGAACTCGGCCCGGGCCTATGTCTACGCCGTGGCCCGCGCCTGCGACGCCGGCAAGACCACGCGGTTCGACGCGGCCGGGGCGATCCTGATGGCCTCGGAGAACGCCGTGAAGGTGTCGCTGGAGGCCGTCCAGGCCCTGGGCGGGGCCGGCTACACCAAGGAGTGGCCGGTCGAGCGCCTGGTCCGCGACGCCAAGCTCTACGACATCGGCGCCGGGACCAACGAGATTCGCCGGTTCCTGATCGGGCGCGAGCTGGTGGGGGCTTAGATCCTCCCCCTCTGGGGGAGGTGGCCCGGAGGGTCGGAGGGGGAGCGCCGCGCTGGCCCACTC
>NZ_AKKF01000171.1 GCF_000281955.1 Caulobacter sp. AP07 | reverse complement strand
CCGGCCCCTGCCGCGCCTGCGGCTGTCGTCGATCGACGCCGCCGAGATCGACCCGGACCTGTTCAGGCTGCTCGAGACCGAGCCGCGGCTGATGCCCTACCTGCACCTGTCCCTGCAAGCCGGCGACGACATGATCCTCAAGCGCATGAAGCGCCGTCACAGCCGGGCCGACGCCCTGAAGCTGGTGGCCAGCGTCCGGGCCGTGCGTCCCGACACCGCGTTCGGCGCCGACCTGATCGCCGGCTTCCCGACCGAGAGCGACGCGGCGTTCGAGAACACCCTGAAGCTGGTCGAGGAGGCGGGCCTGGCGTTCCTGCACGTCTTCCCCTACAGCGCCCGCCCGGGCACCCCGGCCGCGCGGATGCCGCCGGTCAAGGGGCCGGTGATCAAGGACCGCGCCCGGCGCCTGCGCGAGGCCGGCCAGGCTGGTCTCGAACGGCACCTGGACCGCCAGGTGGGCCGTATCCTTTCCGGCCTGGTCGAGCGCGACGGCGTGGCCCGGGCCGAGGACTTCACCGAGATCGCCTTCACCGGCCCCGCGCCGCAGGGCGAGATCGCCGCTTTCCGCGTCACCGGCCATGACGGCGCCCGGGTGATCGCCGAGCTCGCCGCCTGAGGATGGCGGCCCGTCGCCTGATCGCCGTCCTGGCCCTGGCCGCGTTGCCCTCGGCGCCGGCCCTGGCCCAGGACGTGCCGGTCATCCAGGTCGAGCCCGCCCAGCCGACCACGGTCCAGGCCCCGGCCACCGAGGATACCCCGCCGGCCGTCTTCATGCCGGTCGGCCCGATGCATCCGGTCGAACTCAGCGTCATGACCTACAATGTCGAGGGCCTGCCCTGGCCGGTGCGCGCGGGGCGGGGCTCGAAGCTGAAGGCCATCGGCCGTGAGCTGGCGGCGCTGCGCGAGAAGGGCGTCGAGCCCGACGTCGTCCTGCTGCAGGAGGGTTTCCGCGAGGAGACGGCCGACCTGATCGAACTCAGCGGCTATCCCTATGTCGCCCGGGGGCCCCGGAAGAAGCAGCGCGACGGCAACCCCTTCAGCAAGGACGACCGGCCGCGCTACAAGCGCGTGATGTACCGCCGCAAGGGCGAGGGCTGGGGCAAGTGGGGCTCCAGCGGCCTGTGGGTGCTGAGCAACTACCCGGTCAACTGGGTCAAGTCGCACGCCTATCGCTACTGCGCGGGCCTCGACTGCCTGGCCAACAAGGGGGTGATGCTGGTCAGCCTGCAGGTGCCGGGCCTGCCCACGCCGGTCGAGATCGCCGACACCCACCTGAACTCCAAGGGCGCCTCGGGCGTGCCGCGCAACCGCAACCGCATGGCCCACCACCTGCAGGCCGATGAGCTGAAGCGCTTCATGGAGGTCGACCGCACGCCCGGCGCGCCGCTGATCGTCGGCGGCGACTTCAATGTCATGCACGCCCCCGACCGCTACGACTACGTGATGGCCGACTATCCGTTCGAGGTGGTCAGCCAGGTCTGCAAGCAGATCCCCGACAGCTGCGACGCCAAGATCTCCGGCGACGGCGACGCGCCCTGGCTCGACACCCAGGACCTGATCGGCTTCAAGCACGGCGACCGGGTGTCGATCCGGCCGATCCGGGTGGAGGCGCGGTTCGACGGCTCGGTCACCGGCGGGCCGGTGCTGTCCGACCACGACGGCTATGAAGTGACCTTCCGCCTGACCCCGCTCCCCGTGACCAAGCCCTGAGGTTGCCGATGTCCGAGCCCCTGACCGGCGCCCCGTTGACCGGCGGATGCCAGTGCGGCGCGGTCCGCTTCCGGACCGGCGGCGAGATCGGCAGAGCCTCGATCTGCCATTGCCGCATGTGCCAGAAGGCCTTCGCCGGACCGTTCGGGGCGCTGGTCACCGTATCGGCGGCGGACCTGGTCTGGACGCGCGGCGCGCCGGCCCATTTCCAGAGTTCGGACCAGGTGCGGCGCGGCTTCTGCGCCGCCTGCGGCACGCCCCTGACCTTCGACTACGGCCCCGACGGGATCGACCTGGCGGTGTTCGCTTTCGACGATCCGTCCAAGGTCCAGCCGGTGGTGCAACTGGCCGTCGAGGGCCGCCCGGCCTGGATGGCGCACCTGGCCGACATGCCGGTGCGTCCGCCGTTGGGGCCGTCGGGACCGGTGGTTTCGAGGCAGCATCCGGATCACGACACCTGACGCTCGCGCCGGCTCAGTTTCCGCCTTCGACCCCGCCCCGCGCCCGCAACAGGTCGCCGACCCCCACGCCGTTCAGCCGGCAGCGGGCCACCACGCGGTCATAGGACTGCCGTCCCGCCCGGCAGGTCAGGTAGTGGCCATAGGTCAGGTCCTTGAGCATGGCCTTGGCGCGTGGGCCCGCGGCGCTGCGCAGTTCGGGCGCCGAGAAGTCGCCGAGGCGGACCTCGATCCAGGTGCGGGGGTCCGAGGTCGTGCTGACGCAGAGGCTGTCGCCGTCGCCGACATAGCGGACGACGCCCTCGAAGGTCGTCGAGGCGGGGGGCAACGGCGCCACGCAGGGGTCGGCCAGGGCTTTGACGGGCAGGGCGAGGGCAAGGCTCAGCAAGGCAAGGCGTAGCAGCATCATGGTCTCCCAGCTTGTGCCAGGGCGACCGTAACATTGCCTTATCTATTTGAATTTTCTCAAGAATTACTACTATATCGAGACTGGAGCCATCTTACTATCGCGGCGGGCGCATCAGGGTTTGGCCGTCGGGCGCGATCGGCTCGCGCCAGCTTCCGGCCACGACCCGAACCAAGCTGGCGTTCCCGAGTCGGGAACCATCTATTGTTCCCGGCCTGGGAATATGCTAAGAGTCCGCCCGTGAATGTCGTGACGAAGAGAATCTTGCAGGCGTTCTGGACAACCCACCCGAACGCCAGGGGGCCGCTGATCGCTTGGTACGATCACGCGAGAGCGGCTCAGTGGCGAACGCCGCAAGATATCAAGAACGACTTTCGCGGCGTCGATTTCGTCGGCGACAACCGGGTCATCTTCGACATCGGCGGCAACAACTATCGCTTGGTGGTGCGGGTTTCCTACACCTTCAAGCAGGTTCTGGTGAAGTTCGTCGGCACGCATGCGGAGTACGACAGGATCGATCCGGAGAATGTGTAATCGTCGTGGGCCACGCGCCCGTCACCTTCACGCCGGCATGATCGGCCGGAGGCCGTAATGGTACAGAATATCAGCATCATCCATGACGAGGCCGGGTACGCTTCGGCCTTGGCGGAATACGAATCCTATTTTGACCATGAGCCCGACGCCGGCGGTGACGGCGCCAATCGCTTCGAACTGCTGGGCCTGCTCCTGGCCAAGTACGAGGAAGACCATTTCCCGATGCCGGCGGCCAGTCCCGTGGAGGCGATCCGTTTCGCGATGGAACGCCAAGGGCTGAACCAATCCGATCTGGCGACCTTGCTGGCCTCTCGATCTCGCGCTTCCGAGATCTTGAATGGTCGGCGCGAACTCACCCTGCCGCAGATCCGGTTGTTGTCGAAGGCCTGGCGCATACCGGCCCAAGCCCTGATCGGCGAACAGGAGGTCGCCTGACGGGCGAGGTCAGGGTGTTGGTGGCCCATCCTCGTCGCGACCCGCGAGGTCCGTGAGACGTGAAATCAGCTCGGGCGGCACGAAGCCCGTGTTTCCGAGATATAGACCGCCAATCCGGATTCGTCGGGTCGTCAGGGGCGCTTCGACCGCCCAGAAGCGTCGCCGCAATTCGATCTCGAGATGGTAGGGCGCCATCCATCCCGCTTGTCGAATCCGGCGGACCTCTCGCCAAGGCGCCGTCTCGGCGCGGAAGGCCGGGTGAAAGATCAGGCCGTCGGTATTGGCCACGAGTATCGGCCGGCGGTCGAGCGCCCGCCACAGGGCGCCGAATCCTCGCGCGCCAAGCCAGACCGTGACCGCCGCCAGGAGGGCGCAGACGGCAACGACCTCGGAACTCGATTTCGACAGAAACGGTACCCGTACGCCGTCCGCAATCGGAGCGGCATCGGGGAAAATCAGGAAGTAGAGACAGCATCCCAGGGTAAGGACGGCCAGGGTCAGAGCGGTCGTGAGCACAAGGACGTCCAGGCCGGTTCTGGCTGGAACCAGGACTTCCGCGTCTTCGCTCATGCGTCCTCCTCGCCGCCCGCGAAGCCCGGCAGGCTCCAGCCGAGCTTGAGCGCGCAGGCCCGCAGGCCGAAGGCGGCGAAGAAGCCGGCGATCCCGGCCGGCCAGAAGGCGACGCCAAGCCCGGTCAGCAGCGCGAACACGCTCGCGCCCAGCAAGGCGGCGGTGATGTAGATCTCGCGGCGGAGCAGGATGCTGGGTTCCCCGGCCAGCACGTCGCGGATCACGCCGCCGAACGCGGTGGTCAGCACACCCATCACCACGGCCGTGAACGGATGGACGCCGAGGTTCAGCGCCTTGGCCGTGCCGACCACGGCGTAGGCGGCCATGCCCAGGGCGTCGAGCCACAGCAGGGCCCGGAACCGCCAGCCACGCTTGCCCAGCAGCCAGATGGCCAGGGCCGCCGTCAGGCAGGCCACGACATAGCCCGGCCGCTGGATCCAGAACACCGGCGCGCCGATCAGAAGGTCGCGCAGGGTGCCGCCGCCCACCCCGGTGATGGCGGCGAAGAAGCCGAAGGTGACGATGTCGTGCTTGCGATGCGCCGCCGCCAGCGCCCCGGTCGCGCCGAACACGGCGACGGCGGCATAATCCAGCCAGAACAGTGTGGTCGTTAGCGCGTCCATTGGCGTTTCATGCCACGGCCGATAGAGCCTGTCTCAGGCTCTATCTCTATAAAGTTGGAGCGTGGCGGGCGCCGAAACCGCTCACACTTTCGGCTGCCACGCTCTAAAGGAACGCCATGAGCGAAAAGCCCGAGCAGAAAAAAGGCTGGTTCCAGCGCCTGACGTCCGGCCTGGCCCGGTCGTCCCAACAGATGACCGAGCAGGTCACCGGCGCCTTCACCAAGAAACCGCTGGACCAGGAGCAGCTCGACCAGCTGGAAGAGATGCTGATCGAGGCCGACCTGGGCCCCACGATCGCCGCCCGCATCGCCGACGCCTTCGGCAAGGCGCGGTTCGGCAAGTCGTCGACCGAGACCGAGGTCAAGGAAGCCCTGGCCGAGCTGGTCGCCGCCGAGCTGGTCGACCGCGAGGGAACCTTCGACCCGCTGTCGGGACCTCGGCCCTATGTGGTGCTGTTCATCGGCGTCAACGGCTCGGGCAAGACCACCACATTGGGCAAGATCGCCTCCGACCTGACCGGCCGGAACGCCAAGGTGCTGATCGCCGCCGGCGACACCTTCCGCGCCGCCGCCGTCGAGCAGCTGAAGGTCTGGGCCGACCGGGCCGGGGCCGACTTCATGTCCAGGCCGCCCGGCGCCGACGCCGCCGCCCTGGCCTACGAGGCCGTGGAGCGCGCCAAGCTGGAAGGCCACGACGTGGTGCTGATCGACACCGCGGGCCGGCTGCAGAACAAGCAGGGCCTGATGGACGAGCTGCTCAAGGTCATCCGGGTGCTCAAGAAGGTCGATCCCGACGCGCCGCACGAGACCCTGCTGGTGCTGGACGCCACGGTCGGCCGCAACGCCCTGGCCCAGGAGAAGATCTTCGGCAACCAGGTCGGGGTTTCCGGCATCGTGATGACCAAGCTGGACGGCACGGCGCGCGGCGGGGTGCTGGTGCCCGTGGCCCGGGCCAGCGACAGCCCGATCAAGCTGATCGGGGTCGGCGAGGGCGTCGACGACCTGCAACCGTTCGACGCGCGCGCCTTCTCGCGCTCGCTGGTGGGACTCGAGGACTAAGCGATGACCGACACCCCGCCCCCCGAGACCGCCCCCGAAGCCGCCAGGAAGAAGAACGCCGCCTGGGTGCGCACCGCCGTCGACTACGGCGCGCCGATCGCCTTCGCCGTGGCCTTCTTCGCCACCAAGAACTTCCAGACCGCCACCTGGGTGCTGGTCGCCGCCTCGGCCCTGGCCCTGGTCCTGGGTTATCTGGTCGAGCGCCGGGTGGCCCTGTTGCCGCTGTTCTCCGGCGTCATGGCCCTGATCTTCGGGACCCTGGGCCTGGTGTTCCACAGCGACGTGTTCGTGAAGATCAAGGTGACGGTGGTCAACGCCGCCCTGGCGCTGTTCATGATCGGCGGGGTGCTGACCCATCGCGCGCCGCTCAAGGCCCTGATGGGCGAGGCCGTGCACCTGCCGGACGCCGCCTGGCGCACCCTGACCCTGCGCTATGGCGGCTATTTCGCCTTCGCCGCGGTCGCCAACGAGATCGTCCGCCTGACCCAGACCACCGACATGTGGGTCAAGTTCCGCATCGGCCTGCTGCCGCTGGCCATCCTGTTCTCGCTGAGCCAGGTGCCCTTCATGATGAAGCACATGGCCAAGGGCGACGAGGCCAAGACCCCGGAACCGCCGGACGCGGGGTTCTAGCCCTTTCCAACTGGCCGCCTACGGACCATCTGTCGTTAAACCGACGTGGAACCATGGTACGTGAAGGTCCGTCGGCGGAAACGAGGGACGACGGACCATGGCCAAGACCAAGGGCGACAAGGACAGGGCTGATCGGGGCGGGGTTCTGGACCGCTCGCCCAGCCATCTCCTGCACCGTGTGCTGCAACTGGCCCTCGACATCTATGTCGAGGAAAGCGGGACCGGCGGCGTCACCCAGCGGCAGTTCGCCGTGCTGGCCGCCGTGGCCGAGAACGAGGGCGTCACCCAGACGGGCCTGGTCCGCGCCACCGGCATCGACCGCTCGACCCTGGCCGACATGGTCGCCCGGATGATCTCCAAGGGCCACCTGGAGCGTCACCGATCCGACCTCGACGCCCGCGCCAACACCGTCAGCCTGACCGAAGCCGGCGCCACCGTGCTGGAGGAAAGCCGCCCCAAGGTGGCCATGGCCGACGCCCGCATCCTGGCCCTGCTCAAGCCCGGCAAGCGCGCCGGCTTCCTCGAACTGCTCGCCGAGATGGCGGCCTCCGACGTCCACGCCGCCGAGCCCGAGGCCAAGGCCAAGAAGCTGAAGGCGGCCAAGGCCCCGAAGGCCGAGAAGGCGCCCAAGAAGGACAAGAAGCCCAAGAAGGACAAGGCCGCCAAGAAGGCGGCCTGACGCCGCCCCTCAGCCAAAAAAGGACCCGGGGTTGGCGCCTCCACGCCCGCTCGCGTCCCTGCGCGACGCCCTTGCGAACGGCGCGGTGGGGTTCTAGGGAGCGCCATGAGCGATCTCCTGACGCCCACCCAGGTCGACCCGCTGGAGGCGGAGCAAGCCGCCGCCCTGGACCGCGACGGTTATCTCCTGTTGCGGGGCGCCGTGCCCGAGGCCTGGCGCGCCGCGCTGTGCGCCGCCTTCGACGCCGGCGTGGGGACCCCGGACCAGTGGGCCTCGCCCCGAGGCGTCGGCTGGCGGCACGCCCTGGTCGATCTCGATCCCACGGTGCAGCGGACCTGTCGCCTGCCACCCCTGCTGGCGGCGGCGGGGCGGATGCTGGGCGGTCCCTTCTTCCTCTGCCAGGTCGAGGGGCGCGAGCCGCTGCCGGGCGGCGGCCACCAAGCCCTGCATCGCGATGGCGCGGGCCTGAACGCCGTCGCCGCCCTGGTCTTCCTTGACCCCTACGGGCCGGACAACGGCGCCACCCGCGTGGTTCCGCGCCATCTCGACCGGGGCGAGCCGGACGAGGCCCTGTCCCTGGTCCTGGCGGGCGAGGCGGGGGACATCCTGGTGTTCGACGCCGACCTGCTGCACGGGGCGACCCGAAACCGCTCCGGCGCGCGGCGCCGCTCATTGCTGCTGAGCTTCATGCCGGAGCGCAATCGACCGGATGAGGACGCCTGTCGCGCCATCCGCGGCGTGCGCATGGACACCAGCGAGGTGTTCGTCCCGTGCGCGATCTCCTCCGACAGCGGCGAGGGAGGGGCGTGAAACCCTTAGGTCCTCGCTCGGCGGAGCTCTAATATCACCCCACGCCGATAGGGCGGCTCGGCGTGCTGGACATCCCCGGCGCGCGAGCGTCCTGGCAGGAACGCGCATGGCCAAGGGTCAGAAGAAGTCCAACAAGGAAGTCCGCAAACCGAAGGCCGACAAGAAGGCCGCGCCGGCCTCGGTTTCGCCGTTCATCGTCACGTCGGGCAAGAAGTAGGCCCTGAACGCCAAACCGCCCACCCCGCGTCAGCGGGATGGGCGGCTGGCGGTTTCAGCTAAACCGTGAGGTCTAGGCCGGCTGTTGCACGCCGGCTTCGTTCAGCCATTCGAGGATCTTGGCCTTGGGCATGGCGCCGACCTTCATCGAGGCCATCTGGCCGCCGCGGAACAGCATCATCGTCGGGATGCCGCGCACGCCGTAGCGCGACGGGGTCGTGGGGCTGTCCTCGATATTGACCTTGGCCACGGTGACGTGGTCGGCCAGTTCCTCGGAGATCTGCTCCAGGGCCGGGGCGATCTGCTTACAGGGACCGCACCACTCGGCCCAGAAGTCGACGAGGACGGGCTTGTCGGCTTGCAGAACGTCCTTTTCGAAGGACTCGTCGGTCACCACTACGGTGCTCATCAGGCAGCTCCATCTGGGCGCCCGGCGGCGAAAGCCTCGCCGGCGCGCGCAAGAAAAACAAAGGTTTGGGGATTCGCTCCCCGCTTGCAGCAAGATTTAGGGGGCCGGCGCCCCCTCGGCAATGATCTAGAACAGCCGGGCCAGGGCGGCGGCCATCACCTTTTCTGGAACCGCCATGAGTTTGGGACCATCCGTCCAGACGATCGCCGCCTCGATCGCGCGGCCCGGGAACACCTCGGCCAGCACGGCGGCATAGACCGCCATCTGCGACAGATAGGCCGGATCGGCGTCCTCGATGCGGGCCGGCGACGGGCGGTTGGTCTTGTAGTCGACCACCAGCACCCGCTGCGGCGTCACCACCAGCCGGTCGACCCGGCCGGAGATCGCCAGGCCCTGGGGCAGGCCCGCCGCGCCGCCGGCCACCGCGACCTCGGCCCGCGAGCCGGGGCCGAACACGCGCGCGAAGCGGTCGTCCTCCAGAACCCCGAAGGCGGCGGCGGCCATTTCCTGGCGCTGGTCGTCGGTCAGGTCGCGCTCGGCGGCCAGCAGGCGTCCGGCGGCCGTCCGGCGGCCTTCGGGTTCCAGGTCGGGCAGCAACTGCAGCAGCCGGTGGATGATCTCGCCGCGACGGTAGCGGCCCAGGCCCTCGATCACGGCCAGGGGCGAGGGCGCGCTGCCCCTGGCCTCGTCCTCCAGGGTCGAGGGCGCGGCGTAGCGGGCGGCGGGGGTCTCGGGCCTGGCCGGGGCCAGGGTCCAGGCCGGGGTCGGGACCGCGTCCGGGACGAGGCGCGGCGCCGGGGCCTCGGCCCGCAGCGGGTCGGGCCCGAAGCGCCGGCGGCCGCCATTGGCGAGTTCGTCGCCGATCTCGCGCACCCTCGGCTCGACGTCGGGATGGGCGAAGGCGGCCTGGGCGGCGGCGTACCAGCCGCCGACGTTCTCGTCCTTGGTGCGGGCGTCGATGCGGCCGCAGAGGATCAAACGATCTCGCGCTCGCGTCAGGGCCACGTAGTAGAGGCGCAGGGCCTCCTCGGCGTCCTTCTTCTCGCGGCGCTCGCGGGCTCGGGCCGAGGGCTCGCAGTCATTGGCCTTCGACGCGCACCACAGGAAGCCGCCCTCCTGGGTGGCCAGCAGCGGCGAGCCGCGCGCCCCGCCCTTCATGGTGGTCTCGGGCAGGAAGACGATCGGCGCTTCCAGGCCCTTGGCGCCGTGGGCGGTCATCACCCGCACCTCCCGGCGGGCGCCCTCCATCTCGCGCTTGACGACGATGTCGAGGCTGGCGAAGTCGGCGACCAGGGCCTCCAGGTCGCGCACCCCGCGCGCCTCGGCGGCCAGCACCTGGGCCAGGAACTCGTCCAGCGCCTCGGCCGCCTCCTCGCCCAGGCGGGTCAGCACCTTGGCGCGGTTGGAGCGCACGGTGTCGTCCACCCGGCCCAGCAGCAGGGCGTAGAACTCGAACGGCTGGCGGCGGCGGGCCTCGGCCAGGGCCCAGCGCAGCAGGGCGTGGGCGGCGGTCCAAGCGGGCTGTTCGGCGGCGCGCTGCTCCAGCGCCCGCCACAGCGTGGCCGGCCGGCCCCTGGCCAGGGCGTAGAGGTCGTCGTCCGACAGGCCGCAGAACGGGCTCTTCAGCAGGGCCGCCAGGGTCAGGTCGTCGTCGGGGAACAGGCAGAACCGGCCCAGGGCCAGCAGGTCGTCGAAGACGATATGGGCCGACAGGCTCAATCGGTCGGCGCCCGCCACCGGCACGCCGCGCCGCTTCAGGGCCCGCAGCACCTCCTCGAACAGCGCCTTGCGCCGTCGCACCAGCACGATGACGTCGCCGGGATGGGCTGGTCGCCAGACCCGGGTCTCCTTGTCGAACACCGCGTCGCCACGGGCGATCAGGGCCTGGATCTCGACGGCGATCTTCTCGGCCAGGCGGCGGTTGGCGCCGTGCTGGCTCTCGGCGTCCAGCGGCGCGTCCCAGGCCTCGCGCTCCTCGCCGGGCAGTTCGCGCTCCAGCGGCCACAGGTCGACGCAGCCCTTGTGCTCCACGCGGAACGGCTGGTGGCGGACCACGTCCTCGCCGGCCGGGGCCGGCACGCCCGAGCGGGTCTCCGGGGCCGAGAACAGGGCGTCGACGAAGCTCAGCACCTCCACCGTCGAACGGTAGGACATGGTCAGCGGCACGGCCTTGCCCACCCGGTCGGCGGCGATGATCTGGGCGATATAGGCCTGGGTCTCCGACAGCAGGCGCTGGGGATCGGCCCCCTGGAACGAATAGATCGACTGCTTCTCGTCGCCGACCACGAACAGGGTGCGGGTGTCCTCGCCCGCCCTCCACCGCGCCGCGCCCTCGCCGGCGAAGAAGTCCGAGGTCAGGGCCCGCAGGATCGCCCACTGGTCGGGGGCGGTGTCCTGGGCCTCGTCCAGCAGGATGTGGTCGATGCCGCCGTCCAGCTTGTAGAGCACCCAGGCCGCGTCGACCTTCTCGGTCAGCAGGATGCGGGTGCGGTCGATCAGGTCGGCGAAGTCGAGGGCGCCGCGGGCCGCCTTCTCCACCTGGTGCGAGGAAATGTAGAGGCCGGCCAGCCGCAGGGCGTCGCTGCTGTCCTCGGCCACCCGGGCGGCGCGCAGCCATTCGCGGGCCTCCTCCAGCCGCTCCTGCTCGGCCAGCAGGCGGGCGCGCAGGTCCTCGCGGGCCTTCAGGCCCGAGGTCTTGGCCGGCCAGGTCGCCGGTGTGCCCGCGCCCTTCTCGGTGAACAGCGCCGCCAGGGCCTGGTCGAGGTCGGCGTGCGGGTCGGCGGCCACCGCCAGCATCAGCCCGGCGCACTTGATGTCGGTCTTGGTGCCGTTCAGCAGCACGTCGGCGATCGAACGCCACAGGTCGCGGTCCAGCTCGGCCATGGCCTCGGCGGTCACGTCCTCGACGCTGCTGGCCCCGTAGTGGAAGCCGCAGACCTTCCAGACGTCGGCGATCGCGCCCGACAGACCGCCCTTGGCCGCCAGATAGGCCCCGATCGCCCCGCGCTGGGTCTCGAAGGTCGCGAACATCGCCTCGAACGACGCGAAGTCCAGCGCCACCGAGAACCGGGCATAGGCCTGGGCGAAGGCGTCGTCATGGTCGGTGACCCAGGTCGCCACCTGCCGCAGGGCGCCCTGGGCGATCGCGGCCGAGGCGCTGTCGTCCATCACCGTGAAGCCGGGCGACACCCCGGCTTCCAGCGGAAAGCGCCGCAGCAGCTTTTCGCAGAAGGCGTGGATGGTCTGGATCTTCAGGCCGCCCGGCGTCTCCAGCGCCTTGGCGAACAGGCCGCGGGCCCGCGACAGCTCGCCGTGGCTGAAGGTGGCCGGATCGCGGCCCTCCAGCTCGCCCACCCGGCGGCGCAGTTCGGTGTCGGGCGTGACGCACCATTCGCCCAGCCGCTCGAACAGCCGCCGCTGCATCTCGGCGGCGGCGGCCTTGGTGTAGGTGACGCAGAGGATGGCCTCGGGCGTCGAGCCGGCCAGCAGCAGGCGCGCGACCCGGTCGATCAGGGTCTTGGTCTTGCCCGAGCCGGCGTTGGCGGTGACGAAGGCCGAGATAGCCGGGTCGGCGGCGATGCGCTGGGGGTCGACGGTCATGGTCGCGGCGTCGGACATGATCAGGCCCTCCTCCTGTGGGGGAGGCGGCCCGAATGGGCCGGAGGGGGGAGTGATCCCACCTCGGCAGGTTCCCCCCACCGATCGCTGCGCGATCGCCTCCCCCACAGGGGGAGGACCTGTTGAATGGACAGGACGTGGCTCATTCTCCGCCCTCCCCGTCATCGCCGCTGGTCGACCATTCGAACACCCGCGCCAGGTGGCCATAGTCCCCGGCATGGTCGTGCACGAACTGCGGGGCCACCCGCGACAGATACGGCTGGGCGGGGTTGTCGTAGCGCTCGACCAGCTCCCGCAGGCCGTTCAGCGCCTTGATCGCCGCCTCCTGGCTGTCGACCCCGGCGGCGGCCCGCACCTCCTCGACGCCGGCGGGCTTGCGGCCTGTGACCCGCAGATAGGTCAGGTCGCCGGGCTCGCGCGGACCGATGTCCGGGAAACCGCCCTCGCGCAGGATGGCGGCGGTCAGGGTCAGCTGGGGCGAGAAGCCGGTCTCGACCTGCTTCTTCGACGGCGCGGCGCCGGTCTTGTAGTCGAGGATGTGGGCCAGGCCGTCGGCGGTCGGCTCGATGCGGTCGGCCTTGGCGGTGACGGTGAACGGCCGGCCACCGATGTCGAAGGTCAGGGACCCGGCGGCCTCCACGACGATGCGCTCGGCGCCCGCCCGGCGGCGGGTCTCCAGGTCGGCGACCCACAGCGCCGCCTCGCGGGCCAGGGCGCGCTCGCGGGCCAGGGCGGCGGGCGGCATGCCGGCGGCGACCAGTTCGGACAGGTAGAGCCCGGCGAAGATCTCGGCGGCGTCGGCCGGGACGGGTCCGGGATGTTGCTCGGCGAACTTCTCGAACGCCGCGTGGATCGCCGTGCCGCGCGCCCGGGCCTCGACCGGCTCGTCGGGACGGTCCAGCGGATAGAGCTTGAGGATGTCGCGGGCCCAGACGGCGTAGGGGTCGCGGGTCAGGGCCTCGACCCGGGTGACGGCCATCTTGCGCGGCCGGTCGGCGACCGGCGGGGCCGGGGCCGGGCGGGCGATCGGGGCGTAGGGGCCGGGCGCGTCGAGGTCGCGGGCCCAGGCCAGCACGTCCGGCCGCTCGGGCAGGGTCAGCCCCGCGCCGCGCGCCAGGGTGCGCAGCCGCCATAGCCAGCGGCTCTCGACGGCGGGCGCGCCGCCCCGGCGCTCGCTGTGGACCAGGATGACGTCGGGCGCGGCGGCGGCCTGGGCGAAGTCGTGGGCGGTCAGGCCGATGCGGCGCTCGGGCGGCGGCAGGCCCAGGCGCTCGCGCATCGGCCGCGACAGGAACGGGTCGATCGGCGCGTTCTTCGGCCAGATCCCCTCCTCCAGCCCCGCCAGGATCAGCCGGTCGGCCCGCACCATTCGCGCCTCGATCGCCCCGAAGATCCGCAGGCGCGGATGGGTGGCGCCGCCGACCCGCAGGGTCTCCTCGTTGACCAGCCGGTCGAGCAGGTCGGAAAAGCCGATCGCCGAGGCCGGCGGCAGGGCGACGCCGTCGGTGATCAGCGACGACAGCAGGCTGGCCAGGCTCTCGCCGGCCGAGCCGGCCCACAGGTCGCCAGGGGCGGCCAGGGCCTCCAGGCTCTCGACCAGGGCGCGGGCGGCGGCGGCCGGCGAGCCCTGGTCGTCGACATAGGGCGTGGCGGCCTGGCGGGCGGCGGCCAGCACGCGCAGGGCCAGGGCCTGGGCCTCGGGATGCTTGTCGAGCTTGCCCAACAGCTGGTCGGCGTCGCGCGGCGCGGGGCCGCGCAGGCCCTTCAGCTCCAGGTCGCGGGCGGCGAAGGCGTCGGCGCGCAGCAGCGGGTGCTTGGCCACGGCCAGCAGGCGCACCGGATCGAGCGGATCGATGGCCAGGGCGGCGACATGCTGGGCCAGGATCGCGGCCGGACTGGCGGCCAGGGGCGCGCCGGCCGAGCTGTCGGCGACCACGCCCCAGCGGGCCAGGCGGGCGCTGACCCGGCGGGCCAGCTCCTGGTCGGGGGTGACCAGGGCGGCGGTCAGGTCCGAGGTCTCCAGCGCCTCGCGCAGCAGCAGGGCGCAGGCGACGGCGGCCTCCTCCTCGGTGCGGGCGCTGATCAGCGACAGGCCCTTCAGGCCCTCGGCGATCGGGTCCAGGTCCGGGGCCTCGGCCCGCAGGCGGTCGATCTGGGCCAGCCAGTCGGCGGTGGCCTCGGCCGGGCGCAGGGCCTCGTTGATCAGCCGGCGACGCCAGCGGCCCCGGCTGTCGGCCTCGGGCCACCAGGGGCGGACGTCGGCGCGGGTGGCGCCGAAGCGGTCGAGCAGGCGCTTCATGGCGCCCTGCGGATGCTGTTCGCCGACCTGGGCCCAGGCGTCCTCGGCCAGGCCCTCGTCGAGGCCCGGCAGCACCACGGCGCCCTGCGGCAGGCCGGCGACCACGCCCAGCAGGCGGGCCGTCGCGGGGGCGGTGCCGGTCGAGCCGGCGGCGATCAGCACCCCTTGCGGCGGCTGGGTCGTCCATTGGTCCGAGAGGGCGTTGAGCAGCCGCACCCGGCGGTCGCTGACGTCGATCAGGCCCAGTTGGTCGAGGCGGACGGGCCAGGCGGCCAGGATCGCCTTCAGGAACCGCGCCGAGACCTGCCAGTGCTGGGCCAGGTCGCCTTCGGCGAGGCCGTCCAGGCGGCCGTGGTCGGTGATCACCTCCTCGATCTGGCAGCTGTCGAGGAATTCGGCCAGGGCCTTGGCCATCTCCAGGGCCTGGCCGGCCTGGGGCGTGAAGTCCAGCAGGTGGGCGTGGTCGGCGACCAGCCGGGCCAGTTCGAACCGGCGGCGGCGCGACGAGACGGCGGGCGGCACGTCGAGGCTGATCTCGCCCGGCTCGAACGGCGGCTCGCCCTCGTCCAGGTCGCCCAGCGGCCGGATCTGCGGCAGCAGCAGGGCCCTGCCGCCGCCCGCCGCCACGAAGGCGTCGGCCAGGGCCCGGGCCCCACGCCGGGTCGGGGTCAGGACGGTGGCGCGGGCCAGGGCCACGGGACCCAGCGGCGCCAGGGCGGTCAGCAGGCCGCGCGCCAGGTCCTCGACGAAAGGCCGATGGGCGGGGATCGAGAACCAGCGCGGCCCCGGCGTGTCGAAGGGGCCCGCCGCGCTCATGCCGGGCCGGTCCTGGCCAGCCGGGCCTCGGCGGCCGCCACCGCCCCGGGGTCACCGACATGCATCCAGAGGCCGTCCGGCGCGACGCCATGCACCCGATGCTCGGCGGCCAGGGCCTTCCAGATCGGCAGCAGCGAGAACGGGCCTTCGGGGCCGTCCGCGACCACGGCCGGCTTGCAGATGTGGACGCCGACATAGACCAGCGGCGCCGTCTCGCCCGGAACCTTGAACCGCACCGCGCCGTCGCCGCCCAGGAACACGTCGCCGCTGTCGTGGAAGCCCAGCGAAGCGGTGGTCGAGGCCAGCATCAGGCAGACGTCCATCCTGGCCGGGTCCCAGGCCCGGGCCACCGCGTCGACGGCCGAGCCGCCGTGCTCGATCCACACCGAGTCGATATTGGCCACCCAGATCGGATCGTCGCCCAGCAGCGGCAGGGCGTGCTTGACGCCGCCGCCGGTCTCCAGCGCCAGGGGGCGCTCGTCGGAGATGACGATGCGCGGGGCGAGGCCCTTGGCCTGCCGGGCGGCCAGATGCGCCTCCAGCCGGTCGGCGAAGTAGTGGACGTTGACCACGGCGGTCTCGACCCCGGCGGCGGCCAGGCGGTCCAGCATGTGGTCGATCAGCGCCTTGCCGCCGACCTCGACCAGGGCCTTGGGCCGGTCGTCGGTCAGCGGGCGCATGCGGGTGCCCAGGCCGGCGGCCAGCACCATGGCGATCCTGGGCGTATTTTGGGGCCCCGTCATCGGCGGGCCTCGGGCGGCACGTGCGTATCGAACCAGGCCTTGAGGTCCGCCATCGCCGGGTCTTCGAGGTTGCGCTCCAGATAGCGCCAGGTGCGCGGCATGAAGGCCTCGTACTGCGGGCGGCCCAGCAGGGACTGGCGGGCGAACACCCGGCCGAGGATCCGCGCGGCGTTGGAGGCGGCCAGGGCGCGGTAGTCGTGGATGAACGCCTCGCGATCGACCTCCGGCCGGGCGGCCAGGTAGCGGTCGAGCATGGCGGCCTCCAGCTCGGGCGACACGTCGCGGCGGGCGTCCTGCAGCAGGTGGGTCAGGTCCCAGGCCGGGTGGGCGCGCAGGGCGTCCTGGAAGTCCAGCAGGCCGACCCGGGCCACGCCGTCGCGGTCGGGCAGCCAGATCAGGTTCTGGGCGTGGTAGTCGCGGTGGGTGAAGACGCTGGCGCCGGCCTCGCCGCGCACCCAGACCGGGGCCCACAGGGCGTCCCAGTCGGCGATGGCGGCGTCGCTGAAGGCGGGGATGCCGGCGAACTTCGGCCACCATTCCAGGAAGGTGTCGGTGGCGATCTTCAGGGCCAGGGTGTCGTAGGTCAGCAGCGGCCAGGCGACGCCGTCCCCATTCCCGTCATTGGCGATCAGCACGTCCGGCGGGGTCTGGGCGTGGAGGGCGACCTGGACGTCGACGGCGGTCTCGTAGAGCAGGCGCTCGTCCTGACCGTCGGCGATCAGGGTGGCGTAGAGGCCGTCGCCCAGGTCCTCCAGCACGGCCAGGCCGGTCTCGACGTCGTGGGCCAGGACGCGGGGGGCCGACAGGCCGCGCCCGCGCAGATAGGCGGCGGTGGCGACAAAGGCGGCGACCGAGCCGGCGGCCAGTCGGGCGGCGGCGTTGTAGCCCAGGGCGACGCGCTCGGCGTGGCTGGCGTCCGGCGGACCGACCACGCTCTCCACGGCCGGCGGCTGGTCCATGAAGATGAAGCTTTCGGCCCCGCGATGCAGGCGCTCGTAGCTGCGGGTCGAGGCGTCGCCGCCCAGCGACTCGCGGCGGGCGTCGCCGAAACCGTGGCGGGCCAGGAAGGCCGCCTTCGCCGCTTCGCGGGCTGTTTTTGGGGCGGTTTCGCGATCAGAGCTCAAGCTTGCGTCCTTCGAAGGTCCCGTGGGCGGTCAGCACCGCCCGTCGCGCCTCGCCGTCTTCACCGGCGATGGGTGTGATGTCTATATCGAGTCGGTTGGCCGGCAGACGGCCCTGCAGCCGCTGTGGCCATTCGATCACCGCCGCCCCGTCCTCCAGAGCCTCCTCCAGGCCGATCTCGTAGGCCTCGTCCGGGTCGGTCACGCGGTAGAGGTCGAAATGGGCGACGGGAAAGTCGGGGCCGTCGTAGAACTGCACCAGGGTGAAGGTCGGGCTGGGCACCTCTTCGTCCGGCGTGGTCAGGGCGCGGACCATGGCCCGGGCCAGGGTCGACTTGCCGGCCCCCAGCGGGCCGGTCAGGCAGACGGCGTCGCCCGGCCGCAGGGCTCTGGACAAGGCCAGGCCCAGCCGCTGGGTGGCGGCCTCGTCGGGCAGGGAAACCTCGATCATCCGAACACCGCCTCGGGGTTGGCGGGCAGCACGCGCTCGACGAAGTGTTTCAGCGCCTCGGTGGCCACGGCGGCGTCGAGATCGAGCGCCTGGGCCGGGATCGGGCGGCCGACGGTCAGCGAGAAGCGGCGGCCGCGCTTGTTGAGCATTTCGTGGAACAGGGTGATGTCGCGCAACTCCTGGGCTCGGCGGTCGAACAGGTGAAACAGGGTCGACCAGGGGCCGGTCAAGTGCATCGGGACGATCGGCGCGCCGTACCAGCGGGCGATCGCGGCGGCCGAGGCCTGCCAGGGGCGGTCGGTCAGCCGGCCCTCGACCTGGATCGCCAGGCGGCCGGCCGGAAAGATCACCAGGGCCCGCTCGGCCTCCAGCGCCGCCTTGGTGCGTTGCAGGACCTGGCGGGTGTGGCCCAGGGTGCGCTTGGCCTCGACCCATTCGACCGGGATCAGCACGTCGTCGAGGCCGGGGCAGACCCGGTGGGCGTCGGCGTTGGCGTAGAACGTCAGGTCAGGCCGCCGCGCCTTGAGGGCGTCGTAGACGGCCACCCCGTCGGCGATGCCGGTCGGGTGGTTGCAGACGATCAGCACACGACCCTTGGCCGGCAGGTTCTCCAGGCCCTGGACCTCGACCTTCACGCTCAGCAGGTTGGAGACGTATTCCAGCGCCTCGCGGCCGGCCATTGGAGCGATGGCGTCGGCCATGGCCCGGGCCTTGCCGTAGCTGAGCAGGGCGTACAGCGGTCCGCGCGCCAGCGGCCAGGCCGGCGAGCCGCACAGCCGGGGCGCGCGCTCGGCGATCAGGGTGTCGATGATGTGGGGGCGGGCCGGCGCGCCCCGCGGATTGACCATGCGCCGACTCTAGAGAAGCCCGGCCCCGCTTCCAAGGCGAGCCCCGCGCGGTCGGCGGGAAATTTGACGTGGAGGCCGCGCCGTCCGAGGTTGGCGACCGGGCATTCAGGAGCGCTTCATGAAAAACCTCGGCCGCTGGCTGGTCCTCGCCGTCGTGATCGTCGCCATCGGGGCGGGGGTCTGGGCCTATTGGAACTTCGAGCTGCGCTGGCGGCCCAAGACCATCACCAGGAACCAGGCGGAGATCTCCAAGATTCTCGAGAGCTCGGGCTGGGTGTCGCCGGGCCTGGCCGGGCCCAGGCTCTACATGGTCAGTTTCCGCACCTGCCCCGACTGCGTGCGCTTCAAGCAGGAGGAATATCCGCGCCTGCACAAGGCCGGGGTCGACACCCGGCTGATCGAGATCGCCCGCGCCGACCGCAACGGCGTGCCCAAGTCCACCCCGGCCGAACGGGCGACCGTGGCTGAGCTGTGGGTCAACCGCGACTGGGCGCTGTCGGAGCGCTGGGACGCCACGCCGGTCGAGGCCTGGACGGCGGCGGGCCTCCATCCCGCCGACGGCGACGTGGCCCGCACGGCGGTGATCGAGGCCGGCCGCAAGACCGTCGAGGACCTGCGGCCGCTGCTCAAGGCCAACGGGGTGAACTTCGCCTATCCGCTGCTGGTCTGGTGGAGCAAGGACGGCAAGATGAAGGCCTGCGCCTGCGAGCGGCGGGAGACCTACAGGTTCGTGCGGAAGGACCTGGGGATCTAGAGGGGCCGGTTGCTGATCTCGTTCTTGCGGGCCCGGCGGGTCTTGCGGCCGTGCTGGTGGTCGAGGTCGGCGTTGCGCGGCGTCGCGCCGGCGTCGAGTTCCAGGTTGTCGCCGGCGTCATAGAGCGCCGCGGTCGCGCCTTCGGGCGCGAGGTCTGAAGGGATCGGTCGGTCTTGGGGCTGGGCCATGGCGGTCTCCTGGTGTTCCTGAGGAAAACGAACCCGGCTCCGGCCACGTTCCGCTTTTCCTGAACGCCGCCGCGCGCTAACCCCGTTCGCGATGCCTACATCCGTCCGCACCGCCTATCGTCAGCGCCTGGCCCAGGGCGAGATCAAGCCCGACGCCGCCCAGGCCGCCGCCGTCGACGCCCTGTCGCGGCTGGAGGCCGATCTCGACAACGCCGGCGAGCCGGGCTTCTCGCTGTTCGGGCGCAAGCCCAAGGGCAAGAAGGGGGTCTATCTGTGGGGCCCGGTGGGGCGCGGCAAGTCGATGCTGATGGACCTGTTCTTCGACAGCGCCCCGGTCGACCGGAAGCGCCGCGCCCACTTCCACGCCTTCATGGCCGAGGTCCACGGCCATATCGACGCCTGGCGCAAGGGCGACGCGGCCGAGCGCAAGGCGCGGTTCGGTCAGCACAAGGGCGACGACCCGATCGCCCCGACCGCCGACCTGATCGCCAGCCAGGCCCGGCTGCTGTGCTTCGACGAGCTGCAGGTCACCGACATCGCCGACGCGATGATCCTGGGCCGGCTGTTCGAGGCGCTGTTCGCGCAAGGGGTCACCCTGGTGGCCACCTCCAACCGCCCGCCCGACGACCTCTACAAGGACGGCCTCAACCGCCAGCTCTTCACGCCCTTCATCGCCATGCTGAAGGAGAGGATGGACGTGGTGGCGGTGCGCGGCCCGGTCGACTTCCGCCTGGACCGGCTGCGGGCCGCCCGCACCTGGCTGTCGCCGGACGACAAGACGAACGCCGCCGCGTTCGACGCCCTGTGGGCCGACATGCTGGACGGGGCCGAGGAGACCGGGGCCACCGTGGAAGTCCTGGGCCGCAAGATGCGCTTCCCGCGCGCCGCCGGCGGCCTGCTGCGGGCCTCGTTCGCCAGCCTGTGCCAGCAGGCCCTGGGCCCGCAGGACTACCTGGCGATCGCCGCGCGCTTCCACACCCTGTTCCTCGAGGACGTGCCGCTGCTCACCCCCGACCGGCGCGACGCGGCCAAGCGGTTCAACACCCTGATCGACTCGCTCTACGAAGCCGACGCCAAGCTGGTGGCCCTGGCCGACGGCGAGCCCGAGACCCTGTATCCGGCTGGCGACGGGTCGTTCGAGTTCGAGCGCACGGTGTCGCGCCTGCAGGAAATGCGTTCGGCCGACTACGTGGCTCGGGTGAGGGATTAGGAGCGTGAGAATGAGCGTAAAAGACCGCGTCCGTGTCCAGGAGACACGGCTGCTCTCCGACAACTGGTACGTCCTGAAGACGACCACCTTCGACTGGAAGCGACGGGACGGGACCTGGCAGACCCAGCATCGCGAGCACTACGATCGTGGGAACGGGGCGGTGCTATTGCCCTACAACCTGGCCCATCGCACCGTGCTGCTGGTCAAGCAGTTCCGCTATCCCGCCTTCGTGAACGGTTACGACGACCTGCTGATCGAGGCGGCCGCCGGCCTGCTGGACGACGCCGAACCGGAAACGCGCATCCGGGCGGAGGTCGAGGAGGAGTTGGGCTATCGCCTCGGCGCGGTGACGCCGGTCTTCCAGGCCTTCATGAGCCCGGGTTCGGTGACGGAGGTCCTGCACTTCTTCGTCGCCGAGTACGACGCCTCGATGCGGATCGGCGATGGCGGCGGCCATCCGGACGAGGGCGAGGACATCGAGGTGCTGGAGCTGTCCATCGACGAGGCCCTGGCCATGGTCGCCGACGGCCGCATCCGCGACGCCAAGACCATCATGCTGCTGCAGCACGCGGCGTTGAATTTGTTTCGAGGTTAGTGAGCGGCCTAATGATCCCTCTCTCTCTTAGAGAGAGGGAGGGACCCGCCGCGAAGCGGTGGGAGGGTGAGAGGTTACACCCTCTCCGAGCGAAGCACGGCCAGGATGTCGTCCGCCGTTCCGCCCGGATCGGCAAGGACCCGCGCGTTGCGAAACCTCACCACGATGTATCCGAACA